>CAYOCW010000152.1:0-1884 GCA_964402615.1 uncultured Cyanobium sp. | reverse complement strand
TGCTCTCGCGGCGCAGGTCTGCCTTCAGGCCGGCGGTGGCTCCGCTGACCTCCAGGTTGCAGCGCAGGCCCTTCCAGCTGATCTCGCTGATCGCCGCCACCGGCGCGTTGCTCGCGCCGCGTTGCTCGCGCCGCTGGAGACGACCAACACCGGCGTGAGGCACTCCTGCAGGCTGATGCCGCCGTGGGCATAGGCGTAGCTGCCCCCGGTGTTGAAGCAGGCGGCGCCGTTGGGGGTGGCGAACGGCTCGCTGGGATTCCAGCTCCAGGCGGCGGTGGGCACCGGAACCTGGGATTCCCCCTTGATGGCGGCGCAGCATGTCCACTGGCTGGCGGTGAGGTGCTTGGGCAGCTCGGCGGCGCCGCTGGGTTTGCCGGAGCGGAAGGCCGAGGCGAAGAGGAAGGCGGCAAGGGTCCAGTCGCGCCCGTTGCGTTGGAGCCAGAGGCTGGGGCCGGCAGGCTCCGATCGACGAGGCAACGCAGCCAGAACGCTGGACCCTGACGGTGTTCAAGGTCGTAGTCACCCAGGCAGAGCAGCTCCGCCAACTGTTGGCGCAGCTGGGGGATCAGCGGCTTCCACTCACCTTTGGGGTGTGTTCAGAGGATCGCGACCGGCGACTCCTCGGCATCGCCATGGACGTTGCAGGCGCACAGCTTCTCAATCAGGGCAGCGAGCAGGGTGCGGATGGAGGTCATCGGTCCAGCTCTAGCTCCAGCGCCGCCCAGCGAGGCCGACAGGGGGCAACTAGACTAAGACTTAGTTCAAGGCGATGACCGATGGGGTTGGTGAATATCCACCAGGCAAAGACCCATCTCTCCCAGTTGCTGCAGGAGGTGGAACAGGGGCAGGAGGTGGTGATCGCCCGCTCGGGGGTGCCGATTGCGCGGCTGGTGGCCTGGCAGGCTCCGGCCCAGCCAGTGGCGGCGCCCGGGGCGATGCGCGGCCAGATTGCGTTGGCCGATGATTTCGATGCGCCGCTGGATGGGCTGTTTGAGGCGCTGCGGTGACGCGGCTGCTGCTCGACACCCACCTTGTGTTGTGGTGGCTGAGTGATGACCCGCGCCTGCCGGCGGCCGTGGTGAAGCGCCTGCAGGCGCCCGAGGCGGAGGTGTTTGTGAGCCAGGCCTCGCTGTGGGAGATGGCGATCAAGGTGTCGATCGGACGGCTGCAGGTGGATCTGCCGGAACTGGAGCGGCAGGTGCCGCTGCAAGGCTTCCGCTGGCTGCAGGTCAACAACGCCCACCTGTTGGCCGTGGCGGAGCTGGAGACCGATGGCGTCCACCGGGATCCGTTTGATCGCTTGCTGGTGTGCCAGAGCCGGGTGGAGCCGCTGCTGCTGCTGACGGTGGACAGCCAGCTGAGGCGTTATGGCGCCACGGTGATCGTGCTGGGGTAGCGGGCGTGCCTGGCGGCCAGCCATGCCCTTCACGGCCACCACTCCTGCTTCAGGAGCGCTGGGCGAGCCTCAAGCTGAAAGTATCCGTTCAGGGCCTGGATATGGTGTGTTTAGCGCCCAGAGACACTACAGGTAGTGCCTGTGGTGGGTCTGCAAGCCTTCACTGGGGCTTCTTGGGGCCCAGGCGATGGGTCTCAAGCCATCGCCAAATGGCATTCGGGGGAGCAGATTCATTGCGGCGCGATGAGTCTCATGTTCATCCCGCCCCCTGAACGGTTACTTTCCACCTGGGCTTGTCATCAAACCAGCTGAGCAGATCATTGCCAGGAAATGCTCGATCAGCTAAGACTATGATCGTTCCAAATCCTTGCAGTAACCGATCAGCTTTCTGCAGCAGAGCTATCATAACTTCGGCGCCAACGCTGGCGCTGGGGTGTTCCAAAGTCGTCCAAAGCACTGGAATAGCTCGTCCGTGACACACGCAGGAC
>CAYOCW010000151.1:0-2055 GCA_964402615.1 uncultured Cyanobium sp. | reverse complement strand
ATCGCGACAACGACATCTGGAACTTCCTGTGGGTGGTGGATTTCCCGATGTTCGAATTCAACAAGGATGAACACCGCTACGAGGCGCTGCACCACCCCTTCTGCGCCCCCAACGCCGAAGACCTGGGCGACGACCCGGCCGTCTGGGCGGAGCGGCTGCCCACGGCCCGGGCCCAGGCCTACGACCTGGTGCTCAACGGCCTGGAGCTGGGCGGCGGCTCGCTACGCATCCATGATTCGGCCCTGCAACGGCAGGTGCTGCAGACGATCGGCCTGCCGTTGGAGGAGGCCAACCGCCAGTTCGGCTTCCTGATGGAGGCCCTCGATCTGGGGGCGCCGCCCCACGGCGGCATCGCCTACGGCCTCGATCGCCTCGTGATGCTGCTGGCGGGCGAGGACTCGATCCGCGACACGATCGCCTTCCCCAAGACCCAGCAGGCCCGCTGTCTGCTCACCGGCGCCCCCGGCGATGTGGCGCCGAAACAGCTGCAGGAGTTGCATGTGGCCAGCACCTGGGAGGACGAGGAGGGCGACTGACGCCGCCCTTGCTCCGCCCGAAGGCGGTGCCAGCGAAGACTCAGGCGACCGTGCCCCGAACACGGCGACGCAGGCGCCGGCTGGCGTGGAGCATGGCCGGCAGCGCCGCCACGGCCAAGGGCCCCGGCACGGCGGGGTTGAGCCTCAATGACAGGGAGGGGTGGCTGGAACTGCACGGCAGCTCAGTGCCCAGGTCATCGGTGCAGCTGAAACCGGTTGCTGCGAACGTGGCACGGGAGAGCAGCAAGGGGCTGTAAGTGACCGTGGCTCCCGGAGCCAGGGGGATGCGAGGATCAAAGGACAGAGCTAAAAAAATTCGCTCACCGAGGGGGATGGAGATCGGCGTGGGAGACGTGTAGCTGAGCGTGACGGAGGGCAATCCCGAGGGATCTTCGCTGATCGTCAGCCCCGTTTGATCCACCAGGACCGCGTCGGAGCTGGTGCCCAGGGCGGTGGTGCCTTGGCCAGGCGGGAGCGTTGGACACGAGGCCGGGACGGCTGCGGAACGAAGGTCGCAGACCAGACTTGTTCGATCAGCGCGGAACGTCAACAACGCTGGATCATAGTTAAAGCTGTAGGTAAATTTTGACAAATTGAAGGGCCCAAAACCACCCCAGTCGGGATAGACTTTGATGTCATAGATGGCATAATCCCTGGGGCAGGGGTACTCCGTATATAGGGGAAAGTAAAAACAGGTTACCTGAACCACCAAGCTCCCCATCTTCTGGGCTGCCTCGACCCTTGGAGGGGTGGCAGCCGCCGCGAGCGTGGCGCCAAGCGCCAATCCTGCGACCGCTAGAGAGGGCCGATGGGGCAGAACCCTGACAACTAGACGCTGCATCACCTCCCTCCCGTTGCGGAGCAAGACCCGGGCGCAGGGCAGCAAGGGAACCACGCAGCAGCTCATGAGAACCATCAGGGAAATCAGATCAATTCATAGGCTCTGTTTCTTGCAAGGTCCGCGCACACCCGTCCCTATCGCGAAGTCTTGCGCTTCACATCGGCACCGCCAAATCCAAAGCAATCCCCGCCATCGGGCGCCGACGTCTCGGATCAACTGCAGCCTGGGACTGGTTCGTTGGCTGCCCATGGCGGGGTCCACCAGCAGCACCGATCTGGTGCGCCAGTACCTCCAGGAGATCGGCCGGGTCGCCATGCTCAGCCCGGAGGAGGAGCTGCTGCTGGCCCGGCAGGTGCAGCAGCGGGAGCGCTTGCTGGCCGGCCGCGCCGCCGCTGACCCCGCCGACCCCAGCCCCGATTGGGCCGAGCGGATCGGGCTCAGCCTGGCCGACCTGCGCCTGGCGTTGCACCGCGGCAAGCGGGCCCGCGAACGGATGATCCAGGCCAACCTTCGGCTGGTGGTGGCGGTCGCCAAGAAGTATCAGCATCGCGGCCTGGAGCTGCTCGACCTGGTGCAAGAGGGCAGCCTCGGGCTGGAGCGGGCGGTGGAGCGCTTCGATCCCAGCTTGCGATGCCATTAGCTTACGCGACGGCTGTTGAGATTTACAACTATGCCTTA
>CAYOCW010000150.1:0-2098 GCA_964402615.1 uncultured Cyanobium sp. | reverse complement strand
CAGCACCACCTGGTGGCGGACCACACCACCTTGGAGGTGTTGTTCGAGGAGATCGGGGCCTACCAAAACGGAGAGTTTGAGGCTTTGCCAACGCCGCTGCCCTATCGGAACTACATCGCCCAGGCTCGCCTGGGTTTGACGGCGGACGACCACGCCGCCTTTTTCAAAGATCAACTCGGCGCGGTGGAGGAACCCACCGCCCCGTTTGGCTACCTCGAGGTGCGAGGTGATGGGACGGGGATCGAGGAGTCCCGCCGCAGCCTGGAGCCCGCACTTGCCCAGCGGCTCCGCCGTCAGGCTCGCCGCCTGGGGGTGACCGCGGCCAGCCTGTTCCATCTCGCCTTTGCTCGGCTGTTGGCGCTCACCTCCGGCCGCAGTGAGGTGGTGTTTGGCACCGTGCTGTTCGGACGGCTCAAGGGTGGTGAGGGTTCAGATCGCATGCCGGGCCTGTTCATCAACACCCTGCCGGTTCGGATCGAGGCCGGAGAGGAGGGCGTAGAAGCGGCCCTGCGCCGCACCCACCGCACCCTTGCGGGTCTGCTGCGCCATGAACACGCTTCCCTAGCGTTGGCGCAGCGGTGCAGTGGCGTGGCGGCACCGGCACCGCTGTTCAGCGCCCTGCTCAACTACCGCCATAGCCCAGAAAGCGACGACAGTTCTTCCAACGTGTTGCTGTGGGAGGGAATCGAACTCCTGCAGGCGGAAGAGCGCACCAACTATCCCGTCACCATCAGTGTGGACGATTTGGGAGCAGGCTTCTGCCTCACCGCCCAAACTCTGCCGCAGATCGGTGCTGAGCGTCTGTGCGCCTACCTGGAGACCGCCACGCAGCAGCTGGTGGGGGCATTGGAAACCGCGCCGACCACACCCGTGCGTCAGCTGACGGTGCTGCCAGAGACAGAATGCCAGCTGCTGCTGCGCGATTGGAATGCCACAGAGGCCGATGTTCCGCAGGATCAATGTCTGCAGCAACTGGTTGAGGCACAAGTCGACCGCAGCCCCGAGGCCATTGCCTTGGTGTTTGAGGGGCAAAGCCTTAGCTACGCGGAACTCAACGCCCGCGCCAACCGCTTAGCCCATCACCTGATCAGCCTCGGCATTAGCCCCGACGATCGGGTGGCGATTGCTGTGGAGCGCAGCTTGGAGATGGTGGTGGGATTATTGGCGATTCTCAAGGCTGGTTGCGCCTATGTGCCGCTCGATCCGGCCTATCCCGAGGAGCGGCTGGCGTTCATGCTGGAGGACAGCGCACCGCTGGCGCTGCTGGTGCACGGGGCGACGCGGGAGCGCCTGGCCACCTTGGCAGGCGCCGTAACCACGATCGACCTTGAGGCGGATGCGGCAGCCTGGGCGGAGCTGAGCGCCGCCAATCCGGATAGGGCGGCCCTGGGCTTGACGGCCAACCATCTGGCCTATGTGATTTACACCTCAGGCTCCACCGGGAAGCCCAAAGGGGTGATGCTGGAGCATCGCGGCATCGTCAACCGCCTGCTCTGGATGCAAGCTGCCCAGGGCTTGGGTGGGGACGACGTGGTGCTGCAGAAGACCCCTTGCAGCTTTGATGTCTCGGTGTGGGAATTCTTCTGGCCATTGCTTGCTGGTGCCTCGCTGGTGATGGCTCGCCCGGATGGTCATAAGGATCCTGGCTATCTGGTTGATATTATTCGCAGCGCGGGAATTACAACGCTGCATTTTGTGCCGCCGATGTTGTGGGTGTTCCTGGAGCATCCGCGCAGCATGCAGTGCACCAGTCTTCGTCAGGTGTTCTGCAGCGGAGAGGCTCTGCCGGCAGAATTGGTCAATCGATTCCAGTCCACCCTGCCCGCCAGTGAGCTTCACAATCTTTACGGACCTACAGAAGCGGCGGTTGATGTGACTGCCTGGGATTGTGCTGAATCGATCCCCGGCACGGTCACCATCCCCATCGGTCGTCCCATCTCTAACACCCGGATCTACCTTCTGGATCAGTATGGTGAGCCGGTTCCCGCGGCTGTAGCGGGTGAACTCTTCATCGGCGGCGTGCAAGTGGCACGTGGGTATCTCAACCGCCCGGAGCTGACGGCCGAACGCTTCTTGCCCGATCCCTACGCGGCTGAGC
>CAYOCW010000149.1:0-2597 GCA_964402615.1 uncultured Cyanobium sp. | reverse complement strand
TCGCCGATCTGCATCGCCGAGGTGCTCTGGCTGCTGGGCAATCCCTCTGATCCCCGCGTCCTGGCCGCTCAGAACCACCTGCTCGGGGCGGTGAGCCGCGGTGGCATCGAGGCGATCAACCTGCTGCCGGAGGATTACGCCCGCAGCGCCGAACTCAACAAGCGCTACGCCGATCTGCCCGGTGATTTCGCCGATCTCACCCTGGTGACCCTCTCGGAGCGGCTGGAGATCGCCGAGATCCTGTCTTTGGACAGCGACTTTGATATCTATCGGCGCTTCCGGCGTGAGCCTTTCCGCCGGGTTTCCCTGCCGTGAGCCAAGGGGAACTGGTCGCCATCAGCCCGCCCAGATCTCCTCAAGCTCCAGCGCCAGCCCGGCGAACTGGGCATCTCCCTCAAGCCGAGTGGCCGCTTCGATCCGTCGCGGCTGGGCCGGCGGCTCCGCCAGCGGTTCCCAGATCTCCACCGCCCGCTGGTGCGGAATCAGCAGCCAGCCGAGGCGGGCGCCGTTGCGCTGATAGGCGGCCATCTTTTGGCGCAGGGCGGTGAGACCGCGGGGGCCTTCGTCGCTGGGGCTCGCGCCACTGGGGCTCGCGCCACTGGGGCTCGCGCCACTGGGGCTTGCGAGTTCGACGACGAGATCGGGGCAGAGGGGGGCGAAACCGCGGCGCTGCTCGGCTGTGAGGGACTGCCAGCGATCGAGGGCCACCAGGGCGGCGTCGGGGCTGAGCACGGAGTCGTCCGGCAGGCGGAAGCCGGTGGAGCTGTCGAACAGCTTCAGGGGCAGACCGCTGCGCTTCAGGGCCTGCCAGAGCAGGCCACTGAGGGCGCCGTTGCGGCCCCCTGTTTCGCTGCCTGTGGGAGTCATCAGGATCAGGGAACCATCGGCGGCCAGCTCCAACACGGCGTCGGGGTTGGCCTCACAGAGCGCGATGAATTGCTCGGGAGTGAGGCGCAGGCCAACGCAGAGCGAGGCCGGCAGGTTGAGCGACAACAGCTGTCCGGCGTCCCATTCCTGGCCAGACAAGCTCTCCAGGGCGCGTGGCGTAGCGAGCATGGGCCCGGCGAGGGTGCGGGATTTCAGGTTAAGGGCGCGGTGCCGGCCCAGGCCGGCGCGACGGCAGCAGCTGCGGACAGGGGTCGCTGTGGGGGGCGACATGGCGGAGATCACCCGGGAGGGCTTGGATTGAACACGACGATCGCCACCAGCGCGTTGGTGCTCAACAACGCCGTGCTCCGTGGCTGGTTCCTCGCCAAAGCGACCTCGGGCTGCGGCTGCCGATTGCCAGCCGCGATGACGCACTGGCTGATGTGGCCTGGTCTGTTGGGATGTCTGCCCGCTGGCGAGCGACGCTGACAGCAGCGCTGGCAAGGATCTGGCTCACAAACACGGGAACCCGAAAGCCACCAGCAGAAACAGACACTGATGGAAGCGCCCCCCCCCGCCGCGCAAAAAAAAACACAAATATGCGTATAAGCCCTTTTGGCGAAAGTTGTGAGATGCATTCTTTCGTCAGCAATCCCCATACAAGCCCGCATGACCTACCCCCAGCGCGCCTGCTCTCGATCAGCCAATACCAGAAGCCGCAAGTGCTGCGGCAAGCCAGCAGGCTTGGCCAGCATGTTGGCACCGCTCGCCCTTGCAGGCGCAACCCTTGGCCTTGCCGCGAATCCCGCCCAAGCCATTACTCTCTTCGCTGGCCCCTATGCCCCGGCCAACTGGACTCAAAGCATTGGTGGCGACGGGTCGATCAACACCAGCGGCGCCCCAGGCAGCACCACGCTCAATGGCCCTAATGATAATTCATACAACCCTCAAAACGTAGATTTCACCATCGCGGCACCAGCCGCTGGAACCGTCAGCTTTGACTGGAGCTATAGTACCAACGAGCAAGATGCCGATTTCGACCCTTTTGGCTATCTAGTAAATGGCAATTTTACAATACTTACCAATCCTAACAGGGATCAGTCTGGTTCATCTACTTTTTCCGTAGTACAGGGAGATGTCTTTGGGTTCAGACAGCAATCCGTCGATTCAGCTGGTGACCGCGCTTCCACCACGATCAGCAACTTCAATGGCCCCACATCTGCGCCGCCGTCCTCTGTCCCCGGCCCTCTGCCCCTGCTCGGGGCCGGTGCCGCTTGGGGTTGGAGCCGCCGTCTGCGCCAGCGCATCGCCACTCCTGTGATCACAGCGCCCAGGGCCTGATTGCACCCCTGATGTCCCTTCCAGCCCTGCTCAACGCAGGGCTTCTTTGTGGCTGCTGTCGTCGGCGATTCCCTTCTCGGCGCTCTGCACCTGAGGGCTGTCCTGCCCCTCTCGGCTCGCCGCCCGGGTGGCCCCAGATCTGTTGGCCAGGGGTGGCCGCCACAATGGCGCCATGAATCGTTCCGCCGACTGGCTGCATCAGGCGCAGGCCGATCTGGAGCTGGCCGGAGTCAGCGCCGCCGCCGGCCACCACGAATGGGCCTGCTTCGCCTGCCATCAGGCGGTGGAGAAGGCCCTGAAGGGGTTGCACCTCGCCCATGGCCAGCAGATCTGGGGCCACGGCCTCGGGCGTTCTTGGCGCGATCTGCCGCCGCCCGTCGCCGCCGCCC
>CAYOCW010000148.1:0-2789 GCA_964402615.1 uncultured Cyanobium sp. | reverse complement strand
CGCGCCCAGCAGCACCACGGCGGGCAGGACCAGCAGCTTCAGCACACTCAGGCCCCGCAGCGCCGGCTCGCCGTCGCGGCTCTGCAGATCTGTCAGGGCCTGGCGCACCAGCTGCGGCACCGGCTCGCTGAACTGGGTGATGCGCAGGTAGCCCAGCTGCCGGTCGGTGCCGTCCAGCCGGCGGCAGCGCACCGGTTGCAGGTCGACGGCGCGGCGTCGCAGCTGCAGCTCTCGGGCGCGTTGGCCGGGGGGCTGCAGCTGCACCAGCACCTCGCTGCCGGCGACACCCCGCAGGGCGGTGGCCGTGCCTTCCAACCCCAGCTCGCTGGTGGGTCTGCCGTTGACGGCGAGCACCTCCCAGCCGGAGGCCACCCCGGCGGCGGCGGCGGGAGAGTCGTCGAGGGGAGCGATCACCACGATGCGCTCGCCGCCGTCGCGCAGGCCGAGCTGCAGGCCCACCCCGGTCACGGTGCCGCGGGTGTTGGAGCGCAGGCTGGTGAATTCCGCCGGTCGCAGCAGCCGGGTGTACGGGTCGGCGAGGGGCTGAAGCATCGCCTCGATGGCGTCATAGGCCTGATCCGACTGTTGAATCGGCTTCTCCAGGGCCTGTTGGCGCAGCCGGCGCCACTGCACGGCCTCCAGCTGCTGGGGATCCACGTAGCTCTGGTTCACCAGTCGCCAGGCCTCCACCACCAACTGTTGGGCGTCGTTGAGGGCTAGCGCCGGCGGCGCGGACAGCAACAGCTGCAGCACCAAGGCGAGTCCCGCCAGCCCGCCGAGCAGAGGTTGCAGGGCTCCGGGCCGAAGTCGCTGAGCTGGGGCCCTGGAGCCGGTGGTCAGCGGCAGCCGAACCGGCAGGCGGCGGCGGGGCAGGGGGAGGAGGCGATCGGCCGCTGGCGGCTGAGGCCTGGGGGGGCAACTGGTCTGGGCGCTCACGAAGCGGTCGGGGCGATCGGTAGACTCTCGCAACCCAAACCGCCCGTTGCATGGCGAACTCCTCTCCGACGGCCGGGTCCGGCTCCCCGTCGAACCCCGTCTACGACTGGTTCCAGGAGCGCCTGGAAATCCAGGCGATCGCCGATGACATTTCGGCCAAATACGTGCCACCACACGTCAACATCTTCTACTGCCTTGGCGGCATCACGTTGACCTGCTTCCTGATCCAGTTCGCCACTGGGTTTGCGATGACTTTCTACTACAAGCCCACCGTGGCTGAGGCCTACAGCTCCGTTCAGTATTTGATGACGGATGTGAGCTTCGGTTGGCTAATCCGCTCCGTGCATCGTTGGAGCGCGTCAATGATGGTGTTGATGCTGATCCTGCACGTGTTCCGTGTTTACCTCACCGGAGGCTTCAAGCGTCCTCGCGAGCTCACCTGGGTTACCGGTGTGACCATGGCCGTGATCACCGTATCCTTTGGCGTCACGGGTTATTCCCTGCCTTGGGACCAAGTCGGTTATTGGGCCGTCAAAATTGTGAGCGGCGTGCCCGCTGCCATCCCTGTGGTTGGCGATTTTCTCGTCGAACTGCTGCGCGGGGGCGAAAGCGTCGGCCAGCCAACCCTGACCCGCTTTTACAGCCTTCACACCTTCGTGATGCCATGGTTGCTGGCGGTGTTCATGTTGATGCACTTCTTAATGATTCGTAAGCAAGGCATCTCGGGTCCTCTCTGAATTGCGGAGTTTCCGCCTAACCTGATATCCCACCCCGCCCCTGCGCGATTCTCGCCATGCACTTCGTTAAAAAGCCCGATCTGTCCGATCCCAACCTGCGGGCCAAGCTGGCCAAGGGCATGGGACATAACTACTACGGGGAGCCGGCCTGGCCCAACGATCTCCTTTACATGTTCCCGGTCACGATTCTCGGGACTTTCGCCTGCTTGGTTGGTCTTGCGGTTCTTGATCCAGCCATGTTGTTGGACAAGGCTGATCCCTTTGCAACCCCTCTGGAAATCCTGCCGGAGTGGTACCTCTATCCCGTGTTCCAGATCCTGCGGGTGGTCCCGAATAAACTTCTCGGCATCGCACTGCAGACACTGGTTCCGCTCGGCCTGATGTTGGTGCCCTTCATTGAGAGCTTCAACAAGTTCCAGAATCCCTTCCGTCGCCCCGTGGCCATGGCCACCTTCCTGTTCGGCACGGCTTTCACGATCTACCTGGGCATCGGCGCCTGTCTGCCGATCGACAAATCCCTGACCCTGGGCCTGTTCTGAAGCCAGCCAAGCTTCAACCTGACAAAATTGGGCAGAGAGCACGGCCGCGGTACCCACCGCGGCTTTTTTGATGGGCGAGCGCATCCTTGTTGAGATTTGCAACAGATGCGTGGCCGGCGGTTTTGCGGCCGGTTGGGCCCGATCCCGTCAGCCCGTTGGGGTGGGCCTGAAGCAGCGTCTAGCCCCGAATCCACCCCAAGCCCATCCGTTGTGGGGGCGTGGCCTCACCGCGCGTGCCAGCGGCAGCTCCCCTGGGCGGAGGCGATTCCCGGCGGAGAGCCCCCGGCAGGGTCTCGGCTGATGTCCTGATGTTCACACCAACAGGCTCCTGCCGACCCTGTCCGTGGCGCGAGGTCCAGAAGTCGAAGCACCTGAGCTGCCTGAGCAGGCTGCCTGAGCAGGCTGTTTGTCGGAGCCACCTCCACCTGCCTGAGCCACGCCACCTTGCTGCCTGAGCCTCCTGCGCCTGCGGCAGCCTCCTGTGTGCGGCAGCGCCTGCTGTGTGCGGCGGCCTGAGCTGAGGCGGCAGCCTGAGCTGAGGTGGCGAGTTGACAAGGGTCAAGGGGGAGGTTGACGG
>CAYOCW010000147.1:0-2948 GCA_964402615.1 uncultured Cyanobium sp. | reverse complement strand
TCGGCTACGACCCGGTGTATTGCGCCAGGCCGCTGAAGCGGGCGATCCAGCGCGAGCTGGAAACGCCGATCGCCAAGGCGATCCTGGCCGGCAGCTTCGCGGCGGGGACCACGGTTGTGGTGGCGGTTGAGAATGAGCGCCTGTGCTTCCGAGCTGCCGAGTCCGCCACTCTCAGTGGCCCGCTGCCGGCCCTGGTCTGAGGCGCTACGGCGCCTGCAGGATGATGTCGATCCGGCGCGCTAGCTCCAGATCGAGGGTCGACAGGCCAGCCGTGTCGTGGGTGATCAGATCGAGGGTCACCCGGTTCCAGACATTGCTCCACTCGGGGTGGTGATTCAGCTGCTCTGCGGCGAGCGCCACCCGGGTCATGAACGCAAAGGCCTCGGAAAAATTGGCAAAGAGCAGCTCACGGTGCAGCTTGCCGTTGCGCACCGACCACTGCGGCAGCCGTTCCGGCAGCGTTTGGAGCTCGGCGGCGGTGAGGGGCTCGGCCATGCGGGCGTGGGGCTGGTCTGGCCTCAAACTAGCCAGCCTTGGCCGCCTCCCTGCTGCCGCTGCCGCTGCCGCGCTTCTCCATCTGCAAGGGGGCTGGAGTGGTGCCGGTTCAGCTCGTCGCCAGGCCATCGCCGGCCAGCCCAGCGGCGCCGGACCCGTGGCTTGCCTCAGGGGGCGTGGCAGCCGCCAACAGCGTGGCCACCATCAGCCGCAGGGTCTGCCGGTTGCCGCCCGCCTCGCGCCAGCGCTCGATCCACACCGGCAGCGCCGAGCTGCTGGCTGCGCCGTTCTCTGTCCCGGTGCTCCCCATGCCCAACCGTTCCAGGTAGGCCAGGGCATCATCAAGGCAGGAGCCGCTGGCGCCGAAGCCGTCCAGCAGGGGATCCAAGGCCGCCTGCAGCGTCTCCAATTCGTCGTGGCTCAAGGCGGGCAGGGGGTCGACCATCGAGACAACACGGACAAGGATGCGCCCCGGGCGCAGCGCCAGTTTGGAACGGCAGGCGCGGTGACGGTGTGGCACATGCCATCGGCGCGGCTCGCCGTGCACGGCGTCGCTGGCGCGGTTGGTGGTGATGACTGCCCTGCAATCTCCGGGAGCTCCCCTGGCTCGGCCGCCGTTGATCAATGGCGTCGCCCCGGTTCGCCGCCCAGGTGATGGATGGCGTGCAGGGCCACGCCCCACAGCTCGGTGTCGGTCGGCGGATCGGCGGGGTCGCGCTCTGGAGCCAGGGGGATCGGCGGGCTGACGCCATCGCTTGCCTCCAGCCAGAGCCGGCCGTCGCGACGCCCGAGGCGCCTGAGGATGAAGCCCCCCTGGTGGGTCGCCACCACCACCTGACCCGGTCGCGGCGTGATGCTGCGGTCGATCACCAGCAGGTCGCCATCCACGATCCCATCACCGCGCAGGGCATCGCCGCTGGCCCGCATCAGAAATGTGGACAGAGGCCTGGGGATCAGCTCCAGGTTGAGGTCGATGCGGGCTTCCACCTCGTCGTCGGCGGGACTGGGAAAACCGGCGGCCACCGCCTGCCTCGCCCGTGGACACAGCCAGGACTCCGGCAGCGGCTCGGGCCAGGGGTCGAGGGATTGGGGTAGGCCCGCCGGCAGCGCCTCCAGCCAGGGCGGGGACATCGCCCCGGGGCGAGGGGAGGGGGCTGGGCGCAGGGGTTCGGCGTGGCTCGGCATCAGCGGCGATGGGGGACTGGGTTGACGCGGAGTCCGGACCCAAGCCCGCCACCAGGCTCGCCGCAGCTCCTTCCGCCATGGTACATGCGTATGCCAGGGTGCGAGGGCGGAGGCGCAGGCTGGCGGTGAGGCGGGAACGGTCGTGCGGCGGGTCTCGTCAGAACGTCTGGACCAGGTCCAGGCCCGCAGCGGTCGCCCCCGGCGCCGCCACGCAATCCTGGCGATCAATCGGGCAGGAATCAGGCAAAGAAGCGCTTGCAGTGCAGAAGTCGTGCTGCGGCTGAAGGATTGCAGCGGTGCGGGCCGAGGGGGCGTGATGGCGCACTTCGTTGCGGGGCGCCATCCAGCTTGAGGACTGGGGTTTGAGAACGAAACGGGGTCGGACTGCGGTAGCAAGCAGTCGCATGGTGATCCTGAATGAGATCGGTTCATTCGCCAGGATCAGGCGGCCGGGTGGCCGGGAAGGATCAAGCCGATCCGCGTCCAGGCCGACGAGGTGGGTTGACAATCCCCCCCCTCCCTTACTATTGGAAGGCAGCTTAGCCAAGTGTTGCCATGCCTCGCCCCGAAAGTGTTGAACCTGCAGTAAATGAACTTATTGAGTGTTTTCGAGAGCTCCTACAAGCGGATCCAGCCTTGAAAAGTGCGGTGTCCGAATTCTGGATGAAAGCGACAAAGGAACTACGGTCTTCCACAGTCTCTGAAGCAATCCAAGAGATGTTTATCGATGGAAGCAACAAAGATCAAATCGAGGCAGCCTGTCAGAAGGCAGGTATTGATTTCGGGCCCGTTCTTGACAATTATTTGTTTAAGAAAAAAATTGGTTTAGACAATAAACAGTTTCAATATATTTATGGTTATGGCGAGTTTGCGAATGATGCGATGCTGCAGCTTGATATTCGGGAAATTGCTGGATAAGGCTATCGCATCCTCGGCCTCGCCTGGTCTCCTCGTCCATCCTTCGCCCAGCCCTCTGTGGCTCTCCACCGTTGAGGGGCCGCATCTTCAGCGATGCGCAACACGGCGTGATCCCCGGCGCGGACGCCGCGAGGCTGAAGCCAAGGATGAGCCGATCGCTGCTGATTTCGAGGCTGATGGTGCCTTGGGACCTTCGGTCCGCAGGTCCGCCGCTCATCCCGCCGGCCGCCAGGCGGCCGCCGGCAGCAGCCGCCAGCCGCCGCGGCCGTCCAGCTCCAGCACTGTGTCGTGGAACGCCAGCAGCGTCGGCCGATGGCCGACGCTCACCAGCGCCGTGTCGCGTTCCGCCA
>CAYOCW010000146.1:0-3204 GCA_964402615.1 uncultured Cyanobium sp. | reverse complement strand
GCGTCAGCCGCGATGGCAACTGGTTGCATGTCTCTGCTGCCATTAAAGCGCTCTTGCGCTTGGTACTCGAATTAAAGACCTTCAAGTATCTGCATGCCAAAGTCTTTCTCTGCACAGACCAGTACAACCGAGGCAGCTTCGCTGATCTGCCCGACATCGCCAAGATCCGCGCCACCCGCGTCGAACTGCTCTGGTCGCTCATCGATCTGCACGCTTTGCTCTGGCAATGCCTTTGCAATGGCCCGCCCAGCGCAACCCGGGAGTCTTTTCGGTCTTGGTGCTTAAAGTCTTACCCTGCCAGCCTATTCGGATCCCCGGACGAGCCTGCCGCTCCCAGCTCGCCCGAGGCTCGCTGGGAACTACCACTTCCTGTTCAGCAGGATGAACCCGTTCAGCGGCAGCTCTTCGAACGACTGGCTGGCCGCAGGATGGGGAGCGGCGCGCGGCAGGGCATTCCTTACACCTGGATCGTCAATCATCTCGCTGATGCCCAGGGTCAGGCAACTCCACGGTCATTTCTAACGGCGATACGAAACGCTTCTGAAGAAACTATTGATCGTTTTCGAGATGCTGAGCGTCCCCTTCACGATGAGGGCCTGAAACGTGGCGTTCAGGCTGCTTCGGCAATCCGTATTGCCGAAATGGAAGAGGATCACCCCTGGCTATCTGCACTGATGAAGCCTTTTGCTGACAGGCGATCCTTGGTTCCATTCATCGAGGAAACCTTTGAGGATGTTCTCAATGAGGCGTTCGGATCCATACCAGAGGGCGTTCCAGGGCTGGCCGAACGTCTTCCCAAGGATCTCCGCAATCAAGGTGTATACGGACTGACCACTTACCTGGCTCAGTTGGGCTTACTCACTCCCATGCAAGACCATCGCCTCAACATGCCCGACATCTATCGCATTGGCTTCAAGCTCGGTCGGCGAGGTGGCATCAAGCCCGCTCCGCGCACGATTGCCCAGCCAGACTGATCGAATCGCCATGGCCTTGACTCCACTTGGACAACACCCCACCTTCGGCATCGACCCCGCAGCCCTCACCGCCAACGAAGCCAGTACCCTCAGTGGTTTCTGAACGGCTGACGAGCTCCGAAATCGCGCAGCTCAGGCAGCAGAAGCGAGCGATCGCCGCTTACGCCCAAAGGGTTTTCAGCTTGAGGCTCGCCCAGCGCCCCTGACCCAGGGGGGAGAAAGCTGATGACCTCCCCCCGCACCCTCCTCGCCGCCCTGCTCGACAAGCTCCGCGGCTGCAATGTCCATGGCGACGCCGAGGAGCCGCCGGTGGCGATCCTCTGGACCGATCCCCGCAGCGAGTGGAAGCCTCTGATCCCGCTGCTGCGCCAGCAGCTCCCCGAACTGCTCTGCTTGGGGGACTACGTCCCAGAGCAAAGGCAGGGCCCTGCGCTCTGGCTGTGTTGCCTCGTCGATCGGAGCCTGCCCGCTCCTGATGCCGCAGCCGACAGAGTTCCTGTGCTCTATCTGCCCGGCGTCAGCCGCCAGGACCTACGGGCCGGTGAGGGCTGTCCCTGGGCGCTGGAACCGCTGATCGAGTTGATGTTCCGCGGCAGCCTCTGGCTGCAGCGCAATGGGCGCGACTGGACTCTGGCGGCCTTCCTCGGTTCCGGCGATGCCCTGGGCCTCGACCTGGCCAATGATCAGACCACCAAGGCCGCCCTCAGCCGAGCGCTCAGTGAGCTGGCCGTCGTGCCGCTGGAGCAGCTGCGGGGCAAAAAGCTGGAGGCGGACGACTTCGATGCCCTTTTGGCCGACGACCCCATCCGCGACCTGCTGCAGTGGCTGGCGGATCCCGGGGCCTTCCAGCTGCGCTGCGGTGAGGAGCGCTGGAGCGCACTCAGCTCCATCTGGAAGAAAGAGCTCAAGTTCGATCCCGGCAATGACGGAGAGCTCGCTGCCGCGGAACGGTTGGCCAAGGGCAAAGGGAGCTGGGGCAAGGTCTGGCAACGCTTCGCCGAGACTCCCGCCGCCTTCCCAGGGCTCCCCGAGCTGCTGCGCCGGGTCGAGCCCGCTCAGATGGGCCTGGCTGTTGGCGCTCACGATCTGTCCCGCTGGCCGTCCCACAACGCCGCCTGTGAAGAGCAGGTGCTCACTGCCCTGCAGGGCCTGGCTGGCCAATCCCATGCCGAGGCGTGCCGCTGCGTGCGGGAGCTGGAGGCCCAGCACGGTGAGCGGCGCCGCTGGATCTCGGCCCAGCTGGGACTCTCCCCGCTGGCACAAGTGCTCGCACCGCTCGGCTGCCTGGCCCAGCGGGCCGATCAGCCCTTGGTGGGGAGCACCCCCCGGGAGTTCATCGAGCCCTACACCACCGCTGGCTGGGAGGCTGACCTCTCCGCCTGGCAGGCGATGGCCATGGCCCAGACCGCCCGGGAAGAGGTGGTCCGCAAGGCGGTGGCGGCGCTGCTGCGCCCCTGGCTGGAGGACAGCGCCAGTCGCTTCCAGAAAGCTGTGGCCAGCAGTGGTCTGCCGACGCCAGCCGAGCAAGGCGCCCTCACCGCCGAACCCGGGGAGGTGCTGCTGTTTGCCGACGGCCTTCGCTACGACCACCGCCACCGCCAAGCCCGCCATCACGCCCCTGATCGACGAGATCCTGGGCCAGGCCCTGCCGGAAGACTTCACCCCGGCGTTCCGCTCCAGCAAGGCCACCACTGCCGCCGAGATCCGCAAAGCCCTTACAGCGGTCGGCTACACGGTTCTGGCCGACGACGAGCTGAACCTCCCATCCAGTGCTGAAGCTCGCGGTTGGCTGGAGACCGGCGACCTCGACCACCGCGGCCATCAGCTCCAGAACGATCTGCCGCGTCAGATCCACTCCGAAATCGAACGGCTGGCGCTCCGCATCCAGAAGTTGCTCGATGCCGGTTGGCGCTCCGTGAAGGTCGTCACCGATCACGGCTGGCTGTTCTGCCCCGATGGCCTGCCCACCGCCGAGCTGCCCAAGCACCTCACCGCCAGCAAGTGGGCCCGCTGCGCCGCCATCAAGGGCGAATCCCAAGTGCCGGTGCCCACGGCGCCTTGGAGCTGGAACCCCAGCGAGCGGTTCGCCACCCCCAACGGCGCCGCCTGCTTCAACACTGGGGGCAGCTACGCCTATGCCCACGGCGGCATCAGCCTGCAGGAGTGCCTCACCCCTGTGTTGGTCGTCTCCGGTGGGGCGAGCAACGCACCGGCTGCGGCCATCACCGAG
>CAYOCW010000145.1:0-3329 GCA_964402615.1 uncultured Cyanobium sp. | reverse complement strand
GCACCAGCAAGCTGCGCTTCCTCACCGACGCCAACCTCAACCAGATGGTGAGGAAGCGGGAGGGGCAGTTCGATTTGGAGACGGTGCGCGAGGAGCTCAAGGCGCGGGTGGGGCTGATCTTCGCCAAGCAACGCTTTGAGCTGGCGTTGTACCCGAGCGGCCCCGCCGACCTCCCCGACGACACGGAGGGCCCCTATCTGGCGGTGATCCATTGGGAGGGCCACACGGTGGAGCAGGCCAACGTGCAGCTGCCCGAGCTGGTGGTGCGGCTGTTCAAGGAGGTGGGAACCCAGGGAAATACGCGCATCAACCGCAACAACCTGGTGTTTGTTTGCGCCGATCGGCTGCAGGTGGACGACATGCTGCGCAAGACCCGCACCTATCTGGCGCTGCGGCAGATGCAGCAGGGCGACCTGTTCGCCAGCCTGCAATCCCATCAGCGGGAGCAGGTGAAGGACCGCTATGGCAAAGCGGAGCTGGCCTTTGCCCTGGCGGTGCAGCAGGCCTACCGGCATGTGTTCTACCCCGAGCGGGGCCAGTGGCCCGAGCTGCCGCTCACCCATGCGGCGATCACCCTCACCAGTTCCAGCAGCGATCCGGGCGTGGGCCAGAAGCAGGTGGAGCGGGTGCTGCGGGAGGCCCGCGAGCTGGTGCTAGCCGAAGACCCGCCGCCGGCCCCCAATTACATGGCCGATAAAACACCGCTCAAACGCACGGGGGTGATGAGCACCCAGCAGTTGCGCAACGAGTACTACCGCGACCCGGCCCTGCCGATCCTGCTGGGGGATCAGGTGCTGATCGCCTGCTTGCGGCTGGGGCTGGAGCAGGGATTGTTCGTTTACAAGGAAGGCGATCGGTTGGAGGGCCAGGGCCTGCCCCCCGGCACGCTGTCGATCAACGAAAACGCCCAGATCTTCATGATGGAGAAGGCGCTGGAGCTGAGCGTCTGGCCTCCGGTGGCCAAGGAATCGGATCCACCCGCAGACGCTGACGGCCGCGCTGATCAGGGCGGTGGCCTATCCATGCCGCAGCTGGGTCTCGGCGGCCAAGGGGGCACCCCCTCGCTGCCTTTGGGAGGGGTTGGCTCGGGAGGGTTCGGCGGCGGCGGCCTCGCACCGCCACCGCCCCCGGGCGTGATCGAGCGCACCGACAACATCAAAACCGCCCTGACCCAGCTGGCGCAGCAGGTGAGCAGCAGCGGCCAGGCGATCAGGAGCCTCAGCTGGCGGATGAACAGTGGCGACGGCTTCCTGCCGATGGCCCTGCTCAAGGCCGAGCCTGGCGCCACCGTGCGGGTCGAGATGCTGGAGGGGGGCTGGAGCAGCGGCGACGGCAAGGCGGATTGGAGCTTCACCTTCAACGGCACCCCGGAAGAAGCCACGATCCTGAGGGGGTTCATCGAGGGCCAATGGCGACGAGGTGGGGAGAAGGATCTGGACATCACGTACCAGCTCCGCTACGAACCGCCGCTGAGCTGGGATGACGGCGGCGAGGGCTGGATCGGCCGTCTGACCAGAGCCGGCCTGGGTACCCAAACCGCCACGATCCGCCTGGAGCTCACCAAGGCTGCCGAGGGGCAACGATGACCCAAGCCATCGCCTCAGGCCGGCCGGCTTACGAACTGCGCAGCAGGCAACGCGGCCCCAGCGATCTGGAGCTGGAGGTGTGGCAGGTGCCCAGCACCGCCACCCCGGAACTGAAGGAGCCACGGCGGGTGGCGGGCCTCGGCGGCCACAAACTCCTGCTGGTGGAGGGTGTCGTGTTGCGGCGGCTCAAGGCGGAGCAGGTGAGCCTGGCCAAGCTCAAGAAGGGCGAGGCCCGCCGCGATCCCCTCTCGGAAGACCTGGCCCTGGCGATGGGGCTGCTGTTCAAGCTGCTGGCGCCGATGCGCAACGTGGCCGCGATCGAGACCTGCGCCCGCGGCATCGAGGCCATGGCCCGCGAGGAGGCGGCCTACTGGCTGGGGATGGCCATGCACCGCAACAACCCCAGGCGGGTGCTGGCGGCGCTGCGGCTGTTGCTGAGTGCGAGCTAGTGATAACATTGGAGTTATCAAGTTGAGTTGGGAGGTCGTCTTCTACTCGTTGCCAAGCGGCAAGCAGCCGGTGCTCACCTGGCTGGCTGAGCAGCCGCCCGAGGTGCGTGCGTCCTTCGCGCACCTGTTTGAGCTGCTCGAAAGCAATGGCACTGCGATGGGCGAGCCCCATGTGAAGCCCCTGGGCAAAAAGCTCTACGAGCTGCGCGTCAACGGGCGCGATGGCACTTATCGCACGCTCTACTTCGCCGCGACGGGTCGCCGTTTCGTGATGGTGCACGGCTTCCAGAAGAAAACCCAGAAAACACCCAAGGCCGAGCTCGACAAAGCCCTCAAACGCATGGCCGACTTTCTTGCCACAGATCCCCTCTCCTGACATGAGCACTGCCAATCCCGCAGCAAACAGGCACCACCCAAGCTGGCGCGAGGTGCGCGATGGCTTTCTGGCTGACCCGGAGGTGCAAGCGGCCTACGAGGAGCTCGCCCCTCGATTTGCAGTGGTGCGTCAGCTGATTGCCCTACGGGAGCAGCGGGGCTGGAGCCAACGAGAACTGGCCGATCGCGCCGGGATGAAGCAGCCGCAGCTGGCGCGCCTGGAAACAGGCCAGGTGGAACCCAAGCTCGACACGTTGCAGCGGCTGGCCAAGGCCATGGGCTGTGAGGTGCAGATCACGTTTCAAAAGGCCCAAAGCACCAAGGTGCCTGCGTGATCTCGCCCAAGGTCGTTACAGCCTCGGGGCTCACCTTTGATCTGGTGGGTGCTTTGCTCCTTTGGAAATATGGCCTGCCGGAAGCGGTGAGCCGAGATGGCTCAATTCGGTTGGTCTGCCAGCAGCGAGACGACGCCGAAGTCGCGAAGGCTCGTCGTTATGACCGCTTCGCCACTGTGGGGCTTGCCTTGATCTCCACTGGATTCTTTCTCCAGCTCTTAGCTACTTTTCTCTGATCTGCACCATGACCAAGCGGCTGATTGAAGAGTGGCTGCCGATTGCTGAGCTGGGTGAAGAGAGCATGCGCGAGCGGCGCTCGATGACGGCCCTCCCCCCGATTTACTACTTGCATGTGTGGTGGGCGCGGCGACCGCTGGTGGCATCGCGGGCGGCGGTGCTGGCGTCGCTATTGCCGGCGGATGCCGATCGCACAACCTTCATGCACATGCTGGGGATTCATGGGGATCCAGTGGCGGCGAAGAAGCGGATTGCCAAGGCAACGCGCGAGGGAGTGCGACTCGGTGCTGACGCCAGGGTTGCCTAAAGATCTGATTCAAGGGCCTTGGCAGGGTGTTCTGCCTTGG
>CAYOCW010000144.1:0-3357 GCA_964402615.1 uncultured Cyanobium sp. | reverse complement strand
AACTTCCATGCGGAAGCGGTGCAGGATGCCGCCCGCCGCCTGGCCGCGGAAGGGCTGCCCGCGCGCCTGATGGTGGATTGCAGCCATGGCAACTCCAACAAGGACTACCGCCGCCAGGGCGAGGTGCTGCGGAGCGTGGCCGATCAGGTGCGCGACGGCTCCACCCAGGTGATGGGCGTGATGCTGGAGAGCCACCTGGTGGCCGGCCAGCAGAAGATCCCGGCCGATCTGTCGCAGCTGACCTACGGCCAGAGCGTCACCGACGCCTGCATCGATCTGGCCACCACGCTGGAGTTGCTGGACGAGCTGGCGGCAGCCGTGCGCGAGGTGCGCGATCGCCGCCTGGTGCACGCCTGAGCCCTGCCGCGATGGAGTGGTAGCCACTTGCCTTGCCAGCAGGGAGATCTTGCCTGAATGAACCAGATTTGGCACTCGCAGATTGCGAGTGCCAACAGATCAGCAATCGGAAGGAATGTTCAAGCTGGACAGCTTGACCGCTGTTACGGCTTAGCGTTGGCCTCTCTCAGCAAAATCGGAGGTTGGTGCATGACCTACCTTCTGCAGTTCTGCGGGTTGTCCGATCCGCTGCAGCTCTTCTATCTGGAGCAGCGCAGCGTCGCCTCTGCCGCGGAGCAAGGCGCCGAGCAAGGCCCGGCCTTTGCCGGTTTTCGCCCCTGCCAGTTGGATGACCTGCTCGGCTGGGCCCTGGAGACCGCTCGCCTGCGCCAGTGGGACAGCGACCAGATCCAACGCACCGTTCTCGACGTCTGGATCGACCGGGCTGAAGTGATCCGCCAGTGGCAGGCCCGGCTGCGGCTGGAACCATCCGATCGGCTGCTGGTGGCCGCCCTCGGCAGCCGCCGCGATTGGGGACATCGCTGTGAGGCGCTGTTGCAGGCCTGAAGCCGGGCCTCAACAGCTGAAGAGCCAGAGGGCGGACACCGCCAAAGGCACCGTGAGGTTGTCGAGGCCGAGCACAGCCACCTGCTCCAAAGCCGTGGCCACGCCGGCCATCGCCAGCAGCAGCGGCAGCTCCGGCGCCCCCGGCCGGGTGCTGGCTGCCAACAGCAGCAGCACCGTCAGGCTGGCGAGCGCCATCGTGCCGGTTCCCGCCAGCGACCGCCTCTCACCCAACACATGCCAGCTGGGCGAAGCAACCTGGGGGCCCACCAGCCCCGCCAGCCCATCGCCCCAGGCCATCACCAGCACCCCGGCGCAGACAGCATCGGCCCGCTCCGGCCACAGCCACGCCAGCAACAGTGTGATCGACAGGCCATAGGCCACCGTGCCAAAGCTGTGCCGGCCCACGTCCTCGATCGCCGGCAGCACGCGTTGGCGATGATTGATCGCCGCCAGCAGGGTGATCAGGGCCGCGGCGGGCAGGGCCAACCAGCGGTCGATGCCGCAAATCCAGGCCAGAGGGATCACGGCGCCGCCGCCGATGTGCACCAGCTTGCGACTCCACTCCAGCTGTTCGCTCCAGCGGCGCCGCACCAGCAGGGCCGCCAGGGCCAGCAGGGCCAGCCAACCGCCCACCAGCACCACACCCATCCCTTGCCGCACCCAGGCGGGAGCGACCGCCAACCAGGTCATCGCAACGTCAGGCGGCTTGCTGCATGGTGCTGAGCAGCCGCAACTTGTTGATCGCCTTGGCCTCCAGCTGCCGCACCCGCTCCCTGGAGACGTTGATCTTGCGGCCGATCTCCGCCAGCGTGAGCGGCTCGGCTCCCTCCAGGCCAAAGCGCAGCCGCAGGATCTGCTGCTCCCGGTCATTCAGCTGGGACAGCCAGGTGCCGAGGTGCTCCTTTTGCAGATTGCGATCCATGGAGTCGATGTGCTCCTGGCTGTTGGGATCGGCGATCAGCTCTCCCAGGGTGCTGCGATCCTCCTCGCCGCGGGCGTGGGCATCGAGGGAGGCGCAGGGAGCGCTCTGGGAGATCAAATCCTCCAGCTCCGAGGGCTGCAGGCCCATGGCATGAGCCAGCTCCAACCGGTTCGGTTGTCGCCCCAGCCGATGCGAGAGTTCGCGGCTGATGCGACGCATTTTGGCCAGCTTCTCGCTGATGTGAATCGGCAAGCGGATCGTGCGGGCGCTGTTATCGATGGCGCGGGTCATCCCCTGGCGGATCCACCAATAGGCATAGGTCGAGAATTTGTAGCCCATGGCAGGATCGAACTTATCCACGGCTCGCTCCAGTCCGATGGCTCCTTCCTGGACAAGATCCAAGAGTTCAAGACCCTGGTTCTGATATTTTTTGGCGACACTCACCACCAAACGAAGGTTGGCGGCCATCATTCGATCGCGGGCACGCTGCCCCATGCGGAGCTGGCGCCGCTGCCTGGGCGTGAGTTCGCTGGCAGGCCGATCTTGGAAGCATTTGGCCGCTTGCACATGGTGAGCCAGCTCAATTTCCTCCGCCGGTGTCAGCAGCGGAACCCGGCCGATGTTGCTGAGATACCAGCCAATCGAATCGGCACTGAGCCGAGAGGGCTGGCGTGGGCTCGGCTGGCGGTCAGCCGTCGCTCGTGAGAGTGGTGGCGCTCCAGAAGCGGAGACGGCAAAAGGGCCGACCCCAGGCGGAGCGGAATGCAGAGGCGTCCCCATCACCCCAAGCCTCCGAAATGATTTTGGTGGCCGGAATTTAGCACTCAGCAGCCTGCTGGATGGGCGTGAAACCGAAGACTTTCTGCATGTTGGGCGCTTCCGGCATCGCCGTTGATGGGCATCAATCCACCGCACCAGCGCTTCATCATGAGTTGCTGTGCCAGCATCTCCTCGCCCTCCGGCTGCGGCTGACTGTATTGCCCGTCACTGTGCATGTGCCAGGCCCTGGTGTCGCGCAGGTAGATCTCCATCAGGTTCTGGAGCTGGATCTTCAACGCTGGATCCTCGATCGGCGCCACCGCCTCAACCCGCCGGTCCAGATTGCGTGGCATCCAGTCGGCACTGCCGATCAAAACCTCATCGGCGCCGCCATTGCCGAACCAGAACAGCCGTGAGTGTTCAAGGAACCGGCCGATCACGCTGATGACCCGGATGTTCTCGCTGAGGCCCTCCAGCCCAGGGCGCAGCGAACACATGCCGCGCACGACCAGATCGATGCTGACGCCGGCCTGGGAAGCTTCGTAAAGCAGCGCAATGATCGCAGGATCCACCAGCGCATTCATCTTGGCGCGGATCCAGGTGGGTCTGCCAGCTTTGGCATGATCGATCTCGCGGCGAATCAGCTGCTCCATGCCGCGCCGCAGCGACACCGGCGCCACCAGCAGCTTGCGGAACGTCTGCTGCTTCGAGAAGCCGGTGAGAAAGTCCCGTTACCATGCCGAAGCCTATGGATTTCCAAGAAATTCCGACCG
>CAYOCW010000143.1:0-3396 GCA_964402615.1 uncultured Cyanobium sp. | reverse complement strand
CGATCGGCGCCGAGAGCGGCGCAGCGATGGGACCCCAGTGGGGGCCTGACGCCAGGAGGCCCCAGACTGGAGAGGCCCGGAGTAAGCCAACTTCAGCCTTGAGCTCCAGGGAACCGACTCGTGAGCTGCTGCAAGCGTCCTGCGGCCTGCGCGGACTCCTGCAGGAGCTCGTCCCAGTCGTCTGGCGGATGGCCGCTGGCCAGCATGGACTGGAACACCTGGTAGGCATCGGTCTTGCTGCCATAGGCGCGTTTGGTGTCGGTGTCGTTGACCCAGCCCAAGACAATCAGCCGTGAACGGGTGTGAAACCGGAAGAACAATCGGTACTGCTGAAAGAACTTGGCTCTTCGCCAGTGACGGTGGGCAGCGCCGAGGGTGGATCCTTGCTGGTACTCCCTTCGGCTGGGGTCCTGGGGGATGTCCTGGAGCATCAGGCGAGTGATGGCCGCCAGGCGCTTGCTGGCGTTCTTGCTGCCATAGGCTTTGGGGTTCTTGGTGCGCAACGATTCCACCTCAGCAATCAAGATCTCGAGCTGATCCAGAAACAACGGATGCGCATAGATTGTCCACCCATTGATCACCACGGGGGACGCCGACGCCGTGCTCACTATCAGATGGTCTCGTCGTCAGGCAATGCCTCATCAAGATCCACCTCAATGGCACCCACCAGATCCTGCAGACGCCGAACCAGATCCGCGCCGATGGGCTGGAGCCGCTCGGGGTGGGCGGTAATGTCCCGCTCCAGCAGTGCCAGGAAAGGAGCCAGCGCCGGGTCTTCCTCGATCGGATCTGGGCTGACGCGCTGCAGCACCACCTCGCCGTTGGCGCGGAAGGAGTACCGAATGCGGTCGCGCTTGCGCAAGCCCAGGGCCCGCCGCACGGGTTGCGGCACGGTGGTCTGATAGCGCTCCGTGAGTGCTGATTCCACCTCGCTCTGGGGGGTGCCCACGAAGGCGCCGGCCGCATCAGGAGAGGACAGAACAGACATTAAGCCACCCACGGGACTCAACACATGGTAATGCAGATGCATTGTCTTGGCGAGGTTGGCTGACCGGCGCCTATCAGCAAAGTTGTCCGCTCGGTCAGAGCCGTTAACCAGGGGGCCCGCCAGGCACTCCATGCGCACCAGATCGCTGATCACCCAATCGGCATCGCCATAGCGCTCCAGCTGCTGCAGGGTGTGGCGGCGCAGACCCTCAGCCCCATCGAGGGCGTAGATCAGCACACACGAATCGAGATAGAGCCGCATGCCTCACCGCCAGGAGGCCCGCTCCTGCTCCAACGCGGAATCGATCTGCTCCTGGCTGAGGCCTTCCGCTGAAGGAATGGCGGCCTGCAGGTCCAGCAGCTTGGCCAGCAAACGCCGTCCTGTCGGCGTGGACTCGCCAGCCGGGGTGATCGCCACGGTCACACGACCGGTAGGCGTTCCAGCCGGCAGCTGCAGGGTCCGGTCCTCCTTGATCTCTGCTGTGAAGGAGAAGCTGCCCATCGCCAGTGCGTGGATGAGATCATGGTAGGAACGGAAGCTGCATCCGGCTGCTGGCTGGCTTGCAGAGGGTAAGCAGGCCTGCGGCGATGCGCCCCCCGACCATGAGGAGGGCCGGAGCGGAGCCCCCCTATGGCTTCCCTCTCCCGCAAAGCCCGGCTGCAGCAGTTCTGCTGGCAGGTGCTGGAGGATCTGGCGTTCTGCAGCGCGCGCTGGCCGCGGCTGGCTGAGCTGGCAGCCCAGCTGCTGTTCGAGCAGCAGTCAGCCCGGCTGGCCGTGCCGGTTGATCCAGAGCTGGAGGCGCTCATTCCCTTCTGAGGCCAGCGGCCGGGCGGGGCTCCCCAGGAGCCCTGCCTTTCTGCTGATCACCGTTTGATCACGGCCCGGCAGATGCGCTGGGCGGCCGCCCGCCCGCCGAACAGATTCCGGGCTGCAGGGCCGATCTGCAGGGCGCTGAGACCACCCATCACATGCACGGCGCTGCCCGGCCAGCGCAAGACAGCAGATGCACCAGCACACCCCGCCGCAGCGCTCCCAGGGCCAGATGGCCTCACCAACCTTCCCTCCGGCCCCTGTGTGGTGATCGTGCAGTTTGCGGGATTCCTGCTGGCGCTGATGGTCAGCCAAATGCCCCGTCGGCCGAGAGCAACTGCTGGGCCAGCAGGGTGCCGAATTCCTGATGCAGGCCCAGCCTCCCCGGGATCTCGGTGACCTGATCCGCCGCCGCGGTGAGGGCTTCCATCTCGGCCCTGGAACGCGGTGGTGCCTGGCCGGCCAGCATCACCTGCAGCGGGCATTGGAGCAGCCGGGCCTGCTGCAGCCACCAGTCGCTCTCCTGAGCAGGATCAAGGCCACCCGTCACAAAGGCCGCGCTGGCGAAGCGCGCCCCTGGGCGGCGGGCCAGCTGTTGTTGCTCCCGAATCCGCTGTGGGGTCAACAGGTCAGGGTCCACCCAGACATGACGCCGCAACATCAGCTTCAGAACGGCTCGGCTGGTGTTGAGCCGGTACAGAGCCGGTCCGATCAGCGGTGCGGCGATCACCTGCTGCAGCCAGCTGCACTGTTGGGGCGGCCAGCCGGTCATGGTGGGAAGCGGTCCACGCCAGGTGGGGGCAACCGCCACCAGGCTCTGCCAACGAGCCGACCATTCAGCAGCCAGGCCCAGGGCAATGGACGCGCTGTGGCCGGCCGCCACCACGGTGATGCGACCTGGCTGGGTCGCGCGCAGATAGGACAACACGGCCCGGAGTGCAGAACGCAATAAAGACGCGTCGTAGGTGATGGCGGGGCGATCGCTCTCTCCGAAACCCGGCCAGTCAAAACTGACGAGCTGGCGTTGATCACCGACGGCCTTCGCCAAGGGCTTCCACTCGCCACGACTGGAAACGGTGCTCAGCGCCGGCAGCAGCAACCAGAGCGGTGCCGATCGGGGCCCGGAACGCTCCAGGATGACCCCCAGCCGGTGACCTCCCAGAGCCAGCTGGAGGCGTTCGGCGATTCCCCCGATTGCCGGTGTCATCCGAAGCCCCGACCGCGGGATCCAGCCTGTTGGCCCACGCTCCGGAAGGCGATCCGGTCGCTGCCTGGGTTGTAGAGGCTGTAGCGGAGCCCACAGCCGATGCCGATCACCTTGCGCTGGGGCACCACCTGCTGAAGTTGCCGTTCACCGGCTAGATCGCGAACGGCGGACGCGATCCCCCCGCCCGCCAGCTCCACGCAGAACTGCTCGCCGCTGCGGGCGGTGAACAGGCGATTCACATCCATGCGTGTGAGGCGATCCAACAGCAACAGCGGTGAGCTGTCTGGACCCAGGTTGTCGCCCACATCGGCCGAGCTGCCATGCAGCAGGGCGCAATCCAGTTCGATGAAGCCGAATTGGAGGGCTGCCAGCCAGGCCAGATGGCCTGGAT
>CAYOCW010000142.1:0-3505 GCA_964402615.1 uncultured Cyanobium sp. | reverse complement strand
CAGAGGCGCAGGGTTCGCTTCAGCGCTTCCACGCCGGCGCGATGGCCCATCACCCGGGGCATGCCCCGCTGGCGGGCCCAGCGGCCGTTGCCATCCATGATCACCGCGAGATGGGCCGGCAGGCGGCGCGGATCCAGCTGCGGGGGCAGCGGCTGGGTGGGAGCAGGCAGGTTGGTCGCCAGAGCGCGACTCATCCGCGGGGTTCCGGCAAATCCACGGCCACGCTACGACCTGTCGGGGCGGTTGCCCGCGGGTTCAGCGACGCTTTCAACGACGCGTTCAACAGATCGTGCAGGCGGCTGCTTGTGATCGGCCGCTCGAATTTTCCCTGACTGGCCAGCGACAGGGTGCCGGTCTCCTCGGAGACGACGATGCAGAGGCAGCTGGTATGGCGCTCGGTCAGGCCCAGGGCCGCGAGATGGCGGGTGCCATAGAGATTGGCGCTCTGACGAATCAACGGCAGGATCACCCCGGCGGCGGCGATGCGGTTGTTTCTGACCAGCACAGCACCGTCGTGCAGGGGCGTATCTGCCGCGAATAGGCTGAGCAACAGCTCCACCGAGAGCTGGGCATCGATGCAGACGCCCTGTTGCAGGAAGTCTTCCGGCACCAGATCGCTGTCGGGATCGAGGACGATCAACGCGCCGAGGCGCGCTTGCGAGAGCCGGCCCGCCGCTTCGGTGAGCACGCTGACCGATCCCGAAACCCGACGGTTGCGCGAAGGATCCGCGAACAGGCTCAACAGCCTGCCCGTGCCCAGCCGCTCCATCAGCCGGCGCAGCTCACCCTGCCAGAGGATGGCCAGGGCGAGGCTGCAGGCCAACACCAAGGCATCCACCAGCTTGGTGGTCAGGGGTAGATCGACGTAGCGCTGGATGAACCAGGCCAGCGCTACCAATAATAGATATCCTCGCAGCAACAAAAGCGTGCGTTTGTCGCTGACGCGACCCAAGAGCAGCAGACCCAAAAACGCCGCCGCGAGAAGATCCGGGATCAGGCGATAGTCGTCAAAAAAATTAATCAATCGAGTGAGTATCACAAGGATGAGTCATCCTGTCAGGGATACGGTAGGACTTTCAGGGTCGACCAGGGCCGTACCCAACATCCCGTCAGCCTACCGGGCCGAGCCGTAATGGCAGAACGTCGTAGCGCAGTAGGCCTTCCGGCTGCTCGCGACGCTGCACCAGCTCGGCGTCGCCCCGCTGCACCAGCACGGTGGCAGGCCGGGGAATCCGATTGTAATTCGACGCCATCGAGGCGTTGTAGGCGCCGGTGGCAAACACCACCAACACCTGATCGGGCGCCGAGGCGGGCAGGGGCAGATCAGGCAACAGCACGTCCCCGGATTCGCAGTGCTTGCCCGCCAGGGTGACGGTTTCCAGAGCCGGCGCCAGGGGCTGGTCGGCCAGAACCGCGGTGTAGCGCGACCGGTAGGTGATCGGCCGGGGATTGTCGCTCATGCCGCCATCGACGGAAACATAGGTGCGCAGGCCTGGAATCTGCTTGCGACTGCCCAGGCGATAGAGGGTGATGCCGGCGCTGGCCACCAGGGAGCGACCGGGCTCGCACAGCAGCCGCGGCAAGCTGAGCTGCCGCTCCTGGCAGGCGCGGGCGACCGCCGTGGCCACCTCCTTCACCCAGTCCTGAATCGAGGGGGGATCGTCGCCGGCCACGTAGCGAATGCCCAGGCCGCCGCCCACGTTCAAATCGCTGCAGGGGTGGCCCAGGCCACGGGCCAGCAGCAGCGCATCAGCCAGCACAGCCGCCAGATCGTGGTGGGGCTGCAGCTCAAAGATCTGGGAGCCGATATGGGCGTGCAGACCATCGAGCAGGGCCCAGTCGCAACCCGCCAGGTGCTGCAGCACCGCCGGCAGCTCATCGGGATCAAATCCGAACTTGCTGTCGAGATGTCCCGTGCGGATGTACTCATGGGTGTGGCATTCGATGCCGGGGGTGAAGCGCAGCAGCAACCGCACCGGCTGCTCCCTGCCCACGGCCAGCTGGCTCAGCAGCTGGATGTCATGCCAATTGTCCAGCACCACCGTGACGCCCCGCGCGATCGCCAGCTCCAGCTCCTCGCGCGACTTGTTATTGCCGTGGAGCACGATCCGCTCCGGCGGCATGCCGCCCTCCAGGGCGGTGAGCAGTTCCCCGGACGACACCGCATCGAGCCCCAGTCCCTCTGAGGCCACCAGGGCCGTGATCGCCAGCGAGCTGTTGGCCTTGGAGGCGTAGAGCGCCAGCGATGGACCGGGGTAGAAGGCTTCCAACGCCTGGCGATAGGCCCGACAGGCGGCCCGCAGCGTGGCTTCGTCCAGCACGTAGAGCGGCGTTCCCCAAGTGGCGGCCAAGTCGCTGAGGGCGCAGCCGCCCACCTCCAGGCGGCCGAGCAGGTCAACGCGGCAGGTGATCGGCGCCAGGTTGCGGTTGGGACTGAGCGGGTCCTGCCCCGGTTCGAACAGGCCCTGATCGAGGGCCACGTCTGGTGGCCGGCTGTCTTCAGAGGTGGGGCCGGAGGGGCCGGTTGTTGCGCTGATCACCATGTCCGGCCCGGGGTTGTGGAAGCGGTAAACGCACAATTTAAGGATGGAGCCTGGCCCCGCCGCCCCGAGGTTCGTGCCCGCTGATCCCCCGCTGCTGCTGCGGCCGCTGCAGCCCTCCGACCAACAGGCCTGCCTGGAGCTGGATCGCGATGCCCTGGCGGGGCTCTGGAACGCGGAGCAGTGGCTGACGGAGCTGTCGGATCCGGCCCGACCCGGCATTGGATTGTGGTCGGGTCCCTGCCTGCTGGCGCTGGCTTGCGGTTGGTTGGTCGTCGATGAACTGCACATCACCGCCCTGGCGGTGCGATCCAGCCACCGGCGTCGGGGGTTGGGGCGTCGGGCCCTGGCCGGCCTGCTGGAGCGGGGGCGGCAGGCCGGTGCCAGCCACGCCACCCTCGAAGTCGCCAGCGGCAACGTCGCCGCCCGGGGGCTATATGCGACCGCGGGCTTTCGTGAAGCGGGTCTGCGTCGCCATTACTACCGAAACGGCGACGATGCCGTGATCAACTGGCTGCGCTTGAAGGGTTGATCCGTCAGCCGATGTGGCGAGGGGCGGAAAACCGCCGTTGCATTGTCCGGGCGGCCGTCAATCTGAGCCTGAGCCGATTAAGCGCTGCGCCGCCGAAGCGCTGTAAGGGCCTGGTTTCCAGGCTTACAGCCGCCTAAACCTCCGGCCACCGCTGGATCCTGATAAGTTGGTCATCACTGCAGCAGCCCCCGCCCCATGTTCGAGCGGTTTACCGAAAAGGCCATCAAAGTGATCATGCTGGCCCAAGAAGAGGCCCGTCGCCTTGGTCACAACTTTGTCGGCACCGAGCAGATCCTGCTAGGTCTGATCGGCGAAGGCACCGGCGTGGCTGCCAAGGTGCTCAAGTCGATGGGGGTGAATCTTAAGGATGCCCGGGTTGAGGTGGAGAAGATCATCGGCCGCGGCTCCGGCTTCGTGGCCGTCGAGATCCCCT
>CAYOCW010000141.1:0-3645 GCA_964402615.1 uncultured Cyanobium sp. | reverse complement strand
CCAGCTCCACCTCCTTCTGGGCCTTCTCCACCAGGGTGAGCACATCGCCCATGCCGAGGATGCGGCTGGCCATACGCTCAGGGTGAAAGGGCTGGAGCGCCTCCACCTTCTCGCCAGTGCCGATGAACTTGATCGGGGCCCCACTCACCTTCCGGATCGATAAGGCAGCCCCGCCCCGGGCGTCGCCATCCATTTTGGTGGGCACGGCACGGGTGATGCGCCGCTGCTCATGGAAGGCGCGGGTGAGCTCTGCCGCTTCCTGGCCAATCATCGAATCCACCACCAACAGAACCTCGTCGGGGTTCGTGGCCTCGCGGATCCTGACCATCTCCTCCATCATCGCCTGGTCGATTTGCAAGCGCCCGGCGGTGTCCACCAGCACCGTGTCAAATCCCTCCTCCCGAGCCTTGGCGACACCCGCCGCGGCGATCTGCTCCGGCTTTTCCGCCGCGCCAAGACTGAACACTGGCACACCAATTTGTTCGCCAAGGGTGCGCAGCTGCTGAATCGCCGCCGGTCGGTAGACATCCGCGGCCACCAACAGAGCGCGGCGTCCCTGATCCTTGAGGTGCAGCGCCAGCTTGGCGGTCGCCGTCGTCTTGCCCGCTCCCTGCAGGCCCGCCATCACCACCACCGTAGGGGGCTGTGACGAGCGGGCCAACGGCACCTGAGCGCCGCCCATGGTCTCCACCAGCTGTTCATGCACCAACTGGATGAACTTCTGATCGGGGCTGATGCCCCGCACCACCTCAGCGCCGACCGCCTGACGCCGCACCTCATCCACGAAGTCGCGCACGACCGACAGGCTGACATCCGCATCGAGCAGGGCGCGCCGCACCTGCCGCAGGGCATCGTCGACATTGGTCTCCGAAATGCTGGCCTGCCCGCGCAGGCTCTTGACGGCGTCTTCAAACCGCTGGGAGAGCTCTTCGAACATGGATCAAGAGGGGGTCACTGCCCGGAGTAGGTGGCCGCCAGGCGCCAGGTGTCGCCGTCGCGTCCGAATACATAAACATTGCGCAGGCTCATCGGCGGGGTACGACCGACCACCTGACCGTCAGCGCTCTGGCGGCTATCGCTATAATCGATCTCCACGGCCACCGCGATGCGCTGGGGCGAGCGTTCCTTCACCGTCAAGGCGCGGATGGCCGCCTGGATGGTTTGGGTCTGCGCGGTGGCGCGGTCCTGGCGCCGTTCCGCCTCGAGCCGGTCAATCGGACCCGAGCGGGCCAGGCGGTCGAGGGGCACGGCCGGCTCCTTGCCAGACAGAACAGCGGCCTTGGCGTCGAGCCAGGCCTGCAGCAGGCTGCGCAGCTGCCGCTCAGTCGGCTTGGCGATGCTGAGCGGCAGCGGGACCGGGCCGGGCTGGGCGGGCTCGCTGATCGGCTCCGGCGGGACCTGGGGCAGGGTCGGCGGCTTGCCGCTCACCGGGGGAGCCACCAGGAGCGGCTGGACGCCGGGCCGCTGGGGGGCAGAGGCCAGTTGGCGGATGGTCCAGATGCCCGCTCCAAGCGCCATCGCCACAGCCGTCAGCCCGATCCACCATGGAGCCCGCTGGGGCAGGCGCGGAATGCGGTCGGGGAGGTCGGCGAGGGACGAGCGACGGCGTCGACGCTGGACGCGGGTCTCCACTTCCGTTGAGGGTGCTGCTGCCGAGGCATCACCACCATCAGCCCGCTCCCAGGGCGGAGTGAAGCTCCAATCGCTCCAATCAAAGTCATTGAGAAGCGAGGGCCGCGGCTCGGTCGTCAGCGGCGCTGCTTCGGTTGGGGCCGAGGGAGCCGATGGGACGAGCGACGCAACCGATGGAGCCGCTGTGTAGTGGCGGCCGGCGCGGCGGTCCTCCCGTTCCACCCAGGCGACCACATCGCGGTCGCTGAAGTAGGCGTCAAGGTCCGCATCCGCTTCGAGATCGCGATATCCGGGCAGGACATCCCGGCTGAGCCAGTCGCGGCAGTAGGCGCACAATCGGCCCAGGGCATCGCTGCTGTGCTGTGAGGCCCAGGCCCGCAGATCCTTGGCGGCGCCCTGCTCAAACAGGGTGATGGCCTGGTCCACCTCGCCCAGCAACAGATGCAGATTGGCCAGCAATGGCTCGAGACCAGGACGGCCACAGGAGACGAAGCGATCCCTGGCCGCGGCGATCCGCTCCGGCTTGCGCTGGGCGAACCCGGAGGCGGTCAGGGCGATGCCGGCCAGGAAGCCCGCCGTGGATGAGCCCGCCTCGGTCCAATGGTTGAATAAATCAACCTGTTCTTGCACCGTGAGATAGCCACGGATTTGCTTGAAGAACAGTTGAAACTGGTCGTTTGAAAAGCTCAGATCGGCTTCGCCTTCGAGTCCGCCACGCTTTTGCACCAACTGCTCCAGCAACAGCATTCCCTCACGGCGTTCCTGGACGTTCGCCAGATCGCGGCTGAGCAGATCCAGAATTCTGTAGGGGCAAAGCTCTTCCAGCTCGCGATGCATCGATTCGCGCAGCGCCGGCACCTGGCCCATGCGTTGCAAAAGCTGCAACCCCGCCTGCAGGAGGTGCGCAGCTGGCTCGAAACGCCGCTGATCGCGGCTCTCGCGCGCCGCCTCCAGCACCGCCAGCCCGGCCAGCAGAGTGAGGTCCGCTTCGCGGCTGCTGCCGAGGGCCGGCGCTTGGGGGGGCTGCAAGCAACCGCGGGCCAGCTCCCAGCAGTCCAGCGGCTGGCCAGCCTCCAGCAGCAGCAGCAGGCCGGCCACTTCGAGGCTGCCGGGGATCTCCAGGGCCGGTTGCACCGGTTGCGCGGAATGCATCAGGGCGGTCAAATCCGCCTCGTAAGACTGCCGACGGGGTGCATCGCTGAGCAGATCGGCACTGGCCCGCAGCAGCTCGGCCCGCGCCTCCAGCGTTTCCGCCGTGAATCCCTGATCCGGCACCCGATCGAGACGCTGCTGAAGCGTCCGCAGAACGCCTTGGGCATCGGTGCCGGGGGTCACGCCCAGAAGCCCGAAGTGATCGATCGGCAGATCCAACCGGGGTATCCGTCTGTAGCGGGCAGTGTAAGGAGATGCATCGGGGCCCCTCGCCCCTGTTCGCTTTCCCGCAGCGCTCGGCCCGTGAATCGCCTGGGTGGTTCTGGCGTTGCTGACGCCGAAACCCGGTCACGATGAACAGAGCCGCCCCGAGAGACCCCCTACAGTCTGACGACGACCCGCTTTTCAGATCGTCGATTTCTCGTGGGTGAGCCAATGCCGCAGGACCGATTTTCCACTGCCACCACCGCCCCCGCCGGCGCGCTGGGCGAGGCCCCTCCCGAGGCTGGCAGCCACGCCCTGCGACTGGAGGGCCTCTACCCAGCGGAACCGGCCGCAGTGAGCCGCGAGGAGGGGCTCATGCTCTACCGCGACATGACCCTCGGCCGCCGCTTCGAGGACAAGTGCGCCGAGATGTACTACCGCGGCAAGATGTTTGGCTTTGTCCACCTCTACAACGGCCAGGAAGCCGTTTCGACCGGGGTGATCAAGGCGATGCGAGCTCAGCACGACTGGTTCTGCAGCACCTATCGCGACCACGTCCACGCCCTGAGCTGCGGAGTGCCGGCCCGGGAGGTGATGAGCGAGTTGTTCGGCAAGGAAACCGGCTGCAGCAAAGGGCGCGGCGGCCCCATGCACTTG
>CAYOCW010000140.1:0-3734 GCA_964402615.1 uncultured Cyanobium sp. | reverse complement strand
GCTGCAGCCGAGCGGCTCAGGCCCTGCCGGAACACGGTCACCACAGGCGTCACCAACCGCTACGCGGAAGGCTTCGCCTACACCCACAGCCAACCCCGCTTCCCCTTTGGATTGTTGCCGTCGGCATTGCCGGTGGGGGCGCCGGTTTCATCCACGTCGGCCACCGGCTGCTGGCGGGCGGCCTGCAGTGCTTCTGCTGTGGGTTGCGCCAGGGCTGCACTCAGCCGCTCAAGACCAGCGAACATCAAAGACAGCATCAGACGATGCCTAGAGTGATTCAAGCTCTGGACGGAGCCATGCGCACCACCGTGACGCTCGACGATGAGCTGCTGGCCAGGGCCGAGCAGCTGTGCGGCGATCTGGAACGCAGTGCCCTGCTCAAGGAAGCCCTGCGGGCCCTGGTGCAACGCGAGAGCGCCAGGCGCCTGGCAGCACTGGGCGGCAGTGAGCCCGCACTGGAGCCGATCCCCCGCCGCGCCGGCAGGTGAAGCGAACCAGGGCTGAGGGCAGAGGCGTGGTCAAGCTGACGGGTGGCTTCTGCGTGCTGGTTTCCTTGCTCGTGGTGAGCGGGGAGGGTTCCAGGCCGCCCTGCGCTCAGCCCTTCCCTCCGATCGGGGCGCAGACCACCAGGCCAGCTCCTTCCGCCATCCTGCCCCCCACCACCTCCTCGGCCGCTCCACCAGGGCCGACGCAGCCTGCTGCCACCAGCTCCCCCGGCGCTGCGCCCCTGGCAGCGTCCTCAGGATCGCGCAGCGCCTCGTCCGCGGCGGCGGGGGAGCGCTCACTGGACACGCTGCTCAAGACCCAACCCGTCGAGACCGCGGCGAAAGGGCTGCTGGTTCTGCTGCTGGTCCTAATAGCCTCCTACTTGGTGGTGCTCTGGAAGCGGCCCATCTGGCTGCTGCGGCTGCCGGATGAGCTGGTGCTGCCGTTGATCGGTTCGGAGCATCCGCTGCGTGTGGGCAAGCCGCTGTCTCCCTTCTTGAAATACCGCCCTCGGGTGCTGGATGCCTGGGTGAAGCAGCACCTGAGCAGGATCAAGGTGAAATTCGCAGCTAAGGACACGGTGAAGGATCGTCGCGTTCACCTGAGCCTGCCGGTGATGGTGGATAAGACGACGCTGGAGCCCGAACTCAGCCCGGAGCGGCTCAAGCAGCTGGGGGCTGTGGGACGCCTGGTGCTGATCAGCGGCGAGGGCGGCGTGGGCAAGACGAGCCTGGCGCTGCGGATCGCCAGCTGGGCCCTCGATGGGGAGCTCACCGAACAACCCGTGGTGCCCGTATTGGTGGAAAGGGATCTGGAGGAACGCGAGACCCTGCTCAGCCGGCTGTGCAGCCGGCTGGAGGATCTGATGACAGACGACGGGCAGGAGCGCGACACCCTGGCGCCCTCCGAGCCCTTGCTGCTGGCCTTGCTGAAGCGCAGGCGGCTGCTGGTGATCCTGGATCACTTCTCCGAGTTCGGGGATGACAGCCGGAAGCGTCTGCTTCCCACGGCCGATGCCTTCCCCTCCGCCTGGGTGATCGTGACCTCGCGGCGGGAGGAGAACTTCGCCGAGAAAAAGGTGCTGCACCTGCGACCGCAGCGGCTCACGGCGGGTCGTCTCTTGCCCTTCTTTGACGATTACCTGCGAACGAAGAAAGATGACGAGCCGACAGGAAAAGAGTGGGATGACGACCTTCTGGCTCGGTCGTCGGAGCGTCTGCGGCAGATCACAGCGGGCCTTGTGGATGAGCAGCGAGGGATCACCGTTCTGCTCGCCAAGCTTTACATCGATGTGGTGCTGGCCGAGCGCAAAGGCGAGGGTGTGGGGGTGCTGCCCGATTCGGTGCCGAGGCTGATGCTCACCTATGTGAACCAGATCAACGCCACCATCCCGGAAGCGGAGCGCCAGGACGCGGTGCTGGTGGTGCGGGCGTTGCAGCTCCTGGCCCAGGCCAGCGAAGAGAAGCTGTTCCGGCCGCGTTGGGTGCCGCGGATGGCGGCGCTCCAGGCTCTGGCCCGCGCCACGGCCGAACGACAGGGGATGGACGGCGAGGCGGCAAGCGAGGCGGCAAGCGCGCTGCTGGACTACCTGGTGAAGCGCTTGCAGCTGGTGGAGGAAGCCCCCGATGGCATGGACCTGCGGCTGGTGCTCGATCCCCTGACGGATTACCTGGCGGCCCTGGCTTGGCTGCGCCAGCTGGATCGCGAGGGTCCCGCTGCCTGGGAGACGTTCTTGGCGCACACCCTGCCGGCGCCGGGCAGCGAGCAGGCCGACCTGGCCCTGGGTTTCCTGCGCGCCCTCTACAACAGCGCGGTGCATGCTCGTGACGTGCTGGGCCTGGAGATCCCACCGCAGCTGCGGGATCAACTGGCCGACCGAGCGAAGATCGATCAGCAGGAGATCGCGGCGGAAACGGAGCGGCGCCGCCTGCGGCGGCTGATCGACGATCTGGCCGACCCCATGTTGGCGGTGCGCCTGCAAGCGATCGAGGAGCTTTGCCTCCGCGGCTGCCGCGAGCCCATGGTCACCGAGGCCCTGGGGCGGGTGCTGACCAGCGAGCGGCAGGATGCCCGGGCCCGCCAGGCGGCCGCCATCGCCCTGGCGAGCCTGGGTGGGGAGGCCTCCGCCCGCGCCTTGGCCGCGGAAGTGGCGGCGCTTGTGCCGGCGGCGGCCACGGCAGAGGAGCGGGCGCTGCGGCGCACGGCGCTGGAGGCCCTGGGGCTGGCGGCGGCGCGGTTGCCCGGTAAGGCAGAGGCCCTGCGGGCTGAGTTGATGGGAGTGCTGGAACGCCACCTGCGCAGCGACGCGTTGGATTTGCTGATCAGGGACGAGGCGGGCTGGGCGGAGCACGATGCTCGGCTGCCCGTGTTGCAGGGGGCCTCGCGGGGGCTGCAACTGGCGGCGGCGGCGGAGCTGCCGCTGCTGGGCAGCGATCCTGAAACTGAAACGCGAGTGCCGATGCTCACGCTCACGGCGCTGCAGGAGGGTGAGGCCCTGCGGATCCGCACCGAGGTGGTGACGCCAGCGGTGTGGAGGTTGCCGCTACCGGCGGGTGAGCAGCTGGAGCTGGTGGTGGTGGAAGGCGGGGAGCCGCCGATCGGTTCGCCAGAGGAGGAGGCTGGCCGCGATTGGTACGCCAGCCAGCGTGATGGCTGCAAGGACCCCCAGACCCAGCGACCTTTGAACGTGGAAGCCCGGCGCAGCGTGCGGCCGGAGCGGTTTGCGCTGGTGCGCCACCCGATCACCCGGGCCCAGTGGCAAGCGGTGGCGTTGCTGCCGCGGCTGGAGCGGGACCTGAACCCCAGCCCCGGCACCCGCAAACCGGACGATCTCTGGGAGCGGTTTGCCCAGCCAGGGGCGCTGCCGGTGGACAGCGTGAGCTGGTTCGACTGTCAGGAGTGGCTGGGCCGTCTGAACCGCTGGCTTCTGGATCAGTGGAGCCAACTCGGGGGCCAGGGGGATCCCCCCCAACTGACGCTGCCCGGTGAGGGGCAGTGGGAGGTGGCCTGCCGAGCTGGCGCGACCACACCCTTCCATTTCGGTGACACGCTGGATGCCAGCTGGGCGAATTACGACGGCGGCTATATCTATGGCGCAGGCCGCAAGGGTGCCTACCGCCAGCGACCGGTACCGGTGGGGTTCTTTGGCCTGGTGAACCGCTGGGGCCTGGCGGAGCTGCATGGCCAGCTGTGGGAGTGGTGCGGCGACCAGTGGCATCCCGACCCGACGGGCGCGGGATGGCCCAGCG
>CAYOCW010000139.1:0-3780 GCA_964402615.1 uncultured Cyanobium sp. | reverse complement strand
CACCCAGATCTGGATCGGCCGCATCCCCTGGGCCCGCAGGCGCTGGCGATGCTCCTGCACCTTGCGGCGATTGGCGGCACGGCGGGCGGCCTGGGGATCCACGCCTGGGGCGGCTTCCGCGTCCATGGCCACTTCAGCTGCGGTTACATGTCATGCTAGGCCGCTCTGGCGGGGTCGCTCTGCCTCCCAGGGCTGCGACCACAGCCTCATCCGCACCAAGGCACTGGTGCATGAGCGGCTGGAGTTCAAGCGCTCCACCGGTCTGCTGCGCACGGGCTGCGACACGCTTTGCGCCTTTCTCAATGGCCAGGGCGGCACGGTGCTGTTTGGCGTGAGCGGCGGATCGCCAGCAGCATGGGCCGCATGCTCCAACCAGTGCTTGAGGGCCTGCTGCTGGAGCGCAGCCACCCGATCCAGCGTTGGGAAACCCAGGGGGCGGTGGGCATCACAGCGGTGGATCTGGATCAGGAGGAGATCCTGCTCACCCTACCAAGTCATCCCCATCGCTGGAGATCCGGTTGGAACTGCGTGCAATTTAGCCAGGATCCGGCACCAGGCCCAGAAAGAGGCGCAGGCCCGCATCAATCGCGGCCAGTTCCGCGTCGCTCACCTGTCCGTAGCGTCGGCGGATGCGCTGCTTGTCGATCGAGCGCAGCTGATCCACCAGGGCATAGGAAGGCTTGCTGAGGCCATTGGCGCCCGGGGCCAGGGGCGGGTAGAGGGCACCGGGAGCGGGCGTTCCCGTGATCGGCACCACGGCCAGCCGCGGAAAGCGCTGGCTCGCATTCACCGCTGGATCACTCACCACCAGGCAGGGCCGCGTGCCGCGCTGTTCATGGCCCCTGGTGGGCTCCAGATCCACCAGCACCAAGCTGCCTCGGGGCAGGTTCATGGCTGGATCTCGGGGGAGCCGGATTCCTGCCAACCGGATTCGGGCCGCCAATGCACCGGCACTCCGGCGTTGGGATCGAGCAGGTCACTGTCACCGTCGGGAAGGGCCTCGGCCCAGTCCGCGAACCCGAGGGCGGCAGTGGCCGTGCTGTCGGGATGGGGAGCCTCCAGGGACCGCAACAGTTCCAGCCGCTGGCGGCGCTGCAGTTCGTGGCGCACGGCCTCAGCAATGAAGCGGCTGCGATTGCTCTCGATGCGGTCGATGCCGGCGACCAGCGCGGCCGGCATGGTCACGGTCACCCGCTCGGCGGGCGATGCGGAGCGCACCATAAGCGGGGGAATAAGCAGATAAGTATGATCTTGCGCTGTGGAAACCGGTGAGAGACGCCTTCCAGGGCTTGGAGGCCAGCCAAGCTGGTGAGCCGGAGCCAAAGCGCCCGACGGAGACAGAGAGCTGCCGCTGGCTGGCAGAGCAGGCGTCAACCCTGCCGCTGCTGGATGAGCGCAGCGCTGACCCCAATCCTGGGTGAGTGCAATGCAGCGTCTGGCGTCCAACCAGGCGTTGGATGCGGCAACACCCCAGTCCCATTAGACTGGTCAGATAACCAGTCAGTAGGGTGCGGGTGATGAAGGTCTGGCCAGCCCAGGACGCCAAGGCCAGGTTCAGCGAGTTGCTGGACACCTGTCAGCGCGAAGGACCCCAGCTGGTGTCGCGCCGGGGCAGGGAGACGGCCGTGCTGGTGCCGGTAGAGGAATGGCGGCGTCTGCAGGCGGCGGCGCGGCCCAGCCTCAAGGAGCTGTTGCTGGCCCCAGAAGCCCGCAGCGACGGGCTGGTGCCAGCTCGGGGCCAGGCTCGGCGCCGGACCGTGGTGGAGCTGTAAGGGCTGATGTACTTACTGGATACCAATGTCGTGTCAGAACTGCGCCGGCCGCGCCCCCATGGCGCTGTGCTGGCCTGGCTTCAGGCTGTCGAGGACGCCGATCTGCACCTGGCGACCGTGACCCTCGGCGAGATTCAGGCGGGCATTGAGCTCACCCGTGAGCAGGATCCTGAGAAGGCCAGAGCTCTCGAAACCTGGCTGGATCAGGTGAGCCAGAGCTTCAACATCCTGCCGATGGATGGCCCGGCCTTCCGTTGCTGGGCGCGCCTGATGCACCGCCGCTCCGACACCCTCTACGAGGACGCCATGATCGCGGCAATCGCCACGGTGCATCAGCTCAAGGTGGTGACGCGCAACACCAGGGACTTCCAGGGCTTCGGGGTGGAGCTGCTCAATCCGTTTGCGGCTGTCTGATGGAGCTGACTCCATGGCAGGGGATCGAGGAGCTGGAGGGAATGCTGCGATGAGACGGTGTTCGCCGGATCATCCAGCCAGGAGCCTGTCGCACCTAGATTTTTTATGGGCAAATCAATAAATAACGCGACCAGCGCGGACTAGTAATGAGATTGACTCCTGCGGCGCTTCGGTGGCTTGCCCACAAAACTCAGCTACAGAAAGCAAGTTGAGCTGACTTTCGTTGTCAGCTCAGTCTCAATCGGATCAACTTGCGCCCCAAGATGGCTGGAACGGGTCTGTTATGTGTGTCCGCTGACGCCTGGAATCTATGTGCGACAGGCTCCTAGCATTCTGTTAACAGATCGGTGCTTCCAGGTCGGATAAACACCCTGGTCCTGCGGCAGGTGCCGGACACCATCTATCGCCGGCTCAACGCCGTAGCCGCCGCCCACCGACGCTCGCTGAACCAGGAGGCCATCCTGGCGCTGGAGGCCGGTTTGCCTGGGGAGCCGGTGGCGGAGCGCCCGACCATGGAAGAGAGCCGCCGCTGGCTGGAAGAACAGGTGTGGTCGCTGCCGGTGCTGGATGGACGCAGCGCCGCAGAGATCCTGGGCTATGGCGATGACGGTCTCTGCGGCTGAGGATGCCTTGGTGATCGACCTGGCCGTCGACAGCAGCGCCGTGCTGGCGGCATTGCTGCGGGAGCCCAGTTGTGATGGAGTCCTGGAGCAACTCTGCAGGGCGAGCTAACCGGCCGCGGCGGCACTAACCCGGACCGAGATCCTGCTGGTGGCGCTGGTGAAGCTGGGTGAAGTCGGCCAGGAGCGGGCCAGGGAGTTTCTCGAGCGGCAGGCGATCCTCACGGTCGGTTGGGATCAGGAGCTGGCCGATGCCTCCGCACAGGCGTTTCTGCGTTTGCATCGACATTAAGCAATTCTGATCTTGATATGGCCATCAACAGATCTGACCACATCGCGCATGATCTATTGCACCGCTTCCTGAACTCTTATCAGCAGTGGTGGCAAAAGAGCATCGAGCTGGCAGATGCACAGCTTCCATCTCCAGACGAGCGTGAGCTGCTAGTAAAGATGATTGATGAGCGTGACGAGATTTGCAAGACTCTCTTGAGCTACCTCGGCTATGTGCGCGCCAGAGATGTTGTGAGCGCATGAGCCTCGTTCGCGCCTAAGCAGGGACTCCTGAAAAACAAATCGTGAGCTGCTCGGGGATGCAGCCAAAGACGAGAGGGGCCGGCAGCTCGCAAGCTCGAATATGCAGTGACGAGCGATTCGGATCTCTCAAGCAGGCAAATGTTCTTGAATACTAAGTAGGTGCGCGAAATAATTTCGACGTGTGCCTGCTCCTTCCTTTAACGTGCGCCTCGAAAACCGGCAAATCTTGGAGGCGTCTATGATGAGTCTCATTGCCTGACTGGCCTGGGTTCTTGGCTGGAGCCATTTGTGCCTGGGTTTTCAGGTCACCTTCGGCGGTGCAGAGCATTAACAATGGAAGACGCACGCTCAGCTGGAAGCTGAGGCGTCGAGCGAGCTCTCCACAAAAAAAGGGCCCTTGCGGGCCCCGGTGACGTGCGCGAAGCAACGCGGCTCAGACG
>CAYOCW010000138.1:0-3841 GCA_964402615.1 uncultured Cyanobium sp. | reverse complement strand
CTCGGTCTTGACAACATCGCCGTCTTCGATCGGCGCTTTCCACTTCAAGATGGCAGCGTGATCGAGCAGTGCGATGGCACCGCCTGGATGGCATCGCTGAGCCTGAACATGTTGCAGATTGCTGTGGAGCTCAGCTGCGAAGAACCAGAATACGCCGATATCTGCGAGCGCTTTGTGGTGGATTTTATCCAGCTTGCCATTACACTTAACAATCCGCGCACGCATCAGTTCCTGAACTGGGATGAGCAGGATGGCTTTTATTACGATGTGATCAAGCGCCCCGATGGCAGCGCCGACTATCTACGCAGTCGCTCAATCTCCGGACTTGTGCCGCTGCTGGCGGTGCAGAGCTTCGACATCGACACAGTGCAGCGTTTGCCGATGCTGGATTCACGGCGCGGCCTGAGCTGGTTCGTTCGTGAACGCACCGATCCCGCCGGGGTGGTAGAGCAACTGGGGCATTGGCACAACGACCGATTGCTCTTCACGTTGGTGCCGCGGCATCGGCTGCGGCGGATCTGCGAGCGGCTTTTTGATGAGCAGGAATTCCTATCACCCTACGGCATCCGTTCGCTTTCCAAGGTTTATGCTGAGCACCCCTACACCTACACCGAAGGTAGCGACTCTCAGACGCTCACCTACAGCCCGGCTGACAGCCCGGTGGCGATGTTCGGCGGCAACTCCAATTGGCGCGGACCGATCTGGATGCCGATGAACTTTCTGCTGATCGAATCCCTACAGAAGTTCGCCCACTTCTATGGCGACAGCTTCAAGGTGGAGTTTCCCACCCGTTCCGGTAACTGGCTCGATCTCTGGCAGGTGTCACTCGAATTGGAGCAGCGGCTGGCGAACATCTTCCGCCGTGATGCCGAGGGGCGACGCGCCTTCAACGGCAACGTAGAGCTGTTCCAGAGCGATCCCCACTGGCGCGATCTGATGCTGTTCCACGAGTACTTCCACGGCGATCTCGGCAGCGGCCTTGGCGCCTCCCACCAAACGGGCTGGACCGCCATGGTCTGCAAAATGTTGCAACAGCTGGCCTGGTATGCCGTGGACCGAGCGCAGCCGTAAGAGCACCAACTCTTTCGGCGCAAGCCGTGTCGAAGCCCGCGCGGCTGGGGTCAGCTGTTCCAACATCCCGTTGCCGTGGCCTGACCGCCTCCAGCCTCAACCTCAGCCTCGGCGAGTCCGGTCTCAGCGGCGTACCCGTTCACGGGGTGCGACACTGCCCCGCGCGCATCGAGCCCCGATCACTCCGGAACGTGCAACCCGTTGATCTGCGGATTCGGCTGATGACGGCTCAGATGGGCCCCGCACAGCTGATGACGCCGCAGGGTGACGACGCGGTTGTCAAGGCGTTCCCAATTGTCCACCGACACCCCGTCTTTGTCGCCATTGTTTCTTGAAACCCGGCTGGCCAGGGGGGGGCGCAGCCCAGCCGGGCGGGTGGATCATCGCCGAGACCCAGCCTCAGCCGCGACCGCGACAAGGGCCGCCGAGGCGGAGGCATCGGTGGAAGCATCAGCTGCCGCCAGGATCCCGCCCAGCCGCTCGGCCAAAACGGCCACCTGCGGCGCAGCCATCATCGTGATGTGGGTGCCCGGCACCTCCGCCACGATCGCGCCCTCCTCTGAGCAGGCCTGCCAGCCCCAGGCTGGACGGATATCCTCAAAACCGTCCGCTCCGCCCCGCTCGCGGGCCTTCAGCAGATGGATCGGAGCGCGGATCCGCCCCTCGATCCGATAGATGTCATGGGCCCCCAGCGCGGCCCGGTAGACCTCCACCAGCGCCTGCAGCTCCGCCACGGCGGCTCCCTTGGAGAAGAGCACGCCGTTCGCCTGGAAGGCCGCCATCACCCGCGCCAGCGCCACGGCCTCCTCCGGCTCCGCAAGGAGCTCCTCCCGGCTGAGGCCCAGCGCCACTCCGGCCAATTCTTCGAAAACCGCCACTAGTTCGGCCAACAGCTCCCGCTCCGAGTGTTCCGACCGGTCCTGCTCGGCATCGGGGGCATTGGTATCGAGGATCACCAGGCAGGCCACGCTCTCGCCCTGCTCCTCCAGTTGCCGGGCCAGTTCATACGCCACCCGCCCGCCGGAGGAATGGCCGGCCAAGTAATAGGGGCCTCTGGGCTGCCGGCGGCGAACCGCCCGCAGATGGTGAGCGGCTAATTCTCCCATCGACGGCAGGGGCGGCCGGCCATCCAGGCCGGGGCTGGGCATGGCCAGCACCGGGCGACCCTCGCCCAGGGCCTCCGCCAGGGGCTGGAGATAGAGAACTGAGCCAATGGCGCCGGGTAGGAGGAACAGGGGCAGCTCCTGTCCCTTGGGTTGCAAGGGCACCAGGGCGGCGGCCTCCTCCGCCAGCTGGGAATCGCCGACGGCCTCGGCCAGGCCGGCCAGGGTGGGCCTGAGGAACACAGCCCCCACTGGTAACCGGATTCCGAAGGCTTGCTCCATGTCGCTGAGCAGGCGCAGGGCCAGTAGCGAATGGCCTCCCAGGGCAAAGAAATCATCGTGGCGGCCTACCCGCTCAATCCCCAGCAGCTGGCTCCACAACGCCGTCAGGGTTTCCTCCACGGCGCCTTCGGGTGGCGCGTAGATGCTGCTGGCATAGGCGTCCGCCTCAGGGGCCGGCAGGGCCTTGCGATCGAGCTTGCCGTTGGGGGTTAGGGGGAAGGCCTCCAGCACCACAAAGGCGGCGGGCAGCATGTAATCGGGCAGGCTGTCGCGCAGCTGCACCTTGAGCAGCGCCGGCAGCTCGGCAGCGACCGCATCGCCGCTGGCCGCAACGGTCACATAGGCGACCAGGCGCTTCTCGCCCGGGGCGTCCTCGCGGGCCAGCACCACTGCATCCTGAATGTGCTCGCATCCCCGCAACGCCGCCTCGATTTCGCCGAGCTCGATGCGGAAGCCGCGGATCTTGACTTGGAAATCGGCCCTGCCGATGTACTCCAGGTTGCCATCGGGTAACCATCGCGCCAGATCTCCCGTGCGGTACATGCGGGTTCCTTGCTGTTCAAACGGGCAAGGGACAAAGCGTTCAGCAGTCAAATTAGAACGCTTAAAATAGCCACGAGCCAAGCCAGTGCCAGCGATATATAATTCTCCTGTTACTCCAATCGGCACAGGCTGAAGTCGTTCATCGAGAACATAGACCTTCGTATTGTCAAGCGGACGACCAACCGGGATCGTTTCGACGATCACCGCGTCTGGCACGAGGTCATGGCAAAGCGCGAAAGTGGTGGTCTCGGTTGGTCCGTAGCCGTTCGTGATCGCAAGATTGGGGCAATGCTCGCGAAGGATCTGAATCGCAGACACGGAAAGAACGTCACCACCAGCGACAACGCGGCGGAGCCGACGGAATAGTCCCGGAGATTCGTGGGCCAGCATGGCGAACAACCCGGCGGTAAGCCAGAGCACACTCGGTTCATGGTGACTGACCAGAGAGGAGAGTATGTGGACATCCAAGTGTCCGGGCGGTGCAACAACAATCTGGCCCCCATTGAGTAGTGGCACCCACAGTTCATAAGTAGAGGCATCGAATCCATAGGGGGAATGAAGCAGGGTGCGCTCATGCGTACCATCTCTCCAGCGTCTATCGGAAGCCAGGCTGACAACGTCGTGGTGAGTGATGGCGACACCTTTGGGAATGCCTGTAGAGCCGGAGGTGTACATCACATAAGCGAGCTGCTGGGGATGAAGTTCAAGATCGGGATCATCCTCCGTAAATCTTCCGGGCTTGATTTCGTCGACCGACACGATCTGGATGCGCATCGTGCCTGCCAATGCCGCCAGTTGCTGCCGCGTTGCCCGATGCACCAGCAGCGCCACGGGAGCGCTGT
>CAYOCW010000137.1:0-3938 GCA_964402615.1 uncultured Cyanobium sp. | reverse complement strand
GGCCGGGGGCGGGCGCTGAGCCGTGATCCGGGGCCCCCCGACCCCCATCTGAACCGCGGCACCGCCGAGGAGGCCCTGGCCCGTTGGCCGGCCGCCGCCGCCGACTACCGCTGGATCTTGGAACGGGATCCTCAGGATGCCTCCGCCCTTTACAACCTGGGCAATGTCAACGGCTCCCTGGGCGATTGGCCGGCGGCACGGGACTGCTTCGCCGCCGCCGCCCGGGCCCGGCCCGGCTTTGCCATGGCCCGCTCCAGCGCCGCCCTGGCCAGCTTTCAGCTGGGCGAGCTGGAGGAGGCGGAACGGCAGCTGCGGGCCCTCATTCGCCGCTACCCCCTGTTCGCCGACGCCCGCGCCGGCCTCACCGCCCTGCTCTGGCGCCGCGGTGCCAGCGGTGAAGCGGAGAGCCACTGGGTGGCGGCCTCCGGCCTCGACCCCCGCTATCGTCAGCCGGACTGGCTGCTGCGGGTCCGGCGCTGGCCGCCGGAGCCGGTGGTGGCGCTGGAGCAGTTCCTGGCACTGGCACCGCAGGCTGCAGCCCGCCCGGTCGGCGTCACGCCGTGATGCCGAGCTGAAAATGGCCACGTCAACGACGGCACCGCTGCCGATCCAGCGGCAGGCTTAGGCCTGCTGCCGTGGCCGCAGCCCCTGGCTTGGCGGCCTGTCCTCCCCGCTGATGGCCCTCTCCCCGTCCCCGCTCTGCAACGGCATCGCTCCACCCGCCGACTGGCTTGCCTCCGGGATGGAGGAACGCCTGGCGACGCTGCGGCCCGAGCTGATCCAGCTGCGCCGCCACCTGCATCGCCACCCGGAGTTGAGCGGCCAGGAGCAACGCACCGCCGCCCTGGTGGCCGGTGAGCTGCGGCGCTGGGGCTGGCGGGTGCGGGAAGGGGTGGGACGCACCGGCGTGGTGGCGGAGCTGGGCCCTGCCCACGGGCCCTTGGTGGCCGCCCGGGTGGACATGGACGCGCTGCCGATCGAGGAGCGCACCGGCCTCGACTACAGCTCCCGCGTTCAGGGGCTGATGCACGCCTGCGGGCACGACATTCACACCAGCGTGGGCCTTGGCACCGCCGCCCTGCTGGGTCCGTTGGCGGAGCGCTTGCGGGGCCGGGTGCGGCTGCTGTTCCAGCCGGCGGAAGAAACCGCCCAGGGAGCGGCCTGGATGCGGAACGATGGCGCTGTGGATGGCGTCGAGGCCCTGTTCGGGGTGCATGTCTTCCCCAGCCTTCCGGTGGGCAGCATCGGCCTGCGCAGCGGCAGCCTCACCGCCGCCGCCGGCGAGCTCGAGATCGAGGTGCTGGGGCAGAGCGGCCATGGCGCCAGGCCGCACCAAAGCACCGACGCCATCTGGATCGCGGCGCGGGTGGTGAGCGGGCTGCAGGAGGCGATCAGCCGGCGCCTGGACGCGCTGCAACCGGTGGTGGTGAGCTTTGGTCGCATCGAGGGGGGCAAGGCCTTCAATGTGATCGCAGACCATGTGCGCCTGCTCGGCACGGTCCGCTGCCTTGATCAGGAGGTGCATGCGCGGCTGCCTGGCTGGATCGAAGACACGGTGCTGGCCCTCTGCCGCGGCCACGGAGGTGAGGCCCGCGTGCGCTACCGCTGCATCGCGCCGCCAGTGCACAACGATCCCGAGCTGACGAACCTGGTGGCGGCTGCCGCGGAAGACCTGTTGGGCCGATCCCAGGTGATCTGGCTGGAGCAGCCCTCTCTCGGGGCGGAGGACTTCGCCACCCTGCAACACGGCCTCCCCGGGATGATGCTGCGACTCGGCGTGGCCGGACCGGAGGGTTGCACACCGCTGCACAGCAACAACTTCGCTCCCGACGAACGCTGCCTCGATGTCGGGGTGAGGGTGTTGAGCCTCAGCCTGCTGCGCTGGCTGGGAGGTTTGGAGTGAGGCCGCTGCCGGAGCTGCCGGCTGCGGCTGTCCGCGCCCACCGCAGTGATCCCCTGGTCTCGCGGCAGCGGGCCCTGTTGTTGGCCCTCTCAGGACCGTTGCTGATCCTGCTGGCCTTGGTGATGCTGCTGCTGCAGGGGCAACGGGGCTTGCAGGCGTTGCCGACCCTGCTGATCGGCTCTGGGTTGATGGTCCACAGCTGGCTGAGCCGGCGGCGGCGGCGGCGCCAGCTGCTGCAGGCCCTGCGCCAGGCCCCCCCACCCCCCGGAGCCAGCGGAGCACGCGGTTGAGCCGACAGGCTCGCCTGCGCTGGCCCAGCCTCCGGCCTGGCACGCTGGCTCTGCACCATCAGCTGAGCGGGCGGCATTCCGCACGCCGCAAGCACGACGGACTGCATCAAGGTGGATTGCGCTGATCCCGCCATGGACCCAACTCCCGCCCATCCCTCGCAGCTGCGCGAGGCGATCGCCTCGGGCGATCCCGCCAAGGCGATGCCGGCCTTGGCCAACCTGCGGGAATTGGACGTCGAGGAGGCTGTGCCGCTGCTGTTGCTGGGCTTGGAGCAGCGTCTCTTCGTGGTGCGTTCGCTGGCCTGCGCGGGCCTCGGGGTAAAGCGCAACGAGGCCGGTTGGCAAGCGCTGGCGCGAATCCTGGAGCACGACGACGACGCCAATGTGCGCGCGGAGGCCGCCAACGCCCTGGCGTTCCATGGCGTGGAGCGGGCCTGGCCGCTGCTGATTCAGGCGTTCCGTCGGGACGAGGGCTGGCTGGTGCGCTGCAGCATCCTGTCGGCCCTGGCGGAGCTGCCGGATATCTCGGCGGAGTGGCTGCTGGAGCTGGCGCAGCAGGCCGTGATCGACAGCGATGGAACCGTGCGCGTTGGCGGAGCGGAGGTGCTCAGTCGCTTGGTGCGCGAGGCGGGCTCGCGCGAAACGACGCTGGCGGCTCGGCAGGGGCTGCGAGCCCTGCAGGAGGATCCCGATCACCGGGTGGTAGCGGCGGCCCTGAATGGCCTGCAAAGCGAGGCGCTTGGCGGCGTGGACGGCTGAGTCAAGCCAGCCACGCACAACTGCTAGGTTTGATGCACGCTAGGGGTGCCCGGACGATGGTTGGTTCCAACCGCGTGCGCTGGGCTGAGATCACACCCTCGGAACCTGATCCGGGTCATGCCGGCGAAGGGAAGTGCGGTCGAACTCAAGTCCAGGCACCCGGTCACGTCAGCCGGCAGGGGCAGCTGCTCCCTGAGCGGGCGTGCCGAGGTCCGATCCCTGCGCCGCTTGTCCCACCGCCGACCCCGTCATGCGCAGCGCCTGGATCGAGAAGCGTCGCGGTTCCGCGAACGTCAGTCAGCTTCACTATGCCCGGCAGGGGCTCATCAGCGAAGAGATGGCCCATGTGGCCCGGCGCGAAAACCTGCCGGAGTCGCTGGTGCGAGAGGAGGTCGCCCGCGGGCGGATGATCATTCCGGCGAACATCAACCATCCCAATCTGGAGCCGATGGCGATTGGCATCGCCAGCCGTTGCAAGGTGAATGCCAACATTGGCGCCTCACCCAATGCCAGCGATGTGGCCGAAGAGCTCAAGAAACTAGAGCTGGCGGTCAAGTATGGTGCCGACACGGTCATGGACCTCTCCACCGGTGGCGTCAACCTGGATGAGGTGCGCACCGCGATCATCAACGCCTCACCGGTGCCCATCGGCACTGTGCCGGTGTATCAAGCCTTGGAGAGTGTGCATGGATCGATCGAGAAGCTTTCGGAGGATGATTTTTTACACATCATCGAGAAGCACTGTCAACAGGGGGTCGACTACCAGACGATCCACGCCGGTCTGCTAATCGAACACCTGCCGAAGGTGAAAGGTCGTCTCACCGGCATCGTCAGCCGCGGCGGGGGCATCCTTGCCCAGTGGATGCTCTATCACCACAAGCAGAATCCCCTCTACACCCGCTTCGATGACATCTGTGAGATCTTCAAGCGCTACGACTGCAGTTTCTCGCTAGGGGATTCGTTGAGACCCGGCTGTTTGCACGATG
>CAYOCW010000136.1:0-4039 GCA_964402615.1 uncultured Cyanobium sp. | reverse complement strand
CCGTTGGCGCCGTTTATCTTGACGCCGAAGTCGCCCTCCGGGCCGCCGGGATTGTGGCTGGCCGAGAGGATCACGCCGCCGACCGCCTGGTGGCGACGGATCAGGTTCGAGGCGGCGGGGGTGGAGAGGATGCCGCCGGTGGTGACGATCAGCCGGGCGACGCCATGGGCCGCGGCCTGGCGGGCGATCGTGTCGATGGCGCGGCGGTTGCCATAGCGGCCATCGCCCCCCAACACCAAGGTGCCGCCGGCCACGCCGGGCAGCACCCGCAGCGAGGCCTCCACAAAGCTTTCGAGGTAATGGGGGGTTTCGAACTGGCGGCTGCTCTTGCGCAGGCCGGACGTGCCGGGCTTCTGGTCGCGAAACGGCTCGGCGAGGGCGACGTGGCGCGCACCGGCGACGCTGGCACTGCTGGTCATGGCGAAACCCGCGACCGGGACTGCTGGGGCGCCTTAAATTACCGCTCGCCCCTGAGCCGAGCCCGGCGTCGGTGCGGTCAGGGAGCCCCGGCCCGCTGCGTCGGCTGCCGCTGGCGGCCCCAGCCGCGCCGCCTTGGCCGATCGCGACACCCCGAGTAGCGTTGTGCGAGTGAGGTCTGCGCTGTGCCCCTGCCCCTCCGGTTGGTCGCGGCCCGGCCGCTGGCATTGTGCCTGCTGGTGCTTCTGGGCGCAGCGCCCGGGGCCTCGGCAGCAACCCTTCCCTACCCCGAGGCCGTCAACAAGGCGCGGCGGGCGGCCGAGGCGGTGCTGCAGCGGGCGGGGCGGGAGACCTGTCTGCGCGGCAAGTTGAACCGGGCCCTGCTGCAGCTCTCGGCCAGCTGCGAGGCCAGCGGCCAATCCAGCTCACCGCTCTGCAGCCTTTCCGACAAGGCCGTGGTGGTCACGCCGATGAGCCTCGGCTTCATGGATGCCACCGCCAGGCAGCTGCTCGATCTCTCCGCTCCGCCGCCGGCCGCTCCAGGGCCGCTGCGCTGACGGCCGTTCCGCGTTGAGGCAGCGGGATCTGAACGGCCGGCCGGCGCTCAGCGCTGGCCGGGGAGGTTGAGGCGCAGGCCGCCCGATCGGCCCGGTCCCGACCCCGAACCCGAGTCCTCCGCGTTGGCTTTGGGCTTCGGGGCTGGGCTGCAGATCGCTGTGACCTGTCGAGACAAGGTGTCGAGCTGATCGCGCCGGCCGAAGTCGTTCGCTGCCCCGACCACCGCTTTCTGGCGGATTCTCCAGAGCACGTCCTTGCAGACGCTGGGCAGGCGCGGATGGTCGAGCAGCGGATCCGCCTGCAGGCGGGCTGTCCCGCAGAGCTCGGCGGTGTTCTCACGGCCGCAGGCCAGCACCGCCAGCTGCAGTTGGCGGAAGGTGTCCGGCGGGGGATAGACGGTGGGATCCAGCTTGGGGCCAGCGGCCGTCTGCAGCGGCAGGTGCAGCAGGGCGAGCAGCCCTCCCAGATGGCCAGCGAAACGGGCGACGCGACCCATGGCTCAGCGGACACTGGGGGCCATCATCGCCGCGCTTCAGTCGAGTGGTGTCAGCGCCAGCACGCCATGGCGCAGCAGGCGCTGGGAGGCCGCCCAACGCGAGGCCAGCAACGGCCCGCACCAGGGGGTGTTGGCCGCCAGCAACCAGCGCAGCGCCGGGGCTCGCTGCAGCAGCTCCCCCTGCAGGGCCTCGCGCCGCTGCAGCGCCTGGATCACCTGGATCTCCTGCCGCCGCGCCGCCGCGATGCGCCGCAGCGCTGGCTCCAGGCCTGCCGCCTCGCCCTGGCGCAGGCGGGGCAGCAGCAGCTGGGCCGCCACCTGCGCGTCGCGCAGGGCCATGTTGAGCCCCTGGGCCCGCAAAGGGCTCATCGGATGGGCGGCGTCGCCCAGCAGCAACAGGCCGGGACGCTGCCAGCGCTCGGCGCACCCCACCGGCACCGGCAGCCGCTGCGGACCGCTCACCGCCCCGTCCTCCAGGTGCTCCAACAGCTGAGCCAGGTCGGGAGGTGCCGCCGCGGCCCAGCGGGCGCGCCATGGCGCGGGGGTCTGGCGGGCCAGGGGTTGGCCGGCCGGATGCAGCAGGCCCAGCTGCACACCGCCGGCCGCCCGCTCGAACAGGGCATAGGCGGCCCCGGGGCCCACCACGGTCACGAAGCGACCCGCCAGCCAACGGGCCAGCGGTTCCACGCTTGCGCCGTTGAGCAGGAACCAGAGCACCTCCCGGGCGTCCAAGCGGGTGGGGCAAGGCAGGCCCGAGCGCTGGCGCAGCAGCGAGCCGCGACCATCGCAGGCCACCACCAGATCAGCCCGCAGCGGCCGGCCATCCGCCAGCCGCACGCCACCGATGGCAGCGGTGCCGCCGCCGGGGAGGCTTGAACCGCTGGCTTCCTCCAACCCGCCTCCCCCCGCCGGCCGCTCCAGCAGCTCCACGGCCGCCACGCCCTCCAGCAGCGTGAGCTGGGGCAGGGCCAGGGCCCGCTGGCGCCAGGCCTGGAGCAGGGCGCGTTGATCGATCAGGGTGCAACCCGCATCGGGCGCGACCGGCTCCGGCCAGGAGAACAGCTCCCGGCCCTCGATCTGGAACGACCAGCCGCTCAGGCGTCGCCGGGGCAGCCCGGCCGGCAACGGCGACAAGCCCAAGGCGTCGATGGCCGCCAGACCCGAGGGCATCAACGCCTCGCCGCGCACGGCGGCATGGGCGTCGCGGCTGGCCTCCACCAGGGTGACCGGCAGATTCCGCTCCGCCAGAGCCAGGGCCAACGCCAGGCCCGCCGGGCCGGCTCCCACGATCACGGTGGCCAGGGGCTGGCTCAGGGCGGGCACCGCGCGGGCCGCCTAGATCTAGGCGATCTGGCGGGCGAGCGGGCCGCCAGGCGACGAGACGCGAAGACGGCGGTGTTGATGGCGCGGGGCGGCTGGAGCAGCGGAGCATCGCATTCATGCCCTGAGGCTGTGGATTGGGAGTCTTGCCTCCATCAACGTCTCCATGGCCAGAGGCAAGGAGGCAGGCCTGATCGGTCCGAACGAGACCGAGGCGATCGCGTTCAGCGAATCCGCCAATCATTTGGACGTGGATGGACAGCGCCATGACAGCGCAGGCTGGATGGGCGGCCACGGTCCCTTAGGGAGACTTTGGAAAACTCCGCGACGTTGCGCGAGAATGGACGTGTGATCGCAGGTGCGGCCAGGGTTCATGGGTATCAAGACGTTTGGTTTTGGTGATGACAAGCGGTTCACCACCAAAAAGCGGACCCGACGCGAGCGCTTTCTGGACGAGATGGAGGCTGTTGTGCCTTGGAAGCGGCTCATCGATCTGATCGAGCCCCACTATCCCAGGATCAGCCCGAAGGGCGGTCGGCATCCCTATCCGCTGGAGACCATGCTCCGGATCCATCTGCTGCAGCAGTGGTACGACCTGAGTGATCCGGCAATGGAGGATGCGCTGATCGAGGTGGTGACGATGCGCCGCTTTGCCGGCATCGCCCTGAGCGCAGACCGGATCCCAGATGAGAGCACGATCCTGGCATTCCGGCATCTACTGGAGAAGAACGATCTTGGTCTGCAGATTTTTGAAGCCGTGAATGCCGAGCTCAGGGCCAACGGCATGACGATGAAGCAGGGCACGATCATCGATGCCACCACCATCGCGGCTCCAAGCTCCACAAAGAATGAACAGCGGCAAAGAGATCCTTAGATGCACCAGGCCTGCAAGGGCAAGCAATGGCACTTTGGGATATAGCCGCAGGCCCGCGAAGCGGTAGGTCTATATCGGTGTCGACAGCGAGACAGGCCTGATCCACTCGGTGGAGACGACCGCCGCCAATGTGCATGACCTCACCCCTGCCTCTGAACTCCTGCACGGCGAAGAGATGGTCGTCTATCCGATGCCGGGTACCAAATGAAAAAGATCAGCCCCTCGGAGATGAAAAACGGGATTCGAATGGGTCGATCTGATCTGAGAATGCTTGTTCTGAACAAAGACGGCAGCACTATCCCTGCCTAGGCTAGTTTTGGTGAAACGGCAGCGCTTTCCCTTCACCTGGCTGGAGTGGAGCCGCAACCACCAGC
>CAYOCW010000135.1:0-4044 GCA_964402615.1 uncultured Cyanobium sp. | reverse complement strand
TGGGCTTCCCCGGCGAAACCGAGGAGCACTTCCAGCATCTGCTCGATTTCGTGGCTGAACAGCGCTTCGATCACGTCGGCGTGTTCACCTTCTCACCGGAGGAGGGGACCGCCGCCGCCAGCCTGCCCGATCCCGTGCCGGCCGCCGTGGCCCAGGAGCGCCGGGATCGGCTGATGGCGCTGCAGCAGCCGATCGCCGCCGCCCGCAACCAGGCCTGGGTGGGGCGGATCGTGGACGTGCTGATCGAGCAGGAACATCCCGGCAGCGGCGAGATGATCGGCCGCTGCGCCCGCTTTGCGCCGGAGGTGGATGGGGAGGTGCGGGTCAGCCCCGGGCCCGGCGGTCTTTGCGCGGCTCCCGGCACACTGGTACCAGTGCGGATCACCGCCGCCGACACCTATGACCTGCATGGCGAAGTGGTCGGCGCCGACGCCCTGATCGCCGACGCCCAGGCCAAACGCTGGGGCGCCGCTTGAGCAACGCCACTCCGGTGGCCGCCCGGGGGTGGTGGCAGCGGCATCAGCGCGGTCTCTTCCTGATCGCCTCGGGACTGAGCATCGCCGGATCCTTTGCCGGCATCACGGCCAAGGGTTGGATCCTGTTGCACGGCACCCAGAACCCGATGGTGCTGGCGCTGCACTTCGGCGCCTTGGCCCTGCCCAGCCTGGTCGCCAGCGGCCCGGCGGGGGCGCTGACCGATCGCCTCGGTGCCGAGGTGGTGCTGATCCGGGCCCAGCTTGGCTTGCTGGCGGCGGCAGCCGCAGCGGCCCTGGCCCTGCCGCTGTTGCAGGGGGGTGCCCAAGTGCTGCTGCTGCTGCTCAGCACGTTGGCGATCGGCGTGGCCAGCACCTACGAGCTGACCGCCCGCAACAAGTACTGCGCCCTGCTGGTGGAGGAGCCCCACCAACTGGCCCGATATCTCACCAGCTTCTCGGTGGTGTTCAACGTGGGCAAGCTGGTGGGGCCGCCGCTGGGGGGCTGGCTGGTGGCCTTCACCACCCCGACCACAGCCCTGACCATTGACGCCGCCTCCTATCTGCTGCCGCTGGCCACAGTGATCTGGCTGCTGCAGCCCAACAACGCCCTGGAACAACGCAGCCAGGGCAGCCGCGCCTCCAGCCTGCGCATGGCCTGGCTGGGATGTGGACCAACCTTGCGCCACGTGCTGCGCTTCACGGCCCTGGCCTGCCTGGTGGGCTTCTTCCACCCCGGCCTGGCTCCCACGATCGCCGCCGAGGTGGTGGGGCCTGGTCCGCAGGATCTAGGCTTGTTCACCAGTGTGCTGGCCGCCGGCAGCGTTTGCGGGGGCCTGGTGCTGCAGCGCAACAGCCAACGGCTGAGCCGCTGGCCCGGGTTGTTGCTGAGCGGCTGCACGCTGCTGACTGCCCTGGCCCAGCTCGGCATGTCCGCCACCCGCTCCACCCCCCTGAGCCTGGCGATGACCTTTCTGATCGGCGCGGGCACCGCCTCGTTGTTGGCGGGGGTGAACCTGATCTCCCAGGTGGGGGCTCCGATGGTGCTGCGCGGCCGCATGGCCGGCCTCGGACAGATCGCCTTCCTTGGGGGTGGCGGCATCAGCGGCTTGCTGGCCGCCATGCTCACCCAGCAGATCGGGCTTCGGGCCTGTTTCGGCCTGCTGGGAAGCATTGGACTGGTGTTGGGCAGCCTTGAGCTCTGGCGCCACGGCCGGCTGCGCATGCAGCCGCCGCCGGCCGGGGAAGCGGGCCTCGGTTGAGCCGCCACCCGGCAGGCACCACAAGGGCCCTGGGGGCCGCACTCAGATCAGGCGGATGCCGCGGAGGACCACGGTGACCAGGAAAGCTGCGGTGAGGCCACCGCCCACCAAGGCCAGATAGAGCGCCGCGCCCATGGGTGTCGGAACAGACTGCGCTGCTATTACAGCAGAGCCAGCGCCAAACCTGCCCCGACTGTCGCAACTGGGCCGCCGCGACCCCCTAGGCTCTGCGCACGAAATCATCGCCGTTGTCAAGGTCCTCCCCTGATCAGCAGCCCATCCGACCGGCATCCTTTCAGACCAGACCTGCCTTTCTGCAAGCCAACCTTCCCCTCGCTTCGCCGTCAGCACGCCCCACCGCCCAAGCCGCAGCATCAGCCCACTGTTCCACCCAGTTCTCGCCCAGCCCAATTCCCGCATGCGCACTCTGCTCCTCTATCCGGAATTTCCCAAGACCTTCTGGAGTTACGAGAAGATCCTGGAGCTGGTGAACCGCAAGGTTCTGCTGCCCCCCCTCGGCCTGGTCACCGTGGCAGCGTTGCTGCCCCAAAGCTGGGAGTTCAAGCTGGTCGACCGCAACGTGCGGGAGGTCAGCGAAGCGGAGTGGGCCTGGGCGGAGCTGGTGATCATCTCGGGGATGATCGTGCAGAAGGCCGACATGGCTGTTCAGATCGGCAAGGCCAAGCAGCGGGGCCTGCCGGTGGTGGTCGGAGGCCCCTTCGCCAGCTCCACGCCGGAGGCGCCGGAGCTCGCCTTGGCTGATTTCAAGGTGCTGGATGAAGGCGAAATCACCCTGCCCCAATTCGTCGCCGCGATCGAACGCGGCGACAGCAGTGGCCAATTCAGTGCCCAGGGCGAGAAGCCGGATGTGAGCTCAACACCGGCACCGCGCTTCGATCTGTTGGAACTTGATGCCTACGATTCCATGTCGGTGCAGTTTTCGCGGGGCTGCCCATTCCAGTGCGAGTTCTGCGACATCATCGTGCTCTACGGACGCAAGTCGCGCACCAAGACCCCCGAGCAACTGATCGCCGAGTTGCAGGTGCTTTACGACCTGGGCTGGCGCCGCTCGATCTTTCTGGTGGACGACAACTTCATCGGCAACAAGCGCAACGCTAAGTTGCTGCTTCCCGCCCTCAAGCAATGGCAAATCGAACGCGGGTATCCGTTCAGCTTCACCACCGAGGCCTCGGTTGACTTAGCGGCGGATGAAGAGCTGATGCAGATGATGGCCGAATGCCGCTTTGAAGCCGTGTTTCTGGGCATCGAAACACCCGATGAGGCCAGCCTCGAAACCGCTCGCAAACTCCAAAACACGCGCAGCTCGCTGGAGGAATCGGTGGACCGCATCACATCCTACGGCATGCGTGTGATGGCTGGTTTCATCATCGGATTCGATGGGGAGAAAACCGGTGCCGGCGAACGCATCGTGCGCTTCGTGACCCGCACCGGCGTGCCGGCGGCGATGATGGGGATGTTGCAGGCCCTGCCCAACACGGCGCTCTGGCATCGCCTCGAGCGGGAGGGACGGCTGATTCAAGACCGGGTCGACGCCAAGGGCGTGAACCAGACCAACCTGCTCAACTTCGTGCCGACCCGCCCGATCCGCGACATCGCCAATGAATACGTTGAGGCGTTCTGCCAGCTGTATGAGCCAAACGCCTATATCGATCGCGTCACCCATTACTATCTGAAGGTGGGCAAACCGCGTTGGCAGGCCTTCGCCCAAAGCGCCACCCTGGGTCGCCCCAGCCTGCCCAACTGGATCGATCTGCGCGCCTTCGCCATCGTCGTCTGGCGTCAGGGTCTGAAACGCGACACGCGCTGGCGCTTCTGGCATTCGCTGTTCACCATCGCCCGCCGCAACCCCGAAAACTTCGTGCAGTTCCTCGAGGCCCTGGCCCACAACGAACACTTCCTCGAATACCGCAGCATCGTGACCCGCGAGATCCAGCAGCAGCTGGCCAATCTGCCGCCTGATTCCTCGGTGGCGCTAACCCGCGAGAGTGCAGCGTCTCTGCAGGCGGCTTAAGGGTTCCGGGCTCCTGGATGGCGAGGCAGAGCAGCGGGGGGCTGATCAATTCCAGCCTGTAGCCATCGCCCTCCAACCCCAGATCCGGCCGCGTTCGAAGCGTGGGATGGCGGCACAGAATCGCGCCGGTTTCACCATCCACCAGCTGCTCCATGCTCTTGAGCTGGGCGCTCAGAAGCTGGGTGGCGCCGACAACTACCTTGTCGGCAGCCCACCGCCCCGCCTTGAACACCGACCGCTGGTTCTACGGGGTGTTCCAGTCCGCGCCGGATCTGAT
>CAYOCW010000134.1:3684-4090 GCA_964402615.1 uncultured Cyanobium sp. | reverse complement strand
GCGCGGGTGAACCAGGAGACGGCGGAGCGCTACGGCAGCTATGGCCTGGGCGAGGCGGCGAAAGGGCTGTACGAGTTCGCCTGGAATGAGGTGTGCGATTGGTATTTGGAATTGATCAAGCGCCGCCTCAACCCCGGCGAGAACCCAGGCCCCGAAGCCCTGGCGGATCAACGCACCGCCCGCCAGGTGCTGGCCAAGCTGTTGAACGAGCTGCTGGTGATGCTGCAGCCGCTGATGCCGCACCTCACGGAGGAGCTGTGGCATGGGCTCACCGCTGCTCCAGAGCGGGTGTTTTTGGCCCTGCAGCCCTGGCCGCAGCCTGATGCCACCGCCCTCGATGGCGCCCTGGAGGCAAGCTTCGAGGGCGGTGGCATAAGGCTGCGGCCAGGGCTGCAGGCCTCTCCTG
>CAYOCW010000134.1:0-3674 GCA_964402615.1 uncultured Cyanobium sp. | reverse complement strand
GACGCCCTGGAGGCAAGCTTCGCCGAACTGCTCGAGGCGATCCGGGTGGTGCGCAACCTGCGGGCCGTGGCGGGCCTGAAGCCGTCGCAGCCGGCGCCGGTGCGCTTCGTCACCGGCCGGCTGCCGCTGGCTGAGCTGCTGCGCCAGGCCAGCGCCGACATCATCGCCCTCAGCCGCGCCGACAGCGTGGTGGTGCTCGATCCCGCCACCGCCGACGCGGCCCCCGCATCCCGAGCGCTGGCCGGCGTCAGCGGCGAGCTGCAGGTGCTGCTGCCGATCGAGGGCCTGGTCGACCTCGATGCCCTGCGCGGTCGTCTGCAGAAAGACATCGCCAAGGCCGACAAGGAGATCAAGGGCCTCTCCGGCCGCCTCGCCAATCCCAACTTCGCCGATAAAGCCCCAGCGGAAGTGGTGGCCGAATGCCGCGCCAATCTGGCCGAGGCCGAGGCCCAGGCGGCGCTGGCCCGCAAGCGGTTGGCGGAGTTGGGGTGAGGTTCGAAGGCGCCGCTGAGCTTGTGATGTCGGCGTGCATCCGAGGGGATGGAGGCATGGCTGCCAGGCGTCAGTTCCGCAACGGCCCCTCACAGGCGGTTCGGATCGCCGCTGCGCTCGCCGCTGCGCACAGCGAACTGGAGCTCGAAAACGAGCCGGTGGGGGTTGAGCTGAGCGCCGCCCATGCCCTCAACGCTGACCGCGTGGCTCGGCCGGCTGATGCATCGCCGTCGGTTTCATCTCCATCGATGACCTGTATAGCTTCGTGCAGGTTGAGCGGTTCATCCGCTGGCAACCCCGCCGCCACCGGTGAATGATCCGAGTTCTGAGGATCGTTGCGGAAAGAAGCGCCAAGCTCCTGCCATTATCAACAACGACTCGCATGGCACCCCCACAGCATGGCCGGCCGTCCCAGCCTCAATGCCCGCTCCCTGGAGGCACTGGGTGCCGCGCGGCTGGCGGAGCTGCTGTTGGAGCACACGCAGGGGAATGAGGCCGCGCGCCGCGCTCTGCGGCTGGCTGTGGCTGTGGTTGATGTGCGGGGCCCTGCGGAGATGGGGCAGCAGGTGCGCCAGCGGTTAGTCGCGATCCATCGCTCGAAACGCTGGGTGGATCGCAGGCAGCTGCCGGTGCTGCTGGCCGATCTGGAGACCCAGCGCCTCGCGATTGTCGGCCCGATCGCCCCACAGGAACCGCAGCTGGCCTTGGACTTGCTGTGGCGCTTCCTGGACCTGGCCAATCCATTGCTTGGTCGTGTCGGCGACTGCGACGGCCAGGCCCTGGCGCTGTTCCATCGGGTCAGCGCCGATCTGGGCCGCGTGGCCATTGAGGCGCGGGTCAACCCGACTGCGCTGGCGAACCAGGTGGCCAAGGCGCTGCTCGACAACCGCCATGGGCAGCACGACCTGTTGGTGCGCCATCTGGTCGGGGCGTTGCAGCCGCAGGGTCTGCGGTGGCTGCGGCAAAGGTTGGAGGCCGAGCGACCGCCGCCGGAGGACGACGAGGAGCGGCTGCAGGAGAACGATGCCGAGGAGAGTGAGGCGGAGGGGGTGATGGTCAAGGAGGTCTGCCCCTACTTCGACCTCTGGCTCCTGCAGGCCGTGGACTTCGAGGCCGATTGTGAAGGCGCCGCCGTCATTGAGAATGACGACGAAGAATCAGATGTCGCCGTCGATGTCTGGGAGGGGCAGGAGCCGCTTGGTACCGATCCTGCCGTCGCACTTGAGGAGGACGAGGAGTGGGCAGAGGATGTTGACTTCGACTGCCAAGACGGCAGCGATCTTGTGATCGAGTTGATTGTGCCCGGCGGCGACGAGAACGACCAGGATGATGACCGCCGCTCCGCACTTTCCCGGCGGCGCATTCAGACCGTGCGGCAGGCCATGCTGGCCATTGCCGATGGCTTGGGTGACGCCGAGGCCTTTCTGGCCGAATACCGCGAGCACCGGCCCAGCGCCCTGCGGCTGCCCCGCATCGCCGCCCGCGTGGCGATGCGGCTCACGGCCGCCGGCCAAGCCGAGCAGGCTCTACTCCAGCTCGATCGAGCGGTGCTGGAGCAGGGGTTGCAAAGTGATGGCGCCCGGCTGTGGATCGATGCCCGCCTGGAGGCTCTTGAAGCCCTGGGTCGCCAGGAGGAGGCGCAGCGGTTGCGTAATCGCTTTGCCCTGGAGCGGCTGTCACTGCCCCACCTGCGCACCTATCTGCAACGGCTGCCAGTTTTCGAGGCTGGCGAGGCCCGGGAGCAGGCCCTCGATGCGGTGCTGCGCCACCGCGACTTCAACCGGGCGTTGGAGTTCTTGCATCGCTGGCTGGACCATCGCCGCGCTGCTCGCTTGATCCTGGAGCGCCCGAGCCGCCTGGATGGCCGCAATGAGGCGCTGCTCAAACCGCTGGTCCCAATCCTGGAAGACAAAGGCCAGCTGCTGGCGGCCAGCCTTTGCCTGCGGGCGATGCTGGAGTCCATCCTCCACGGAGCCCGCAGCAGTCACTACAGCGACGGCGTGGGCTATCTGGAGCGCTGCGTGCAGCTGGCGCCCTCCATCCACGATTGGGGCAAGACGGACCCCCACAATCGCTGGGTGGTGAACCTGAGCAGGCGCTTCTCCCACCGAGATGCCTTCTTCAAGATGGTGAAGTTCTCCGTGCAGTTGCCGGAGCTGGAGCCGGGTGGGTGAGCGGCGTCATGAGCGGCGTTTCCGCGGCTCCTCGCCCGCATCATGACTTGGCAAAACCCCGAGCACAGTGCCAGCCAATCCGGCTCGGTTACCCTGGTGATGCTGTCTAGCGCCTTCACCGACTTGCGAGATCGCCGCAACCTCTTGATCACTGAACTGGAGTTCAATGAAGCGTAGCGGCTTGGGCGTTCGTACCCATTCACGGGTGGGTTGTTCGAGTGCTTCGCTCAGCAGCCGGCAGGTGGAGCCGATCGCAGCGTGGCTGTCGCAGAAGTCTTCCGCGCATGGGGTCATCTGGAGACATCCACCCTCAGCAGCTGATGTCGCAGCGACTGGCTGGAAGGCGGCCGGAGGGGGTTGCGACAGCTGCGATGGAAGTGTCCCAGATCGGCAGGATTGTGGCGGAAGCGCTGCAAGGGCAGTCGTCGGGTTTGGACAGGCGGGCTGGATGTACGCCTTCCGCGAGATGAAGAATGATGAAATAGTTTCAACAATGCCCTTCAAAAAGCGATGTTAAATCTTGGCTGGTTCGCTGCGATGATGCTGGTGGTCTCGCGCTGGATGAGGCTGTGGTAAGATGAGCTAAACTGGCCTGATAGAGAGCATCCTCCGCGATTGGCCAACCGCAGGTCCGCTGCTGTCCGCCCAGTGCGCTTCAGGTTCAGGGCTTTGAGGCGGCCGCCCTCCCTCTGCGGCGGTTGGCTGGTCTGGCCTGCGGTGAGCTGGCCCGGGAGGTCGGTTCGTGGCTGAGGCTGTTCTCGCCCCTGGAGCTCGGATCGAGTGCCGCAGTGCCGAATGGCTGGTGCGCAGCATCGGCCGCAGCTCGGATGGCCAGCAGGTGGTGGAGGTGGTGGGCGTCTCGCCGTTCCTGCGCGAGAAGCAGGCTCGCTTCCTGGTGGCGGTGGAGAAGGCGGCCGGCAGCTTCAAGGTGCTGCAGCCGGAGGATACGGCCCTGGTGAGCGACCCCTCGCCCCGCTACCGCGACAGCCTGCTGTTCCTCGAGGCCCA
>CAYOCW010000133.1:0-4284 GCA_964402615.1 uncultured Cyanobium sp. | reverse complement strand
TGCGGAAGCTCTGCTGCTTGGAGAAGCCGGTGAGGTAGTTGAACAGCTCCACCAGGTCCTGGCCGAAGTCGTCACGGCAGGTCAGTAAGCCCAGATCGGTGTAGAGGGTCGAGGTTTTGGAGTTGTAGTTGCCCGTGCCGATATGCATGTAGCTGCGCAACTTTCCCTTTTCTCGCCGCACCACAAGCAGCACCTTGGTGTGGGTCTTCAGGCCCAGCACTCCGTAGACCACATGCACGCCAGAGCGCTCTAATTGACGGGCCCATTGGATGTTGTTATCCTCATCAAAACGGGCCTTAAGCTCCACCAAGGCCATCACTTGCTTGCCATTTTCTGCCGCCCGGATCAATGCTGCCACCACTGGCGAATCACGTGAGGTGCGATAGAGCGTCATCTTGATCGCCAGCACCGCCGCATCCTCCGCCGCCTGACGCAGAAACTCCTCAACGGAGGTAGCGAAGAGATCAAAGGGATGATGCAAAAGCACATCCCCTTTGCGCAACACCGAAAAAATGCTCCGAAACTCCTCCTCCTTGATCGAACCATCCTCCAGCTGACTGCGCTGAGCCTGCACCAACCTCGGTACAGTCCGACCACAAAACGACCGATCTTTGAGATTGGCCAGTGGTGTGGCCAGCAGACTCATCAGATCATCGAGCCCGAGCGGACCATTGATGCGATACAGATCCTTCGGCTGGACGGCGCAGCCCTCCATCAGCAACTGCACCACCTCGTCCGGCATTTCATCCGCCACCTCCAGCCGCACCACCTCGCCGCCCATGCGCCGTTTGCGCAGGCCAGCTTGCAAGGCTTCCATCAGGTCGTCAGCCTCGAGATCCCGCAACTCCAGATCGGCATCGCGGGTGATGCGGAAGAAGTAATGGCCCTCGATCGTCATGCCCGGAAACAGCAGCCCCAGGTTGAAGGCCACCAGTTGTTCCAACAGCACGGCCGTGAACTGGGGTTCCGGCGTCTTGCCGCTCAACTCCACCGGGATCGGCACGAAGCGAGGCAGCAGTTTCTGGGGTACCTTCACCCGCGCGAATTGTTGCTGTCCGCTATCGGGATCGCGGATCAGAGCCGCCACGTTCAAGCTGAGGTTGCTCATGAATGGGAACGGGTGGGCTGGATCCACCGCCAACGGGGTGAGCACTGGGAAGATGGCGCTGCGGAAGTAGTCATCTGCCCAACTTCGCTGAGCTGCATTGAGGCGTGCGTAGTCGAGCAGATGCACGCCATACTCCGCCAGGTTGCGCTTCAGCGAATGACGATAATGTTGCTGCTGCAGATCCAGTAGTGGCCTGAGGGTTGAGTGAATCGCCTCCAGCTGTTGCAAGGGCGTGCGACCGTCATCACTCAGTGCACTCACGCCCGCATCCTGTTGACTTTTGAGCGAGGCAACTCGCACCATAAAAAATTCGTCGAGATTATTGCTGAAAATGGCACTAAATTTGGCCTGCTCCAGCAGCGGCGTGTGCTCATTCAGCGCCTGGGCCAGCACCCTTTGATTGAAGGCAATCCAGCTCAGCTCGCGGTTGATGTAATGCTCAGGAGCGACGATCGGTTTCGTGGCCATGGCGGGAGGCGAGCTGGTGGATACCAGGTAGGGCGATGGCGACAAGGTAGCAATTGCGTCCACTCATTCTATGTGTTCCAGAGCGCCCGGGCGTCGGCCGGGCTGCCCGCCCGCCACCAGCGCCGCCACGGCCAGCAGCAGGGCAATCCCCAGCCAAAACGGCCCGCGGGGACCTGCGGCCAGGTAGATGGCCCCCGCCAACCAGGGGCCCAGGAAACTCCCCAGGCTCTGCAAGCCCTGGAGACTGCCCAAGGCGGCTCCTTGGCCATCCGCGTCCAGCCGGCGCGAGACCAGGCTGCGCAGACAGGGGGTCAGCAACCCCGTGCCGCAGGCCAGCAGCGCCAACGCCGGGAACACCACCGCCACCGCCTGGGCCGCCGTCACCTGGGCGATCAGGGAGCAGCCAGCGATCACCAAGCCGGTGCCCGCCAGGCACAGGCGCCATTCGCCGCAGCGGCGCACCAGCGGTCCGATCAGCCCTCCCTGCACCAGCGTGGCCACCACCCCCACCACCACGAACGCGGTCGTGGCCAGCCCCGGTCCCCAGCCGAACACCTGCTTGAAGTACACCACCAGAATCGAGGTGAAGGCGCTGAAGGCGAGGAAGAACAGGAAGAAAGCCATCCCCAGCCGGCGCACCTCCACCCGTCCCAGCACCCGGGCCACCTGGCTGGTGGGCAACAGCTCCCGGCGGCGCGGCAGCGCGATCCTCGCCTCGATGGGATGGGTCTCGGGCAGCAGCGTCAGCACCACCACCAGGTTGAACCCGGCGAACGCCAGGGCCACCAGCAGCGGCAGGGCGGCGCTATAGGCCGCCAGCAGGCCGCTCAGCCCCGGCCCGAGGATGAAGCCAAGGCCGAAAGCGACGCCGATCAATCCGAAGGCCCGGGCCCGCTGCTCCGGCGGCGAACTGTCCGCCAGCACGGCGCTGGCGGTGGCGGCGGTGCCACCGCTCATGCCATCGATCAGCCGCGCCACAAACAGCAGCAGCAGCGGCAGGCCCGCCTTGGCAGCCGCCGGCCATAGCCGCTGCCAAGGAAACAAAATGGTGAAACAAAACAGCGCCAGACCGAGCACTGTGCCGGCCACGCAGACGCTGATCACCGGTCGCCGCCCGAAGCGATCGCTGAGGGCGCCGATCAACGGCGTGCAGCAGAACTGCGCCACCGCGTAGCTGCCCCCCAACAGCCCCACCACCAGCCCCAGCTGCCGCCCATCGCCCACCAGATCCGCCAGCAGGTAGGGGAGCAAGGGGAAGACCATGCTTTCGCCCATGCGGTCGTTCAGCAGGGTCAGGAAGGCACTCAGTTGGGGGTAGGCGCGACCTGAACCCATGCCGGCGGGATGAAGGACTGCTGCAACCCTCCCACGGGGCCAGCCGCCTCGTCCCGGCGGCGCCAGGTCGCCGCGAGCCGCAGGGGGCACCCATCGTCCAGCAGAGTGCGGTGTCTGTTGGCGCGGTGCCAGCACCGCATCTCCGCTTCCATCGCTGTGATGGCCTTCCATCCGCACCAGCCGCCATCCACCTCGCTCCCCCCGCCCGTCGCGGCGGCGTTGGCCGCCGCCGATCAGCGGCGCCGCCAGCTGGTGGCGGCCGCCACAGGCCTGCTCCTGGCGCTGTTCCTGGTGGCTCACCTGGGCTCTCTGCTGCTGGCTCCCCTGGCCCCCGAGCGATTTGAGCGCTGGACCGCGCAGCTGCACGCCGCCCCCTGGCTGCCGCCGCTGGAGTGGACCCTGGCGGCGATCCTGCTGTCGCATCCGCTGCTGGCCCTCGGGCGCCTGCTGGCCTCGCTCGCTGCTGTGGGGCCGCGCCAGCCGCTGCGGCGCAGCCGCCGCCAGGACGCTCCCCTGGCGGTCTTCGCCGCCCGCAGCCAGGGGTGGAGCGGTGCCCTGTTGCTCCTGTTCCTGGTGGTGCATCTGGCCCAGCTGCGCTGGCATCGCCCGCCGACGGGTCAGGAACTCCCGGCGCTGCAGGCGGTCCTGGCCCAGCCCGCCTCGCTGCTGCTCTACGTTCTGGCCGGTCTCGCCGCGGCGCTGCATCTGCTGCAGGGCGTCGAGGCGGCCCATCGCAGCCTCGGCCTGCTGGCTCCCGACAACGCCGCGCGCATTCGCCGCTGGGGGCGGTTGGCGGCGCTGCTGCTGGGGTCGGGCTTTGCGCTGCTGGCCCTGGCGTTGCGTTGGCGGGAGGCTCTGCCATGACCGCCGTCGCCCCCCGGCGATCTGCGACCGCGGCAGCCCTGGATCCGCGGCTTCCCAGCGGCCCCTTGCCGGGGGCCTGGAGCCGCTATCGCGACGGCTTGCCCCTGGTCAGCCCCGCCAATCGACGCCGCCTGGAGCTGCTGGTGGTGGGCACGGGGCTGGCCGGTGCCTCGGCGGCTGCCAGCCTCGCCGAGCAGGGCTACCGGGTCACGGTGATCACGTCCCACGACAGCCCGAGGCGGGCCCATTCCGTCGCCGCCCAGGGGGGCATCAATGCCGCCCGCAACCAGGCCAACGATGGCGACAGCATCGCCCGGTTGTTCCGCGACACCGTGCGCGGCGGCGACTTCCGGGCCCGTGAAGCCGGCTGCTATCGCCTGGCCGAACTCAGCGGCGCGATCATCGATCAGTGCGTCGCCCAGGGGGTGCCCTTCGCGCGGGAGTACGGCGGCTTGCTGGCCACCCGCAGCTTCGGCGGCGCCCAGGTGAGCCGCACCTTCTACGCCCGC
>CAYOCW010000132.1:0-4408 GCA_964402615.1 uncultured Cyanobium sp. | reverse complement strand
CGTTGCTCAGGTGCAGCTCCACGAACGGGATCGCCACCGCCAGCAGGGCGTCGCGCAGGGCCACCGAGGTGTGGGTGTAGGCGGCGGCATTGATCAGGATGCCGTCGCAGTGGCCGCTCGCCTGCTGGATGCGATCCACCAGGGCTCCCTCGTGGTTGCTTTGAAAGCAGGTCAGTGTCACCCCCAACGGCTCGGCCTGGCGCTGCAGGTCGGCCTCGATCGCCGCCAGGCTGAGGCCGCCGTAGAGGCCCGGTTCCCGTTGGCCCAGCAGGTTGAGGTTGGGACCGTTGAGCAGCAGCACACGCATCGTTTCGCCAGCAGCCGGGATGCCTTGGCCAGAATCGTACGGAGCGGCAGCCAGGGGGAGGGGAGGGCCAGCTGGTAAGGTCTTGGGGTGTGGATCGGGTCGGTGCCCGAGTGGTTAATGGGGGCGGACTGTAAATCCGCTGGCTCTGCCTACGTTGGTTCAAATCCAACCCGGCCCACCTTCCACATGCCCTTGTAGCTCAGCGGTAGAGCACTCCCTTGGTAAGGGAGAGGTCACGAGTTCAAGTCTCGTCAAGGGCTTCTCCCCCCCAAGCGGTCTCAGCACCTGGGGCTTGACCTGCGCTGGCGCTGCTGGCCCAGGTGCGCTGGCGCTCGGCAGGTTGAGCGCGGCCGCATCGATGGCACCACGGCGGACGGCGGCGCCTGGCACGCCGCAGCGCGGCGGCGGCGCTCCCATGGCCACGGCGAACACCCCCCAGAGCGCCCCTAGGGTTCTGACGCCAAGGCTTGCCGGTGTTCCACCCCATGCCCCCTGCTGATTGCTACCTGGAGCTGCAGGCGGTGGAGGCCTGGCTGGGGCCGCGTCGGGTGTTCGAGAACCTGAGTTTGACGCTGCGGCTGGGGGAGCACACCGCCGTGCTGGGACCGAACGGCTCCGGCAAGAGTTCCCTGATCCGCCTGCTGGGCCGCTCCATCTATCCGGTCGTCAAACCCGGCTCGCGGCTGCGGATTTTCGGCAGCGAGACCGTGAATCTCTGGGAGCTGCGCCGCCGCATCGGCCTGGTCTCCCAGGACCAGCAGGTTGCCTACGCCCCGGCGGTGCCTGCGGCGGAGGTGGTGCTGTCGGGTTTCTTTGGCTCGGTGGGTCTCGGCCGCCCGCACCAGCCCAGCCCAGCCCAGCGGCTGCGCGCCTTGGAGCTCCTGGCGGAGCAGGATCTGGCCGACCTGGCCGAGCGCCCCTACGGCCAGCTGTCCCAGGGGCAGCAGCGGCGCCTGCTGATCGCCCGGGCGCTGGTGCACGAGCCGCAACTGCTGGTGCTGGATGAGCCGTTGCAGGGTTTGGATCTGGCGGCGCGCCACCGGCTTCTGGCCAGCCTGAGGCGCCTCTGCCAGGCCGGCACCACCCTGCTGCTGGTCAGCCACGAAATCGAGGCCATCCTGCCGGAGATCCAGCGTTGCCTGCTGCTGCGCCAGGGGATGCTGCTCGCCGATGGACCGCCGGAGCAGGTGCTGCGGGATGGTCCCCTGAGCGCGTTGTTCGACACCCCCCTGCGGGTGCTGAGCGCCGCGGGTTACCGGCAGGTGCTGCCGGCGGGCTGAGCGCCGCAACGGCAAGACCCTGTTGGCGCGGTCCGCTGCCGCGGCCCAGCGGCGGGAGGGCGGCGCTGCTCGTCCCGGGATGCGATCGATCAGCAACGCTAAGCAATTATTTTTTTTCCGCAGACCGGTGCCGTTTTCCCCCGATTCATCCGACTTTTTCCACAGCCTCAAGCCCCTGGACGCTGGGTGACCGAACAGGCTCGCACTCTGTATGGGGAAAGCAATCCACCACTTGACAAGCTCGGCACGGAGGCTTCAGCGCTGAACTGGCTTTGACCACAGCGCGGCCCCCAGCCCCCCCAGCCTTCCCGCGGGAGCGACAAGCGACAACCGCGTTGCCTGTGGCCGCGGCTCAGGCGGCGCAGGTTGTCGCCAGCGTGCGCTCCGACCGCAGGCTGCTGCTGCAGGTGGGCCGTGGGTCAATTGCCCCCGTTTGGGGGCATCGCTGCGCCGGGACAGGGGGCCAGCCTGAGTGGCGGCGACATCTTGATGGCCATGCCAGTCCCCGCACCTCCGCCGGCCGAGACGCGGCGCGCTCCGAAGAAACTGACGGAGCAGAATCGATGAGCCAATCCCAGCCGGCCGCCATCACCATCGCGGAACTGGAGGCCAACTACTCGATGTATTGCAAGGCCCTGCGAATGCTGATCAGGGAGGGTAAAAATCTTGTCAAGATTCAGAGAACAGTCTGCTGGGGGCGCCTGCAATCGCTGTATCAGTGTTATCCAAGCCGCTATAAGTCGCCAGATCATCTCTATTTTCTGATCCGTCGCGAGGTGCTTGCTAGTCAGCTCGGTTCGGTTGGCCAGGCGACCTGATTTCCGCAGCTTGCGGCTGTGCTGCTGCCAAGCTGCAGCTCGGCTCGCCCGGCATTGACAAGCACAACAGTTCAGCCGCTCAGGCCACGGTTCACGCTTCGGCTGGTCAGGATCGATCCAGGCCATCCCTGGGCCATCCGGCAGGCGCTCGCCCCGTCGGTTTGGTTCGATCCTCACGTCATGGATCTCACTCCGTTCCTCCCTGGGCTACAGCAGTCGGAGCTCGGCGAACTGCTGCTCACCGTGTCCGTGACCGGCAAGGTGGCGCTGGCGATGAAAGGTCGGCTGTTCTTGCGATCGCTCTGCGCCAGCTTTCGGGATCCCTCCCTGATCGGCTGTGCCGTCACCGATGAGAGCTCCTGTCTGGAGTACCTGTCACGCCAGAGCTACGAGCTGCTGATCTGCACCGATTTTCTCGATAGTGGCAGTGGCTTTGAGCTGGCCCGCAAGGCCCGCGAGCGGCAATCCCAGCTCAAGGTGGTTCTGTTGGCCCTCGGTGACGCCATCCCGGTGGAACACCTGGAGGCCCCCTGGCTGCAGGCGGTGGTGGCCGAGGCCGACTTCGTCGAGGATGAGCGGCCGCTGCAGGCGGCCTTGCTGGCGGTGATGGGCAACCACTCCTACCGCAGCCCATCCCTGCGCAGCGGCAAGCTGCCCTACCTCAGTTGCCCGCGGCTGACGCCACGGGAGTATGAGGTGCTCGATCTGCTGGCTCGCGGCCTCAGCGATCGCGAGATCGCCCAGGCGCTGGTGATCACCGAGGAGACAGCCCACACCTACACCAAGCGGCTGCTGCGCACCCTCGACGTCAACAACCGCCTCCAAGCGGTGCTCAAGGGCATGCGCTGCGGCATGGTCAATCTCTGACCGGTCAGCTTCGGGAGACAGCCGGCGGCTCCTGTCGCCAGACTTCAGCCATCTGGTCAGCCCCGCCCTTGGACGAACACCCGGAAATCCCCTCCACCCCCGCCGAGCTGATCCGCCTGGCGGCCAAAGCGCGCCGGGAGCAGGCCGACGGCGAGGACTTCACGCCCCGGCAGCGGGAACTGCTCGATCAACTGCTGGATGAAGACGACGACGAGCTCTTTGATGCCTATTTCCATCAGCAGCTGATGGCCCATCTGCTCGAGCTCATGCATGACTGGCACCAGCGCGTGGCCGGCACCCTGCTGGAGGAGGGGGATGCCAAGGGGGCTGTGGCCTGGCTCGGTGATGCGGCCAACCTGCGGATGATGCTGTCGCTGATGCGCACGCTCGATGTCGGTGGGCGTCGCGATGCGGACGACGTCGACGCGGAGAGCTGATCCGCCGCGGGCTCAGGCCCCGCGCCTCGCCCGCGCTGGCTCGGGGCGACCGCGCGGTGAGGCCGGTTCACACCGCCAGGTTGCGGAAGCGGGTGAACTGGGGCTCAAACAGCAGCTTGCAGGTGCCGACGGGGCCGTTGCGGTGCTTGGTGACGATCACCTCGGTGATGCCGCGGTCGGGTGTTTCCGGGTTGTAGTACTCGTCGCGGTAAATCATCATCACGATGTCAGCATCCTGTTCGATCGAGCCGGATTCGCGCAGGTCTGAGAGCATCGGCCGCTTGTTGGTGCGGGCCTCGACGCCGCGGCTGAGCTGGGAGAGGGCCATCACCGGCACATTCAGCTCGCGGGCCATCTGCTTGAGGCCGCGGGTGATGCGCGACAGCTCCTGCACCCGGTTGTCGGAGCCGGACCCCTCCATCAACTGCAGGTAATCGATCACCACCAGTCCCAGCTGCTTGCCCTGCTCCGCCATCAACCGACGGCAGAGGGAGCGCATCTCCAGCACGCCGGCATTGGGCTTGTCGTCGATGTAGAGCGGCAGGCGACCCAGGTTGCTGATGCCCTGGCCGAGCAGCGGCCATTCCTCCTGCTGCAGCCGGCCGGTGCGCAGCCGGCCGCTCTCGATGCCCACCTCCATCGACAGCAGGCGATAGGTGAGCTGCTCCTTGCTCATCTCCAGGCTGAACAGACACACCG
>CAYOCW010000131.1:0-4480 GCA_964402615.1 uncultured Cyanobium sp. | reverse complement strand
TCCTTCAACAACAGCCGCAGCCTCCACTTCTTCTTGGCCGCTTGGCCGGTGGTCGGCATCTGGTTCACCAGCCTCGGCATCAGCACGATGGCGTTCAACCTGAACGGCTTCAACTTCAACCAGTCTGTGCTGGACGCGCAGGGTCGGGTGCTGCCCACCTGGGCCGACGTGATCAATCGCGCCAACCTCGGCATGGAGGTGATGCACGAGCGCAACGCCCACAACTTCCCGCTCGATCTGGCTGCCGTTGACGTCACCCCCGTGGCCCTCGACGCTCCCACCATCGGCTAGTTGCCCTCCTGCCTCCGCAGCTGGGCCGGAGCTGCGGCCCGCCCGCATTCCCATCCCCGACAGGCGAGACCGGTCGGGGATTTGTCGTGCTGGGCCATCCGACCACCTGGTCAGCCACCAGCCTCTGGCCAGCTTCCCAGGCGGCGTGGCTCGCCTCCCCCAGGCGCAGCCCCATCGCGCCTCGTCGGCGATTGGGTGACCAGCGCAGCGCCGCGAGCGCGGCGGCTCCGGGGCCATGCCGCCTTCTCCTTACGCTGGCGGGAGTCGGCCTCGCCGTCCGCCCGTTCCCCTCTGCTGAACCCTTGCCGCCGCAGGATTCCTCCCCCCGCCAGCAGTTCTGGCCCTGGTGGCCGCTGCTCCCCCTGTACCCCTATGGCCGGCGGCGCACCCTGGTGCGGACGCTGCTGCCGGATCAACTCTGGAGTTTCGAGCAGTTGCAGGGGGTCTGGTACGTCGCGGTGCCGATCCGCATGACCGTGCTGCGGCTGGGGCAGGGGCTGCTGCTTTATGCGCCGATCGCCCCCACCGTCGAGGTTCTCCAGCAGCTGCGTGATTTGGAGCAGCGCTGGGGTCCCGTGCAGGCGATCGTGTTGCCCACGGCCTCGGGCCTGGAACACAAACTGCCGGTGCCAGCCATGGCCCGCGCCTTCCCCGCAGCGACGGTATGGGTGGCGCCAGGACAGTGGAGCTTCCCGCTGCGCCTGCCTCCAGCCTGGCTCGGGTTCCCCCGTGATCGCACGCGCGTGCTGTTCGAAGATGGTCTGCCCGGTCAGGGGCAGCTCGACTGGCGGTTATTGGGACCGTTGGATCTCGGCCTGGGCGTCTTCGCCGAGGCGGCCTGCTTCGATCGCGCCAGTGGCAGTTTGCTGATCACCGACGCGCTGGTGGCGATCCCCCGCGAGCCGCCCGCCCTGTTCGATCTCGACCCAACTCCCCTGCTCTTCCATGGCCGGGAGCGGGGCGATGAACCGCTCCGCGATGACCTGACGAGCCGTCGGCGGGGTTGGCAACGCCTGGTGCTCTTTGCCAACTTTCTGCGGCCCGCTCCCCTGCAGGTGCCGCCTCTGGCAACGGTACTGGGCCGAGCCTTGGCACCGGGGTGTCGCGGCCCCCGCAGCCACTTCGGCCTCTTCCCCTTCGCCTGGCAGCCCGGCTGGGAAGCGGAGTTTGAACAGCTTGTCGGGCCCGCTGCCCAGCGCATCCAGGTGGCGGCGGTGCTGGAAAGGTTGGTGTTTCCCCGCAGTCGTGACGCCCTGTTGGCCTGGTTGCGACAGCTGGCGGCCATGCCGGAGCTGCGCTGGCTGATCCCAGCGCACTACGACGCTCCCGCAGCCTGCAGCGGCGAAACCTTGGCCAGCCTGGCTTCAGAATTGGAGAGTCGCCCTTGGGCCACGAGCGAGGGGAGTTGGGCCACGCTGGCCGGCATCGATCGGGCCCTGGTTCACTGGGGCCTGGTGCCTGATGGCTGCACGCCACGCTGAGCCGCAGGCGGGCTCAGAGTTGCCTCCAAGACACGTGTTCAGAGATGCAGTGTGCCGGGGTCGGCATCGGTCTCGGGATTTCGGTCGCCGCTGCCGATCAGTGCCGCATCAAGCTCCATGCGCTGCTCCATCTGCCGCAAAAAGTATCCCGTCATCATCGCGGACGCCAACAGACCCGCCAAGTTGTCGCGACTCGTTTGGATGCGCACCTCGAACTGCTCTCCGGGGAGCATTCCCAGCAATCCCTGGACGTTGTGGCGAATGATGTCTTGGATTTCCGGACTGGCGGAGCGCGCCACCCGCTGCAAGACATCGGGCGATTGCTCCTGGAGGTACTGGATCAGCGGATTGCCATGAACCGCATCGCTGTCAGTCGCAAGGAACTCCGGATTGAACATTGGACTCCCCTGCGAGCGATGGGCGGTCGGGCCTGGTGCGGGTGCCTTTGAGGCACCTACGCAACCTTAACGCAGCTGTTCAGGCCTTTTGCGTCAGTGGGACGGGTGAGAACCGAATCGGCCCGAACCGATTCAGGGGCCAGTAACGCCAGACCGCCGTGCCGATCAGGGCGGTTTGGGGCAGCGGTCCCCAGATATGGGAGTCCAGGCTGGTGTTGCGATTGTCCCCGAACACCAGAAGGTGCTTCGCCGGCACCGTCAGCGGCGGCATCTGGTAGTCGATGCGCACGGGGGACCAGTCCGGCTGGAGGGGCACCCCATTGCGCCAAAGCCGACCCTCACGCACCTCGATGCGATCGCCGGGAAGGCCCACCAGCCGCTTGATCAGCGCCGCCTCGGGGTCGTAGCCGCTCTCGATCAGGGCGGCGGGAGGGCGGAACACCACGATCGTGCCCGGCTGCAGCGGCAGGCCCAGCTGAGGGCGGACCTTCTCGACCAGAATTCGGTCCTGAAGCTGCAGCGTGGGCAGCATCGAGCCGGAGGGGATCCAGCGGGGCTCGATCACCCACCAGCGCAGCAGCAGGGCCAGCACCACCCAGATCACCAGCCCCAACAGCTGACGCCGCCAGGATCCCTTGCCCGTGGCAGTGGTCTCGGTGGCAACGGCAGGGGGACCAGGGACCATGGCGCAACGGGTGCAGGAAGATCGTCATCATCCTGACGAGCGAGGCTGCCCCTTTGGCGCCGGATCCCGGCCCCTCCACCCCCTGCGGTGTCAACACGCCGGCGGTCGCCTCGGCCGCGGCGTCGCCACGCGACGGCAGCGCCAATGTGCGAGCTGCCCTCCTCTTGCTGCTCAGCCTGCTGCGGGCTGGACTCACCACGGTGGTGGTCTGCCCGGGCAGTCGCTCCGGGCCATTGGCCGTGGCCGCCGCGCTTCTGGAGCCCAGGGGCCTGCGCCTCCAGACAGCGCTGGACGAGCGGTCCGCCGCCTTTTTTGCCCTCGGTTGCAGCCGTGCCGCCGGCTGGCCCGCCGCGGTGATCACCACCTCTGGCAGCGCCGTCGCCCATCTGTTGCCGGCGGCGGTCGAGGCCGACTACGGCGCCATCCCGCTGCTGCTGCTCACGGCCGACCGGCCCCAACGCCTCAAGGAGTGCGGTGCCAATCAATGCGTCAACCAAGAGCATTTTTTGGTGGCGAGCTGCCGCTGGTGCGGTCAGGCGCCGGCCGAAGGTCTGGCGTCGATGGCGGCGCCGGCGATCGAACGCCTAGCCCGGCGGGCCATGGCCGAAGCCCGGGGGCTGGCTGGCCAGCCGCCTGGGGCGGTCCACCTCAACCTGCCCCTCGACGAACCGCTGCATGCCAGCGCGATCGAGCTTCGCCAGCTGGCGGAAGCATTGCGCCAGGGTCAGCTCCAGGCCGCAGCGCCGGGATCCGACAACGCCCTGGGAGCTGGTGATGGCAGCTCAGCATCCGTCCCGACCCCAGCGATCACGGCCGTTCCCCAGCTGGATCCCGACCGCCCCGGTCTGATCCTGGCCGGACCGTGGCGTGGCTCCCTGGCGGCACGCTCCGACCAGATCGCCGCGCTGGTCGCCTGGCAGCGCCGCAGCGGCTGGCCGCTGCTGGCCGATGCCCTGTCCGGGCTGCGGGGCTGTTCGGAGCTGCAGGTGATCGCCACCTATGACCTGATCCTGCAGGATCCGCCCGAGGAGCTGACGCCCGCCCAGGTGCTGCGGCTTGGTCCCCTGCCCGCCAGCCGCCGCCTGCAGGCCTGGCTGCAGCGGATCGAGGCCCGCCAGGGGCTGATCAGCGAGGGCGACCCCCGGCCGCTCGATCCGCTGCGTCGCTGCGCCTGGCAGTGGAGTGGCGGGATCAGCGCCTGGCTGGCGGCCCAGCCCCTCGCCACGGGCCGCGGTCCAACAGCGCAAAACCTGGCCCTGGCCCAGGCCTGGCGGCGGGCTGACGCCCAGGTGGAGGCGCTGTTGAATCAACAGCTGCCGCTCGCGACGCCGGCCGCTGCCGGCAGCGGGGCGGCGGTCGCCGCCCCAGCGTTGAGCGAACCCTGGCTGGCGCGGCAGTTGGCGCGGTTGTTGCCGCCGCAGCTGCCGCTGATGCTGGCCAACAGCAGCCCGGTGCGGGACTGGGAGAGCTTTGCCCCCGCCACTGCCCCGCCCCGCCCCCTGTTCTCCTTCCGCGGCGCCTCGGGGATCGATGGCACCCTGTCGATCGCCTGCGGCTTGGCCGAGGCGCTCGGAGAGCTGGTGCTGGTCACGGGCGATCTGGCCCTGCTGCACGACAGCGCCGGT
>CAYOCW010000130.1:0-4562 GCA_964402615.1 uncultured Cyanobium sp. | reverse complement strand
GCCTGTTCCGCGATGCCGACCCGCTGCAGCAGGGCCCGGGCCTGCTGCTCCAGCTCTCCGGCGGCCAGCAGCAGCGGGTGGCGATCGCCCGGGCCCTGTGCATGGAACCCCGCATCCTGCTGTTTGATGAACCCACCAGCGCCCTCGATCCGGAGATGGTGCGCGAGGTGCTGGATGTAATGCGCAACCTGGCCGAGGATGACATCACCATGGTGGTGGTGACCCATGAGGTGAAATTTGCCGAGCAGGTGGCCGATCGCGTCGTGCTGATGGCGGAGGGAGAAGTGGTGGAGGAAGCCACTCCTCAGGTGTTTTTCAACACCCCCAGCCACGAGCGCACCCGACGCTTTCTGGATCAGATTCTTTAGTTACTGGTTTGGGAATCGCCGGCAAGCCTTGCCGCGAGGCAGCGAGCTGACGTTTCGGTGAACGCAAGAGACAATCCTTCTGGTTCTCTGTTGCTTACCCCATGCATGCCGCGACGCGAACCCGCCAGGATTGAAGAATTGGCAATTAGCGATAGCTTTTGCTGGAATTATGCTACAGGTAAGCAATAATTTTGCGACTCTTAAATGGCATTTCACCTGTAGCAAGTGACTCGAATGCCACGGATCGTGTCTAAAAATCCCTCGCGAAGGATCTCCAAGTCTTGAATCGATCTGATGCGCTTATGAGTGATCGAGGACCAACGGCCACTGATCTGCTGCACAACTGCTGAACAGCAGAGACCTTTTTCCCAGGCATTACTTGATACTATATGTCTTTCACTTTTGCGGCAATGTTTCATGTATTACGCTGGCCATTCATGGGTCGATTGTCGTTGGTTGCAGTTTACGTTTCCGATGGCTTGCGAGACTCCCGGCCGTTAAGAAGGTCCCGGTTTGTGCGCCTGCTCGTCTGGCTGTCTGCCACGACCAGTGCTCTCACTCAGCTGTCACCGGCAAAGGCCTATGAAGTGTTTTTTAACGCTCCGAATGTGCTCGGTGGCATTCGCAATGTGCCTGTCACCCTGCCGAGCACGGGTGTGACGGCTCAATATAATGTTCTGCTAAAGAAGGGAACCTTTGAGGAGATTTATGGCAGCCCTGCGCTGACTGACGTGGACAATGTCGTTGATGCGCAAGCACTGATGGAGATGTCTGCCAACGCAATTAACAACTATATTTCTTCGACATCTTCTTATTCTCTTTCCTTTGCTGAGCCACGAGAAGACATTTATTATTTACCATACGGATCGGCGGTTCTCAATCCTGGGGGCGTAGAGGTCACCCCTGTCAGCGCTTCCGGCTTCCAATGCAATCCTTGGTGGAACACTACTCCTCCCCCCGGGGTTGTTGTTCCTGGGGTTTGGGTCCCCCTGCCACCGCCGCCAATCAATAATGGATATTGCATATACGCTTCTGCCCTTCCCCCAGAAATTAATCTTTCGGCGCGATACATTATTCCCGGTCTTGGTGAGATCCCCACCACCCAATCCGTCGTCTGGGCTGACCTGCAACCGGTCCCCGGCCCCCTGCCTATGGCCGGTGGCCTTGTGGCCTGGCGTTGGGCCCGGATGCTGCGGCAGCGGCGCAAACAGGATCGCTGCTGAGCTTTTAAGCCACCGCAGCGGCCATCATTTCCAGCCCGTGAATGCCCTCATAGAAGAGGTAAGCGGCAAACAGCAGGGCCAGCACCCCCACGAGGGGCTCGGCCCTGTGCTGAAGCCAGTCCTCCAACCGCTCAATGGCGGCGCGGATCCCCCCCCGGCTGCCGATCCAAGCCAACGGCGGTAACAGCAGCAGCGAGCTGGCGGTGAGGCCGAACAGGCCGCCCACCTCCAGATCAGCCGAGAGGCCAGGGTGATTGATCAGAAGAAGGCTCGCCTCCTTCAGGTAGAAAACCAGGTTTTCCGGCGTCAGCAGCGCCCCGGCGGCGCCGATGCCCACCAGCACCAGCGTGTCCAGCTCGGGCAGGCGGTTCATCAGTCGCAACGCCATGCCCTCCTCGCCGATCAGGGCCTGGGGGGTGAGCTGGTAAAGGCCAAGAGCAAGCAGGCCGCCGGCGCCGATCAAATCGATCAGCACCTGCTCGCGCTCGCCGTGGGCGGGGCTGAGATCGAGGCGCTGGCCCAGCAGCAGCAGCAGCGCCACCGCCACCAGGTTCGCCAGGGTCCAGCCGAGCACGTAGGCGAAGGAGCGGCGCAGCGGCGCCCTTCCCAGCAGCAGCAGGGTGACCACGCCGATGTGCAATGGACTGAAGGCGATGCCGATCCCGAACAGCGAGGACTGGGTCAGCAGGGTTGGACTCATGGGCGGCAGCAGAGATCGGAGCGGCGGTCCGCGCGTTGAACCCTACCGGTGTCCAGCGGCCGGCCGCGTCGCGGGGGAGGGCGAGATCAACGCGGGCCCCCGGGATCGCCCCAGCGCGGTGATCCCGACGGGGGATGGCGTTGCTAGGCAGGAACCAGCCCCGCAGCCGCGCCGATGACCTGCCTGCACATCGCCAACAGCGTGACCGATCTGGTGCAAGGCAGTGTGCGCGAGCATCTGCCGCTCGATCGCATCCCCCTGGCGGGAGATGTGCTGGGCCTGGGCACGACCTCCGGCTACGACAACGGCGAGCTCAGCTTCCTGCACCAACCCGGCGATGCCGCGACGCGGGTCTACAAGAGCCGACCCCACGACGGCAGCCTCGATGCCCTCGCCGCTGACGATCGGGAGCGCCACCTCCCCTACGTGTGCTTCAGCGAGGAGGCCAGCGCCTGCCGCCTGCCCCTCGATCCGGCCCTGCTGGGCGAAGCCGAGGGTGTGCCGCTGCAGCAGCTGATCGCCCGGGCCCTGGAGCTGTTGCGGCAGCAGGGACGGCTGGAGGAGGCGCCGATCTACGGCCTGCGGCTCACGGCCCGCTGGCACGGCCTGGTGATCACGGTGGCATCGAAGCTCTGCCTCGGCCAGCTGCGTCGCAATGCCCCCCTGGCCCGCAGCGTCGGCAGCAGCGGCGAGCGCCCCGGTGGCAGCATCTACTCCGCCCTCCCCCATTTCCTGCTGGGCACCCCGCCGCCCGCAGGACTCGAAGCCGCCATTCGCCCGTTGCAGGCCAGCCTGCGCTGGGAGTGCTGCGGCTTTTGGGATACGCAACCGGAGCGCGGCCGGGTGACGGTGCCCCAGGCCGATGCCCACCTGCACCTGCACGGTTGCGACAGCGACCTGCGGGTCGGGGGCCATCTGCATCACGAACACGCCGGCAGCCGTCTGGCGGCCCTGGAGCGCCTGGCGGTTTACCCGCTGCAGCGGCTGCGGCTGCTGACGGCCGATCTGGCGGTGGAGGAGCTCCGCTATGCCGAGGGGCAGCTGGGTTTCGAGGTGGTGAATCTCGGCCAGCTGGATGCCAGCGAGGTGGGGGTGGCTGTGGTGATCGACGACCGCTGGAGCAGCCGCCGCTATCTGCGCTTGCCCTGGCTGGCGGCGGGAGCGCGCGAGCGGTTCGCGATGCCGCTGCCCCTGACAGCCGGCCCCCATGCCGTGCTGGTGTGCGTCGACCCCGAGCGTGACATCCTCGAACCGCAGGCGCAACAGGCCAACAACTCCATGTTGCTGCGGATCCACGGGCCAGCCGAGTGATTTCCCATCGCTGAACCTGGCGAGTCACCCAGACGTTCAGCTGGCTGGAGTGCAGTGGTTTTGATTGTCTCCTTGCCGCTCGGGGTTCCGCTGCGCCCCCGATCAGGTGCGCGTCACCCAATCGGCGGCATTGAGCAGCGGGAAGACGCGATCCTCCTGTTCCACCGCCACCAGCCATCCCGGTGGCAGGGGGGTGTTGTTGTTGATGGCATCCAGCAACCGCCAGAAGCGATCGAGGTGGCGTTCGATTCGTTCCCGTGCCAGATCGGTGGTGGTGCCGGCCCGCAGGATGAAGCTCCAGTCGGAGCTCTGCAGCAGCAGCAGCTCGCGACCCGCCTGGGCGAGCAACTGGCGCTGCAGCGGGCTGCCGACGCCACGGTTGACGCGGCGCACCATCGCCCGGGAGGCCCGCTGCCACTCCGGCACCACCCAGGCGTTGGTCTCATTCAGCCAGTAGTTGTGATAGCCACCCTGCCCCCAACTGGAGGGCGAGGGGCGGCACACCTGCAGCGGCTGCTCCTGGCTGAGCACCTCGCGCAGGTGGGTGAAGCGCAGCCCCAGCTGGGGACCTTGTCGAAACAGCTCCGTCAGGAAGGCCGGGCCTTCAAACCACCAGTGGCCGAAGAGTTCGGCATCGAAGGGGGCCACCAGCAGCGCCGGCCGATCGATGGCTCCAGCCAGGGAGCGCAACTGGCGGCAACGCCCCTCCAGATAGTCGTGGGCGTGCTCCCGCAGGCGTTCGGCAGCCCGCGCTGGAGCGTAGGGCTGCTTGGCCTCCAGGGGGCAGCCCTGGGCGGTGACGCGATGCAGCTTCAGCCCCAGGGGGCGGCGGCTGTTGACGCCGATCGCCGCCAGCTGCTCCTCGCTCAGATCCCAGCCGAGGTCGCGGTGGAACTCGCGGTAGGCGCCATCGCCCGGATAGCCCTGGCTGGCGCTCCACACCGGCAGGGTGGATTCGCT
>CAYOCW010000129.1:0-4784 GCA_964402615.1 uncultured Cyanobium sp. | reverse complement strand
TGATCGCCGTTCACGCTGTTCACCTTAACGAGACCGATATCGCCATGATGGCGGAGCTGGTGCGGCGGTAGTCGCCCGGCAGGATCGGGCTGAAGGCCTCGCAGCGCACCCGGGCCTGGAAGACGCCGTCATAGGTGGTGGCACTGAGCGGATAGCGGGCCTGGTAGAGGCCGGTGCGGTAGACCTCGCCGGAGGGCAGCCGCTCGCTGGCGGGGTACCACTGCCAGCTGGTCAGCGGTTGGCCGGCGGCGGGGCGACTGGCATCCGCCTGGGGCGCCACCGCCAGGGCATGGGCGCGACGGCTGTCGCCAGCCTGCTCGAACAGGGCGAATTGGCAGTCGGGGATCTCGCCGAACCAATGTTCGCCACCGTCGAGATGCCAGAGGTTGAACCGCCCATCCGGCGCCCGAGCGAGGCAACCGGCACCGAAGCCACCCAGGGGCATGCCATGGTTCGGACCGTCGTCCAGGTTGCTGGCGTAGCGGACCGTGTAAGGGCGCTCCCAGCCGAGCCCGAAGGGACGCTCCCAGCTCGCCTGGGTGAGATCGCCAGCCCGATCCTTGCGGATTGAGGAGGACCCAAAGAGCGGGAAACCCAGGGGCGCCATGGCAGCGGAATGCGCGGGCCCAGCTTGTCAGATGAAAGCCCGTGGCTTGCAACTCCAGCCAGGAACAGCCCCTACAGTGGCGCCCCTTACACGGGGCCAAACCAGCCAGCTCGATGGACGTGGTTGATTCAAAACGATCGGAGCCGCAGCAGCCCTTTCATCCCAATGCCCATCGCTACCGCCCTGAGATCGATGGACTCAGGGCAGTTGCCGTCATTGCCGTGCTCATCAATCACCTTAATCCTGCCTGGCTGCCGAGTGGATATCTAGGTGCAACAGTCTCCTAGATACTGATCCCGTCCTGAGGCGCCAGTCGCAAGCCAGCTATGCCGCCGCCATTCGGCAACTGGCCACCGCCCTGCAAAGCCGGGATGCAGGCCTGATCATCTTCGGTCCGCTGCCGTTCTTCCCCAATCGTCCTGTGCTGGCCACTCCGCTGAGCCTCTGCCAGCCGGAATGGTATCGGCCAGCGCAGAATCTACCGGCAGGCTGTCGGCCATCGTTGTCATCAAGGGATGGTTTGATCGACCATCTTCAGTCCCTGAATGCGCTGCTTTCCAGCCTCGAGAACGAGCTCCCCAATCTTCGTGTCTTCCGCCCCTTCTCGGCCATCTGCCCTCCAGGCCAATCCCAGTGCTCAACCTTCCGTGGCGACAGGATGCTGTTCACGGATACCAACCATCTCAGCCGAGAAGGTGTGAGGCTGTTGGAGGACCCCTTCCTCCGCTTTCTCCATCAGCAAGGTCTGAATCTTCTGAAGCAGCGATCTGTCCCCAGCCAAGGGCGCGGTCGTCTCTAAACGCAATCGCGCTGGCAGGCGGGTTGGCCTTTGATCCCGCCCTTGCATCCGCTCGGCGGCGGGATGCAAGGGCGCAACAGGGCGGCTCCGGTCAACGGTTCTCCGAGAGCCCATCCCCAGCCAGCTCCTGCTCCACCAGCGTCTCCAAGGTCACCGCCGTGCGCACCAGGGACTGGTAGCGCTGCATGACGCGACGGTTGCGCTCCAGCCAGCTGCCCGGATCGGCATGCAGCGGCACCCCGGCAGGGCCCGACCCTGGACCCTCCAGCAGGTCCAGATCCGATTGGCGGGCCAGTAGGGCCAGCAGCAGCTCATGGATGCGCTGGCGGCGATCGGCCATCGTCATCGGCTCCTCAGCTGCAGCGATTGTGGAGCGGCGCGTGCCGTGGGCCGCGATCATGGAAAGGCGATCCGAACCCCCTCTGGACCAGCGCACCCCCCCCACCCGGAGCGCCGCCGCCGGGCGGCTCGTCGTCATCGGTTGCGATGCCGGTGGCCTGGCCTGCTTGGCGCCGGCTTGCCTGGAGCAGCTGCGGGACGCTGCGCTGATCGCCGCTCCCTCGCGGCTGCTGGATGACCTGCGCGGCTGGCTGGCGCTGCAGCCGGCCGCCGAGACCGCCGCTGCAGCCCTGCCGGAGCTGCTGGCCAGCGACCGACTCGCCAAGCTGTTGGCCCCGCTGCAGCAGGCCCTCGCCGATCAGCGGCGGGTGGTCGTGCTGGCCAGCGGCGATCCCCTCTGGTTCGGCATCGGCCGCTGGCTGCTGCAGCACTTCCCCCCCGAGCAGCTGCAGTTCCATCCCGCCCCCACCGCGTTGCAGCTGGCCTTTGCCCGGCTGGCGCGCCCCTGGCAGGACGCGAGCTGGATCAGCCTGCACGGCCGCGACCCCGAACCGCTGGCCAGCCGCCTGCAACAACGCCCGCCGGCCCTGGCGGTCTTGACCGATCCCGGCCGCGGTGGCGCCGCCGCCGTGCGGGAGCTGCTGCGGGCCTCGGGTTTGGAGGCGTCCTATCAGCTGTGGTTGGCGGAACGGCTTGGCCATCCCCGCGAGCGCCTGCTGCGGCTGCTGCCCGCCGATCCCCTGCCCGCCGATCTCGATCCCCTGCACCTGGTGCTGCTGATCGCCGAGCCGCCGGCCAGCCCCGATCCGGCGACGCTGCCGCTGTTTGGTCTCGACGATGGCCTCTGGCTTCAGCACCCCGATCACCCCGGTCTGATGACCAAGCGGGAGGTGCGCATCCAGCTGCTGGCCGATCTCGACCTGCCCGGCCAGGGGGTGCTCTGGGACCTGGGCGCAGGGGTGGGCTCGGTCGGGCTGGAGGCGTTGCGGCTGCGCCCCGCCCTGGAGCTCTGGGCCGTGGAGCGGCGTCTCGGCGCTGCCGCCTTGATCGCCGCCAACGCCGAGCGCCTCGGGGTGCGCCCCGCCGCCATCCTCGAGGCCGAGGCCAGCGACGCTCTCGCCAGCCTGCCGGATCCCGACCGGGTGCTGCTGGGGGGCGGCGGTCCGCAGCGCGGCGCCCTGCTGGCGACCTTGCTGCCGCGGTTGCGGCCCCACGGGCTGGTGCTGATCCCGCTGGCCAGTCTCGAGCCCTTGGCGGCGCTGCGTCAGCAGCTCCTGGCCAGCGGCTTGAGCGTGCGGATCAGCCAGTTGCAGGCCTGGCGTGGCGCTGCGCTGGCGGAGGGCACCCGGCTGGCGCCGCTCAATCCCGTGCTGGTGATCAGCGGTCGGCGGCGCTGAGGGGAGCGATCCGCACCGCCGCACCCGCCTCAATGCCCAGCGCCTCGGCCTGGCCGGCGCCGATCTCCAGGACCCCGTCCACCGGCTCCTGCGTGCCATAGATCGGGCAGGGCAGCCGCATGCAGGGGGGCAGGGCGCGATCGATCTTCACCACCCGGTTGTCTCGGATGTAAAGGAGATCCAAGGGATTGGGGGTGCGATGCATCCAGAAGCGCGCCGGCTGCGCGGGCTGGAAGGCAAACCACATGCCGCGCCGCGGCGGCAGGGGTGGCCGCAGCATCAAGCCCCAGGACTGCTGCTGGGGGGTGTGAGGCTCCTCCAGATCGATGCACACCGGTCTCGGCTTGGCGGCTCCGCCCGCCTGCACCAGACAGAGCTGGGCCGTGACCGGCAACAGCTGGGGTGGGCCAGCGGCAGCTCGGACGGGAGCGGTGGCCGTCGCCGCTGCGGCGGCGGCGAGCCCCAGGCCGAGGGCCAGGATCGCCCGCCCCAAGGACCGGGCTGGGCTGGGGGGGGCGCTGGGCATCAGCTGGACCGTGGCAGGCGCTGGTGGACTAAGCCGAGCCATCGTCGCGCTGAGGGGGATGTTCCGCGAGGCTGTAGCCACGGCCTCGCACCGTGTGAATCAGCCGGCGTTCGCCGCCCTCCTCCAGCTTGCGGCGCAGGTAGCGCACATACACCTCGATCACATTGCTGGCGTCTCGCGGTTGATCCTCCCAGATCTCCCGCAGGATCAGCTCACGACTGACCACGCTGCCCCGATGGCGCAGCAGCAGCAGTAGCAGCTGGTACTCCCGTGCCGTCAGCGGCACGCTGCGCTGGCCGCGCCACACCTGGCGCCGCGCCGTGTCAACGCTCAAATCAGCCAGTTGCAGCGGTTCCAGGGTCGAGGTCCACGGCCGGCGCTGCTGCCAGTGCAGGCGCAAGCGGGTGAGCAGATCGCTGGGCCCCAGGCAGGTCAGCCAGAAGTCGTCGGCACCGCTCTGGAGACAGCGGCAGCGTCCCGCCACCGAGTCCTCCTCGATGCCCAGCAGCAACGGCAGATCTCCCCAGCGACGCCGCAGCTCCGGGATCCAGGCCTCAGACTCCGGCGAGAGCACCACCAGGTCGGGAGCTTGGGCAGGCTCTTTGCTGGCGTGCAGGGCCAGGGGGTGGTAGCCGGAGAGCGCCAGCCGGGGTGCCAGGGACTGGGCGATCGCCCCCACCAACCCGACGCCGGGGGGAGCCCCCATCTCAGCGCGCGACCTCACAGCGGTGCCTCGGGGGAGCCGGCGCTCGGCTTGGCCACATGGGGCAGCCCCCAGCCGAGCTTGTTGCGCAGCACCTGAAAAAACTCGTGGTCCGCCAGCCTGACAAAGCCCACCGGCCGTTCACTGCGGCGCACCAGCACCCGATCCTCCGGCCACACGTAACAGCCGGCGCTGCCATCCACCACCATCATCAGCCGTTCGGGCGTGGCGGGAAACACGGTCACCGGCTCCCGATCGCTGAACACCAATGCCCTCGAGGCGAGGGAATGGGCGGCGATCGGGGTGAGCTGCAGCACCGGGCAATCGGGCGTGATCACCGGGCCGCCGGCGCTCAGGGCGTAGGCCGTGGAGCCTGTGGGGGAGGAGAGGATCACGCCGTCGGCGGCGATGTC
>CAYOCW010000128.1:0-4812 GCA_964402615.1 uncultured Cyanobium sp. | reverse complement strand
CCAAGGGGGAGGTTTCACGGGGATTGTCGGGGAACAAGTCGCTCAAGGGCGAACGGCTGGCGATCACCAGGCTGAGGGGGGCATCCTGCCCTTCCGCCAGGCCCCGCAACTCCGCGCGCATCTCCCAGCTGAACGCTTGCGGATGGATCATCCTTTCGATCTCATCCAGGCAAACCACCACCTGTTGGTGCTCGAGAGCGCGTTTGAGGCCTTGCCAGCGCAACGTCAGTCCCAGGCCTAATTCAGCGCAGAGAACCTCAAAGAACTCCGCCTCATCCCGAATCGATTGCATGTCGATCAGGATGAACGTTTTCCCCGTACCCGCCAGCGCCGTGGGCCCCTGGTGCTTCACCATCGCCAGCAAAGACGACTTGCCAATCTGCGACTCCCCCACCAGCGACAGGCTGGAGCCCTTGCGCAACTCCACAAAGATGTCCCGCAACAAGTCCTCGCGGTCAAAAAAGCGGCTGGGATCGCTGATGCGGCCGCAATCCCCGAAGGGGTTGTCGCGGCAGGGCTCATTTGGGGCCAAGGTGGAGCCGCCAGCGGCTGGGGGCCCGGCGCTGGTTGGCCCAGGCGGTGGGGCCGCTTGGGCTGTGGCCGCCCCGGCGGGAGCGAGGGGTTGGCTGGGGGCGGGCGCGGGAGCGGCTGAAACAGCACGGGGCGCTCGGGCTGGAGATGGGGGGATGGCCAGGCTTGGCTCGGCGCCTGGCCGACGCGGCCGGGGCGCGCCACGCCGCTGGCTTAGCAAATAACGAGACTGCTTGCCCAGCGCAAGCATCCATCTCCCGAGCCGTTGAAGCAGAGATTTCAGCGCAAGCATCCATCTCCCGAGCCGGTGGGGCAGAGATTTCAGCGCACGCCAGACCACTTCCAGGTTTTGCGCCTGGGTGATCAGCCCCAAGCCCACAAGGAAGAGGATGGCCCAAAGATTCAGTCGCATGCCCCGCAAATCAGGGCCGCCGAAGGCCTTCAGCACCGCCAGCACCTGGCTCTGCAAATCACTGCCGGCCGAAGCGATCTTGTTGGGCCGCGATCGGGGAGGCGCCGCCACTTTTGGCGCAGCTGAAGCCGCGGCGGGCCGGGCCGCAGACGCCTGGCTGGATCCGGGTGCAGACCTCTGCGCCGGTCCCGGCTGTTGCGGCGGCCGTTCAGCGAGCCGTTGACCTGCCGCTGGCGCCAGGCCAGGCGCGGGCAACGCAGCGGGCGAAGCGACAGCAAAAGGCGGTCCCGCTGGCCCAGGGCTTGCGGGCGTGGCAACCGAGGATTGGGCAAGCAGCTCAGCCCTTAGGGCCCCTGGGCTGGCCGCCCTCGCCGCAGCTTCGCCAGCAACCAAGGCCGCCATGGCCGCGGCGTCCCCTGCGCCCCTGCTCTCGGCCCGGCCAGAGCCTGCGGCCGCCGACCAATCAGCCGCCACCACCAAGGCGGCGCCCCAGGCCCGACGTCTCCAAAGGCGGCGCGAAGGGGGGCGCAACTGACGTTTCCACATCCCTGGCTCCCATTGTGCAGAGCCGAACCTTCAATTGATCGCAAGCCGCCAGGCTGAATCCACCAGCACCAATCCAGACCGGCAGATCGTCGCTGGCTCGTCCGAGCGGTTGGGCCTCGGCCATTGGTACGCCAACGCCAGGAGGGCCGCGGAAGAGCGGGCTGGGGCGCTATAGCTGGGGCGCCCCAGCTGCAGTGCTACAGCCGGGGCGCCCCAGCTGCGGCCCAAGTGCTTGAGCAGGACTCACCCCGGAGCCAGGCCCGGCGCACTTCGCTCCAGACCAAAGCCCAACCGCCAGCCACTCTCCGAACGCCTGTACTATATTGATGGATTGCGCCGCTGCCAGCCATGCCCGGCGAGCCCCCCGCTGCCGATCCCGACCCATCCGATCCCGATTCAATCAATCCCGGTCCAACCGAGCCAGAATCCAAGCCAGAACCACCCCCTTCGCCTGCCAAGCAACCACCGCAGCCGCCACTCCCGCCTCCTGTCCTGCCGCGGTCAGCCCCCGTCTCGCGCCGTCCGTGGTTGGGCCTGGATCGCCAAGGTCTGCTGGAGGCCCTCGGCGGCACCGTGATCGCCCTGATTGCTCTGTTTTCCTCCTATGACCACATCACCCTCGCCGGCATCTCCATCCCCCTGCAGCAGCAATGGGGTGTCTGGCTCATCGCTGCCTCGCTGGCGCTCGTTTTTGTCGATGCTCAATTGGCGACGCGATCCCGATCACGAGAGGAAACTCGCCGATATCGAGATGAAGATTATCGACGAAGATCAGAGAGCCGCCGCGAGCGAGAGGCGCACGAGGCAGATCGAGAGCGACATCGTGCGGCTGAGGAGCGAATCCGAGCAGATCAGGAAAGAGAGCGAGCAGATCAAGAAAGAGACCGAGCAGATCAGGCAAGAAACCGAGCTGTTGAGGCGGCAGAACGCCAAAGGCAGGGAATTGCTCGCCTCCATGCATGCGCTCTGCTATCCGGACGCGTCCAGCTCGACCCCAGCCCCGCCAATCTCGACCGGTTCCGGGCCTTCCTCTCCGTGATGGCCAGCAGCGAGGAGTTGTAGAAGCAGCTGTTGGGGTCACCATGCGGGGGGCGGGACGCTCCGAGCCGTCACGCCCCCTTAACGGGGACGGTCTGTGAGAAGCCTTGGGTCAGGCTCTTGTCATCGATAGCTGATCTGCAAGCAGCGCATAGCCCATGGCCTGATAGCCACGCCGCCGTCGCTCCCACATCCGTTGCGTGATCGGATGGCCGAGATCCAGCCAATCGATGATGCGTACGCTTGTCTTGCCGCTCTGTCTCCCAGCAGACGGCCGGTGGCCAGCACGATGCGGGCCTTCACCTGTCTGAAGATCGCTTCAAAGGAAGCGGCTGCGATGTGGTGGCAGATGAACGCCAGATCGAGGGGATGGGCACCGCTGGTGGCGCTCTGGATCCAGGTCTGCAGCCCGGCCACCGACAACCTCTGCAGGGTTGTCAGATAGGCCCACTGATCGGGATAGGGCTTCAGGTCGTCATCCACGAACACGCTGCAACCCCGCTGCCGGGCTTCCTTCTGCAGCGGCAAGGCGATGGAGATCTCCAGCGCTGCCGGCACTGCCAGCTCCCGACAGGAGCGCAGAAAGGCCTTGGCATCATCGCGCCAGTCCTGCTCGTCGAAGTCGACGGCCAGCAGGTGGCAATGGTCGTTCTCCAGCAGGGGGTAGAGGCCGATGGTGTGGTCTCCGGCCAGATGGCCGTAGATCGCTGCATCGCTGAGGGGCAGCAGCTCCCGGTGGTTGCAGTCGCAGCAGGAGATCTGTGGCTTCTCGCAGAGGCCTGACCGCCAATCCTTGGCGCAGGCCGGTGCATAGCCCGAGCGCCCGCTGCTGTTGCTCTGCCAGTTCTTCAGGGAAGAGACCTGTCAGTGGGCCATCCTCAGGCGGGAGCGAACCAGGGAGCGGAGCTGGTCCGCCATCGCGAAGGAGTCGCAGAGCAGGCGATCCTGGGTGATCGGATCGGCCTGGAGGATCGCCGCCGGACGCAGCTTGTCGCCCTCCGCGCCTTGATTGGGATTCCGACTCGCCAGCCAGATCATGCAGCGGGTCAACAAGGAGGGCATCGGTGAACACGGCCGCTCAGGTCGTCCAGCGATCCACGACGACCGTTCCCGCAGGGCCAGGAACGCCTGGCTAGTCTGACCAGATGAACCAGACCAGATGATGGAGCCACGCTGCGTCAACGTTCAGGAGGCCAAGACACACCTCTCGGCCCTGTTGGCCAGGGTCGCGGCCGGTGAGCGCATCGTGCTGGCCCGTCATGGCAAGCCCATCGCCCAGCTGGTGCCCCTTGATCCCAGCCCGCGCCGACAGCTCGGCTTCCTGAAGGGACGCGTGGATGAGGCGTTCTTCGACCCCCTGCCCGACGACGAGCTGGAGCGCTGGGGCTCATGAAGCTGCTGCTCGACACCCATGTGCTGCTCTGGGCTCTGCTGGAACCCGAGAAGCTCTCCTCGGAGTTGCGCAACGCCCTGGAGGACAGCGACAACACGCTCGTCGTCAGCGCCGCCTCCGCCTGGGAGATCGCGACCAAGTGGAGACTGGGAAAACTGCAACAGGCCCGATCCGTCGTCGAGAATTACGCCATGGCCCTCCACCGTCTGGCGGCGGTCGATCTGCCGATCAGCGGTGCCGTCGCTCGGCGGGCCGGCCTCTGGGATGTGCCGCACCGCGATCCCTTCGATCGCCTGCTGGCGGCCCAGGCCATGGCTGACGACCTCGTTCTGGCCAGCACCGATCCGGCCTTCGCCCAGTTCGAGGGGGTGGTGACGCTGCGCTGAGCCGCAGCCTCAGCCCTCGATTGATTTGGGCAGTGCCGCGAACCCCTGATCAGCTGCGACTGGCTGATCACCGAGACCGACGTGGTGAGGTCAGGCCAGGATCACAAGCGGCGTCATAGGTCGGTTTCATTGTGGTTCGGAAAGCCACCTGGTGGATCGGTCAAACAGGGTGGACTTCTTTCCTGACACAGGGGGCACCTTCCCCGGAGCGGTAGATCTCCAGCGCTGCCGGCACCGCCAGCTCCCGGCACGAGCACAGAAAGGCCCGGGCATCGTCACGCCAGTCCTGCGCGTCGAAGTCGACGGCCAGCAGGTGGCAATGGTCGTTCTCCAGCAGGGGGTAGAGGCCGATGGTGTGGTCTCCGGCCAGATGGCCGTAGATCGCTGCATCGCTGAGGGGCAGCAGCTCGCGGTGGTTGCAGTCGCGGCAGGAGATCCGTGGCTTCTCGCAGAGGCCTGGGCGCCACGCATTGGCGCAGGCCGGTGCATAGCCCGAGCGCCCGCTG
>CAYOCW010000127.1:0-4862 GCA_964402615.1 uncultured Cyanobium sp. | reverse complement strand
TCCGCGACCTTGACTACTACCTGCGCTACGCCACCTATGCCATGTTGGCGGGCGATACCTCGATTCTTGACGAGCGCGTCCTCAATGGCCTGAAGGAAACCTACAACTCCCTTGGTGTTCCGATTGGTGCCACTGTGCAGTCGATCCAGGCCATCAAGGAAGTTGCGGCTGGTCTCGTCGGCCCTGAAGCTGGCAGGGAACTGGGTGTTTATCTCGATTACATCAGCTCCGGCCTGGGCAACTGATCCCTCGATCTCCTGATTCCTTCCAGAGTCTGACCCATGCGCCTGTTCAAGATCACAGCCTGCATCCCCTGCCCTGAAAAGGTGCGCTCCCAGCGGGAACTGCAGAACACCTTCTTCACCAAGTGGGTGCCCTACGAGAGCTGGTTTGCCGAACAGCAGCGGATCATGAAGCAGGGCGGCAAGATTCTGAAAGTGGAGTTGGCCACCGGCCGACGCCAGCAGAATTGCGGAAACTAACCTCCTAGCCTCGGCTCACACGTTCTCGCGAGTGAACGTGTTGTTCATGATGCGGACTAGGATCGTACCCCTGCACATCACAGCCCGGGAAACCGGGCTTTTTGTGTAGCTTCGCTGCAGCCGCTGTCCCTCGTCTCGCCCCCCCCAGCCTCGATGCGCGTCCAGGGGCAAACAACGACCGCAACGGACGGCCAAAAGTCCTCCTGGCGCGTGAGACCATGCCCTGAGGTGCAGGCCCCCCCGCCCATGACCGCCCCATCGCCCCAGGCCACGACCAGGCCGCGCCTCAGCGAGTTGGCCCATGGCGGCGGCTGCGGCTGCAAGATCGCCCCGGCGGCGTTGCAAGACATCCTGCGTCAAACCGCAAGCCTGCCGGTGCCGCCAGCGTTGCTGGTGGGCATCGGCAGCTCAGACGACGCCGCGGTCTACCGCCTCAATGACAGCCAGGCGGTGGTGGCGACCACGGACTTCTTCATGCCAATTGTCGACGATCCGTTCGAATTCGGTCGCATCGCTGCCACCAATGCCATCAGCGATGTCTATGCCATGGGTGGCCGACCTTTCCTGGCGCTGGCCGTGGTGGGCATGCCCTTGAAGGTGCTAGGTACCGAGATGATCGCCCGCATCCTCGACGGCGGCCAGCAGGTCTGCAGCGCGGCCGGCATCCCCGTGGCCGGCGGCCACACGATCGAGTCGCAGGAGCCGATCTACGGGCTGGTGGTGCTCGGCCTGGTGCATCCCGAGCGGGTGCGCCGCAACCAAGATGCCCAGGCGGGTGATTGCCTGGTGCTCGGCAAACCGCTCGGGGTGGGCATCGCCTCTGCAGCCTTCAAGAACAACGCCCTGCCTGACCCGGTCTACGCGGCCATGCTGGCCAGCACCACCCAGCTCAACACGCCCGGGCCGGACCTGGCGGAACTGGACGGCGTCCACGCCCTCACCGATGTGACCGGCTTCGGCTTGGTGGGCCATGCCCTGGAGATAGCCCGCGGTTCTGGCCTGGTGCTGGAGATCGATTGGGCTGAGGTGCCGCTGCTGCCGGGTGTCCGCGCCCTGGCCGACGCGGGCTACAGCACCGGCGCCTCGGGACGCAATTGGCAGTCCTGCGCCAGCAAGGTGGTGTTGCCCGCCGGTTTTGGCCGCAGCGATCAGGCGCTGCTCTGCGATCCCCAGACCAGCGGCGGCCTGCTGGTCAGCTGCGCTCCCGATTGCTTAGCGGCGGTGCTGGCGGTGTTCGAACGCCACGGGTTTGACCAGGCCCGGCCGATCGGGCGGGTGCTGCCGGGGTCCGCCGGGGCCGGGCTGGTGCTGCGCAGCGCCTGAACAGGCCGCGCGTCGAGGCGTTCCACCGATCGGCCTCAACCCGGCGGTGCCTCAGCCGCCGCCGCAGGCCCCGACGCGTTGGCGCCACCGCCGCGGAGCAACCGCCGCCAGCTGCAGCGCAGCCCCTCCTCGCAGTCGCCGCGCATCAACAGGCCAGCGCCGCCCCAAACCAGCCGCGGCAGCAGGTCCAGCGCTCCGCCGCCCAGCTCCCGCACGGGCTGGAAGCCCAGGCCCCGGAAATAGCGCACCAGGCGGCGGTGCTGCCGCTCCTCATCCCGGATCGCCAAAATGCGCGCAACGCGGCAGGGGGTGGCCTCCAGGCTCCAAGCGAAGGCGGCCGCGCAGAGCAGAGGTCCAACGGCAGCGCTGTGCCGCGCCTGAACCCGCATCGTGTCGAGCTGCAAACCCTCGCGGCCGGGCCAAGCCCAGCCCTTGATCTCCCCCAACAGCTGCAGCGCTCCGGCAGCGCCATCCGAACCGGCAGGCTCACGGCGGGCCACGCCAACCCGCAAGCTCCACAACCAGCCCAGCGGGCGCCCCACCTGGAGGCGCAACAGCAGCCCGCGCTGGCGCGCCTCCGCCTCCAGGCGCCCCAGGTCGGGCAGGGGGGCTGAGGCCCGCTCGGCGGGGCCGGCCGTCCAGGCGAGCGGATCCATGGGAGTCATGGCGGGACGGCACCGCGCGACGGGGCTGCCGCAGCGATCGGCTCGCTCCAGAGCACGGCCTGCAGCGGCAGGGCCGGATAGAGATGGGGAAACAGCTCGCCGCTCTGCGGCGCCGGCTCCAGGCGCACCTCCACCCCCGCCCTCTCCAGGCGCTGCGGATCGATCGCCAACAGCAGCACCGCCCCGGCGGGCAGATCGCCGTAAAAGCGCTCCAGGGTTGGCTCCACCTGGTGGGCATGGCTGGCGTGCACGAAACCCGCCTGCCGCAGCGACAGCCCGCGGCTGGAATGGGGGTAGTGGCCCTCGGCCTTGGCGCGTTGCCAGTCCTCCCGCAGGGCCAGGTGATACAGCCAACTGGGAGACCGCCAGGTCTGGCGCGGCCCCCAGGGCTCCGCCATCACCCGCGCCAACGCCTCGCTGTCGAGAAACCGCCCCAACCACTGCCGCAGCGGCTCCAAGGCGGGCTCCGCGTCAAAGCGGGCCGGATCGGCCAGGCGGAACTGGCGCACGAACGGCAGCAAGGCGATGTCGGCCAGGCAGGGGCGCTCCCCCAACAGCCAGCCGCCCGACTCCAGGCGAGCGCTCCAACGGCTCAGGATCTGCATCGCCCGCTGGCGCTCCGACTCGCCCCGGGCCATGCCTGCGGCGCCGTCGCGGCTGGCGTACTTCGTGCGATCCAGGTGCTGCTTGAACGGACCGTCGTTTTCAGCGATCAGGGCCTCGATCGTGGCCTGCTCGGCATCGCTCCAGCCGCGGCTCCAAGCCTCGGGATCCTGGCGATCCAGCGCCCAGGCGATGATCGCCAGGCTTTCCGTCAGCACCGCGCCGCCGGCACTCCGCAGCGCCGGCACCGTGCCCCGCGGCGCGATCGCCAGCAGCTGCGGCGGCTTGGCCTGCAGCCGCACCTCCCGCAGCTCCAGATCCCAGCCCGGCCGCAACCCTGCAGCCGCCAGCGCCAATCGCGCCCGGATGGCATAAGGGCAGCGCCGGAAGCTGTAGAGGACCGGGCGCGCCAGCGCAGACGCTGGCTCCCGCAGCGGCGGCGGCAGCGGGCCGCCCTCAGCCGCCTCAGCCGCCATCGCCCCGCTCCGGCTCGCGCGCCGCCCCACCGATCGGGGGGGCAGCGCCGTCGCGACTGAGGGCGATTTGACGCTGGCGCTCGGAGAAGCGGGCCCGGTCGGCGTCGCTGAACCGTGCGATGCAGTGGGGGCAACTCACCCCCTCGCGGTAGGCCGGATCGGCCCGGTCAGCGGGCGCCAGGGGCAGGCCGCAGGCGTGGCAGAGCTGATGCTGGCCCGGTTCGAGCCGGTGGTTGAGGGCGACGCGCCGGTCGAACACAAAGCATTCGCCGCGCCAGCTGCTGCCCGCCTCCGGCATCTCCTCCAAATAGCGGAGGATGCCGCCCTGCAGGTGATGCACATCGGTGAAGCCCTGCAGCAGCAGGTAGCTGGTGGCCTTCTCGCAGCGGATGCCGCCGGTGCAGAACAGGGCAATGGCCTTGGGCTGGCGTTGCGCCACCAGCGGCCGCAGCTGCTGCTCCACCCAGGCCGGGAACTGGCGGAAGCTCTCGGTGCCAGGATCGAGCGCCCGCTCGAAGCTGCCGATCGTCACCTCATAGCTGTTGCGGGTGTCGATCACCAACGTGTCCGGGTCGCGGATCAACGCATCCCACTGCCGCGGCTCCACATAGCGGCCCACCTGCTCCGCGGGGTTGACGCTGGGGCAACCCATGCTGACGATCTCGCGCTTGATCCGTACCTTGAGCCGCTGGAACGCCTGCTGCGCCACCCAGCTGAACTTGGCCTGCAGCGCCATCAGCCCGGGCTCCTGGCGCAAGCGCTCCAGCACGGCCTGCACGCCGTCCGCTGGACCACAGATCGTGCCGTTCACCCCCTCCGTGGCCACCAGGATGGTGCCGCGCAGCTGCCGCGCTGTCGCCAACTGCAGCAGCTGCCGTTGCAGCTCCGGCAGCTGCTGCAGGCTGGTGAAGTGATAGAAGGCGGCCACCAGCAGCGATGGCGCCCCAGCCGGCCCGGGCGGCTGGCCTGCGTCAACAGCCGCCGTCGGCGCGACCAGAGGGGAATCGGCCAAGGTTGAATCGGCCCCGGCGACCGGTGTCAGTGTCGGCATCCTGGCGCGGCGTCGCCAGGGCCGCTGGACGCGTCTCGCCAGGCGCTGACGCCAGCGGCCGCCAGCAGCTCCCGATCGGCCTCCACCTGGGGATTGCTGGTGGTGAGCAACGTGTCGCCATAGAAGATCGAATCGGCCCCGGCCAAGAGGCAGAGGATCTGGGCTTCGCGGCTGAGGGCCTCGCGGCCGGCGCTGAGGCGCACGCGACTGCGGGGCATCAGGATCCGGGCGGTGGCCACCATGCGCACCAGCTCCAGCGGAT
>CAYOCW010000126.1:0-4952 GCA_964402615.1 uncultured Cyanobium sp. | reverse complement strand
CAGCCTTCCAAGCTGATGATGCGGGTTCGATTCCCGCCGCCCGCTTCCTTTTCTCGATAGGGGTTTTCGGTTCAAAGCCCTTGCTGCGGCTGGATTTTGACCTACCAGCCGTCGGCAGGGGCGATCGAGCCCTGCCAGGCTGTGAGGCGAACCGTCTCACCAAACATCTCACCTGCCGGCGGCCCGTGATGGGGAAGCCGGGCGGGCGCACCCGCCAGATCCAGAGGCAGTCGACCGCAGCCCTGTTGCCATTCCTCACCGTCGTCTCGGCCATCCGCAGCCCAACCGCTGGCAGCAGCGGCGGTGGTGGTGTAACCCTCGACCTCCTCAAACCCACCGCTGGGATCGACCTGTTCGGAGAACGCGAACTCCATGACCTGGACGGCGCGGGGCTGGAAGGGCATGCCGCAGCGGTGTTCACCGTCCCCCTTATGGGACAACGGTCCGACCGCGCTTGCCACACTGCATGAGTTTAAGCCTTCGCCAAGCAATACCGTTGCGATATGCTGCTTGGCGTCTTCAAAGCCACTCTGAAAGCGGCGCAGACAATTGCGATAACTTTATAGCAGGATGTTCATCCTGCAAACGGCTAACCGATACCAGTCGATCAGTCACGCGACCGTGAAAGACCGGGGGATCTTAACGGGTGCCCCTTGCTGCCCTGCGTGAGGGAGAAGAGACTCAGGAATGCGCATCAGACGGCCTGCGGATCCCCCAAGGGCTGGGCTGAGAGGTCGGCGACATGGATGGCACCAAAAGGCGAGTGCCGCTTCAGCCGCTCGGCTTCTTGGATCTGGTCATCGGAGAAAACGCGAGCGATCAGGCTGCCGCCGCTGGCCTCCAGCAGGCCCTGGCGATCAAGGCCCAGCCATGGGGGCGTTGGAGGCGCTGGTTCAGGCGGCGGCGGAGCAGGGAAGGGCGATGGATCTGCTTCTGGCCCGGTGGAACCAGAAGCGGCAGCGTTGGCGTTGGCCTCGCTGGGCGGGACGGACGCCAATCCAGGGCATCGCCGCACTGCAGCCGGGCGATCCGCCTCAGCCATGAGGCACGCGCTGACCAACCGCAGCACGGGCAGATTGTCTAAAAAACTTGAGCGCCTACGGCGCCTGCCGCTAACAGCCGAACAGCCAGGGCCAAGCCAAACAACCCAAGCCGCAAGGCTTCCGCGTAGGCAAAGCCTTCTCGAAGAGTAGCGGTAGGGCCGATGGCTCAAAGGCTCAAGAACAGGGCCGTAGTTGGGCTCGGGGTTGTCTGTGGCGCGATGGCGCAAGCGATACGGGGCTGCATAGAGCGTGGCGTGCCGCATCGGCCAGGTCATTTCACAGCCGGGATGAAATGCATCGGCGAGGCAAAACTTCAAGGCAGCGCGATCCAGCATGGCCGGCTGCTGCTGCAACGGCACCGCCTCGATCGACGTGGGCGCGGCGGACAGGGGATCCCAGTCGACCTCGAAGTTGCCCTCGGCCCAGCATTGCAGCAGCAGCAACTGGGTGTCAGTGAGTGCATTCATCGCCCTGGAAATCGGAGGCATAGGCACATCCACGGCATCGCCATCAAGCCAGGGCCAGGGCTTCATCGAGGCGTCCTGCAGGGCAGGATCGCGGAAGATGTTGGCGATGGTGCGGCGCAGCTCCGCATAGGCTTCATTGGCATTGGCCAGTTTGCTGAGGGTGGTGGGATCGAGGAAATGAGGCGGCATGCCATAACCGAAGCCGGCGGCAAAACCCTTGTTCACCCATTGCAGATCACCGAGGGAACGCAGGATGGGCAGGATGTCGCGCTGGAAGGAGGGGCGACTGGGCACAGGCAACTGGCCCGCCTGGATCGCCACATCTGTGAGCAGGTTATAGAGCGTGCGCACCCCCTTGAGCTGCGGGGCATAGTTGGCGGATCCGGGCAGAAACTACCTGCGACAGCAACTCTGAAGTGTTGGCCATGGGAATGCAGCCGGAGCTCAGCAAAGAAGCTTTGCCAAGCCAATCGCAAGCATGGCAAGGCAGCGATGACCCTTCACGGAAAGTGATGGTGAAGATGCGTCGGCCGGCCCCGATCGTGTGCGGCGGCGGGACGGTTGCGGCCACAGTGTCTTGGCTAGTAGCAGCCAAGACACTGTGGCCTCCTATTCACTCGATGCATGCGCCAGGGCGACGGCTCTGAGATAAGCCTGAGAGCGGAAGTTGCGATCAATGGATATGCGCATCTATCTAGGCAAAGCTGACACCACGTTGCGCGGCTTCAGCGGGTAGCCAACGTGGGAGACGTGTGCTGAATGGGGGTCCCGAGGATCGAACTCGGCTAAGGCGAATTATGAGTTCGCTGCATTCACCAGATTGCTAGACCCCCCCGGCGCCAAGGCTAAACCAGGCTTCACCAAAGGCCTCGAACCATGCCGCCTGAGCTGGGCCTGGTCGCGCTGCCCGTGAGCGCTTCCGGCTGGGGATCCAGCGGACGGGGCGAGTAAGGCGCCATCACCATGCTGCTGCGGAAGGGATTGCCCAGGTCTGGAGAGCGCACCGGCATCGGAGAACTTTGGGCATCGAGCATCCGGTTATAGAGGTTGTTGATCGCGGCTCCGTCCCAGACGATGGCCTGATCAGGGAAGCCAAAGCCCATCAGCTTGGAACCATCGCCACCACCCATGGCAATCCCCAAGACATCGGTGATCTGGCGGGTGATGTCAACCCCTCGCTCAAACGGGGATCTGTAGGAGAAAAACCGCCGTTCGATCAGCTGGGCTGTGCTTTGCACCGGTCCGCAGCGGCTGACCTCCACCAGGGCCGGGACGCTCAGGCCAGGGGTGCCGCTAGCGGCTGGCGGGGCTTCGAGGCTGGTGCTGCACAGCACCGGGCCGGGCTGATTCTGGGCCCGGGCGGTGGGCGTCAGCAGCAAGGCGCCGACCAGCAGGCCAAGCGCCGCCACGATTGGGCGGGTCGGATGGCGCAACCACGGCGGCAGGATCCTGGCAGGGGTCATGGCGCGGCCGGTCCGAGATTCAGGCTTGCACCAAACTAACGGGCCTGGCGGGATCCCACCATCCACCGCCAGCCGCCCGTCATCATCACGTCGCGATGTCAGCCCTCTCTCAGGATCCCGCCCCGCAACGCCAGCAGGCCCTCGACCTGCTGGCCCGCCAGGCCTATCGGCGCGGGCGCTTCACCCTGGCGTCGGGCCGCGAGAGCGAACACTATGTGAATTGCAAGCCCGTGAGCCTCAGCGGCACCGGCCTGGCGCTGCTGGGGGCGCTGCTGCTGGAGCAGGTGGAACCCCAAGCGGCGGCGGTGGCCGGGCTGACGCTGGGGGCCGATCCGCTGGTGAGCGCCGTGGCGATGCGGGCCGCGCTGGACGGCCGCCAGCTCGATGCGCTGATCGTGCGCAAGGAGGCCAAGGGCCACGGCACCGGCGCCTGGTTGGAGGGTCCGCTGCCACCCGCCGGCAGTCGCGTCACGCTGCTGGAGGACGTGGTGACGACCGCCGGTTCGGCCCTCAAGGCGGTGAATCAGCTGCGCCAGGCCGGCTACGTGGTGGAGCGGGTGGTGGCGATCGTGGATCGCCAGGAGGGCGGCGAGGCGGCGCTGGCCGCGGCGGGGTTGGAGCTGCGCAGCCTGTTCTTGCTCGAGCAGGTGGCCGCCGCCCAGGCCACCCAGGCCGCTGCCCTCGCCCCGGAACCCGATCCCTGGAGCTGGTCTCCGCCGGAGGGCTGCCGCCTGGAGCAGCCCGTGCAGTGGCTGCGGCTGGATGGTCCGGACACCCGCCGCTTCCTGCATGGCCAGACCAGCCAGGCGGTGGAGCTGGCCCCGCCGGGGAGCTGGCTGAGCAGCTGCTGCATCAGCCCCACCGCCCGCATGAAGGGGCTGGCGGAGCTGCTGCTGGATCAGGACGGCGCCTGGCTGGTGATCAGCGCCGGCGACGGGGCGGCGGTGCGCCAGAGCCTCGATCGCGTGCTGTTTCCGGCGGATGCCGTCAACCTCGGGCCGCTGCAGCGGGGTGTGCTGGTGCAGCCCCTGGGACCAGCCGCAGGCGCTGGCAGCTCGCCCTTGGACGGGACCGTGGCGGGGCGCTGTTGGCAACCGGGCCCGGAACCCGGCAGCTTCTGGCTCGGGGAGTCCCTGCTGCTGCTCGAGGAGGCCACGCCGCTGCCTGCCGCCCTGGCGTCGCTTCCGCCCCTGGAGGCCGAGGCCGCCGAGCGCTGGCGGATTCAACGGGGCCAGCCGCAGGCTCCGCAAGAGCTCAACGACGACACCAATCCCTTCGAGCTGGGGCTGGCGGCCCGGGTGAGCTTGACCAAGGGGTGCTACGTGGGACAGGAGACCTTGGCTCGCCTGGCCACCTACGACGGCGTCAAGCAACAGCTGCGGCGCTGGTTCATCAGCGCCGCGGACGCCGCCGAGCTGGCGGCGGAGCAGCTGGCCCCGGGCGAGACGCTGTGGGATGAGGCGGGCGAGCGGGCCGGACGTCTGAGCTCGGCGCTGCAGCTAGCGGATGGCGGCTGGATCGGTCTGGCGCTGGTGCGGCGCCGCTGGCTCGACACCTCCTGGCTGCGGCTCGCCACAGCTCCCGCGCGGCTCTGGCTCTCCACACCGCCGGAGCTGGTGCCACCGCCGCGCGGGCCCGGAGGCAAGGGTTCGACCTAGGCCGCAGGCGGCCCGCAGGGGCCTTGCCGCTCACAACTCTGAACGATGTCCCCCGATCAAAAAGGCCCCCCGTGTCAACACGGGAGGCCTGCGCTTGACCGGATGGGCGGCATCGACAGGGGACGCCGCCCGCTCGGTGGGCTGCTGAGCAGCGATCGGCTCAGTAGCGGTAGTGATCGAGCTTGTAAGGACCCTCCACAGGCACATTGATATAGGCCGCCTGTTCGGGGGTGAGTTCGGTGAGCTTGGCGCCGATCTTCTCAAGGTGCAGGCGGGCCACCATCTCATCGAGATGCTTGGGCAGCACATACACCTCATTGG
>CAYOCW010000125.1:0-5155 GCA_964402615.1 uncultured Cyanobium sp. | reverse complement strand
GACCTGGTGGTGGCCAACGATCGCAGCGGCTGGTGGAACCTGGAGCGGCTGGCCGGGGCCAACGCCCTCCAGCCAGGAGCCCCGGCGATCTGGCGGGCGCTGCTGCCGATGCAGGCGGAATTCGCCATGCCCCAATGGGTCTACGGCATGCGCACCACCGCCTGGGACGGCCAGCAGCTGCTGGCAGCCGCCTGCGTGGACGGGCGCTGGCAGCTCGGGCGGCTGCGGGAAGCCGCGGGGGAGGATCCTCCTCCGCACACCGCGGCGCCCTGCTGCGACTGGCAGCCGATCGCCACCCCCTGCGATGACCTGGCCGGCCTGGCGGCCGCTCCGGGACGGCTGGTGGCGGTCGGCTCAGGCCCGGATCGCCCCGCCGGTCTGCTGGAGGTGGAGCGTGTCGGCGACAGCTGGCGCCATCGCCCCTCGACGCCAGCGACGCTGGAACAGCAGGCCATCAGCCAGCCGGAGGCCCTCTGGTTCCCGGGGCACGCGGGCCGCCCTACCCAGGCCTGGTACTACCCGCCCCCGGGAGCAGCCGATCAGCCAGCGCCGCTGCTGGTGCGAGGCCACAGCGGCCCCACCGGCATGGCGCGCACCGGCTTCAACCCGGCGCTGCAGTACTGGACCAGCCGGGGCTGGGGCGTGGTGGAGGTGAATTACGGCGGTTCCACCGGCTTCGGGCGGGCTTACCGCGAACGGCTTGATGGCGGCTGGGGCGTGGTGGATGTGGACGACTGCCTGGCCGCCGTCGCCGCGTTGGTGAACGCGGGCAAGGCGGATCCCGAACGGGTGGCGATGGAGGGAGGCAGCGCCGCCGGCCTCACCGTGCTGGAGGCCCTCGCCCGTTCCGATGCCATCAAGGCCGGCTGCTGTCGCTATCCGGTGACCGACTTGACGGCGCTGGCCAGCGACGCGGGCGGTCATCGCTTCGAAGCGCGCTACTTCGACAGGTTGGTCGGCCCCTGGCCCCGGGCCCGAACCCTCTACGAACAGCGCTCGCCGTTGCGGCATCCCGAGCGGATCGCAGCGCCGGTGATCTTCTTCCATGGCCTGGAGGATCCCGTTGTGCCGGCCCGACAGACGGAGGCGCTGGCGCAAGCCCTGCAGCAGCGGGGCGTGCCGGTGGAGCTGCACCTGTTCCCCGGCGAAGGGCACGGCTTCCGCGACCAGTCCGTGCAGGTGCGCATCCTGGAGGCCACGGAAGCCTTCTTCCGCCGCCACCTGCGCCTGTGAATGGGCTCTGGGGTTGGCAGGCGCCGGGGTTCGCCACGGCCCTGGGGCTGGGCGGCTGGCTCCTCCCGCTCGCCACCTGGCTGCTGGCGGCGCTCCTGCTGACAGCCCTGCTGCTGCTGGGCAGCCTGGTCGGGCGCCGGCTGATGCTGCACCAATGGGGCATTCCCGAAGCCCTGATCGCCGGCTCGCTGGGCCTGCTGATCGCGCCGGCCGGGGCGCTGCCCCTGCTGCCGCAAACGGTGATCCACTGCTGGGAGTCCCTGCCCCTGCCGCTCTTGACCCTGGTGTTCGCCACGCTGCTGCTGGGTAAGCCCCTACCACGCCTCTCCGGACTCTGGCGGCCCCTCGGCGCCCAGGTGCTGCTGTCGCTCACCCTGGCCTTCGGCCAGTACCTGGTGGCCGGTCTGGCGGTGCTGCTGCTGCTGCGGCCGCTGCTGGGGGTAGCGCCGGTGATGACCTGTCTGATCGAAGTGGCCTTCGAGGGGGGGCACGGCTCAGCGGCCGCCATGGGACCCACCTACGAGCGCCTGGGGGTACCGGGTGGCACGGCGCTGGGCCTAGCGCTTTCCACGGTGGGGCTGCTCGCCTCCACCGTGGTGGGTGGGCTGGTGGTGGTGATAGCACGGCAGCTCGGCTGGCTGTCCCCGGCCACCCCGGCCGCTGCCGAGCTGCCGGCCGCCATCGGGATCGTGCCGCCCCCTGCCCTGGCTGCTTCAGGGGCTGGGGCCAGCAGCGACAACCGGCCGTCCCTGCAGCCTCGCCTCACCGGCCCTGTCCAACCCTGGTTGTTGAACCTCGGCCTCGCGGGGCTGGCTGTGGCCGCGGGTTGGGGGCTGCTGCAGCTGCTGCGGGCCGTGGCGCTGCCCTTGGGGGGCGGCATCGGCATGGTGGTGGCCGCCCTGCCGGTGTTCCCGCTGGCGCTGGTGGGATCGTTGCTGATGCGCCTGCTGCTGGAGCGCTGCGGAGCCAGCCACCTGGTCAGCGGCCGGATCCAGAACCGAATCGGCAGCGTGGCGGCAGATCTACTGATCGCCGCCGCCACCGCCTGCCTGGATCTGTCATTGCTGGTTCGCGATTGGCTGCCGCTGCTGGTGCTGGCGGCAGCGGGCCTGGCCTGGAATCTGGCGGTCTTGCTGCTGTTGGCGCCCCGGCTGCTGCCACCGCCCTGGTTCAGCCGCGGCATCCTCGACTTCGGCCAAGCCACCGGGGTCGCGGCCAGCGGCTTGCTGCTGCTGAACATGGCCGACCCCACGGATCAGGGCGATGCCCTCACCCCGTTTTCGATCAAGCAACTCCTGCTGCAACCGCTGCTGGCCGGCGGGGTGATCACGGTGGTGGCGCCGCTGGCGGTGGTGAGCTGGGGGCTCGGCGCCTGGACGGCCTTGAGCCTGGTGGTGGTGCTGATCAGCGCCGGGGTCGGGTTGTGGTGGGGCCGCGTCGCCAGCCAGGGCGGGGATCCAGCGGCGTCACAGGCTTCGCGCAACCAGACCTGATGACGCCCGGCCAGCCGCCCGGTGCCTTGCGGCGGCGGGGAAACCAGCGCTGCAGCAAAACGATGCCCCCACGCCCAGCGGCAACCGCCAGGGTGGGGGCTCTCGCCGGGTCCGCATGGAACGCGGAACCGAAGGATCACGGCCGGATTATCCGTGGGATGCGATCAGCCGGCGTTCTCCGCGGTCGACGGACCCTGAAGCGTTGAACTGGGTTGCATGGACACCTCCTCCGAAGGATCGTGCCAGCCGGCGTCGCCTTCGACGCAACCCCAAGGGGTTGCGCCACGACACTGCTGACGGGACTCCAAGACATTAAGGGCACCGGAGCGGAATCGCGAGAGATCCTGGCCGGCAGCGACACCAACCAACAGCCCTGCCACCGCAAAACCAGGCTAGTCTCAAACAACAACCTGGGAGACCAGCACAGTGAAGATTTTACTGGTCTACCCAGGCTTCCCCAAGACCTTTTGGTCTTACGAAAAAATTCTTGAGCTGGTCAATCGCAAGGTTTTGCTGCCGCCGCTTGGCCTCATCACCGTAGCCGCCATTTTGCCCCAGGAATGGAGCTACAAGCTGGTGGACACCAACATTCGTCCGGTGGAAGAGGATGAATGGCGCTGGGCCGATCTGGTCATGATCTCGGCCATGATCGTTCAGAAGGACGACATGATGCATCAGATCGCCCTGGCGCATCAGCACGACAAACCCGTCGCTGTGGGCGGCCCCTATCCCAGCTCAGTGCCCGAGGAGTTGGAGGCGGCCGGGGCAGAATTTTTAATCTTGGATGAAGGGGAGATTACGCTTCCACTGTTCGTTGAGGATCTGCGCCGCGGCGCCAACCGAGGTCGCTATAGCGCCAATGGCGAGAAACCGGATGTCACGCACACGCCAATCCCCCGCTACGACCTGCTGGAGCGCAGCGCCTACGACTCCATGTCGGTGCAGTTCTCCCGCGGCTGCCCATTTCAATGTGAATTCTGCGACATCATCGTGCTCTATGGCCGGAAGCCTCGCACCAAGACTCCGGCGCAACTGCTCAGCGAACTCGAATGCCTCTACCAACTTGGCTGGCGCGGCGGCATCTTCATGGTTGACGATAACTTCATTGGCAACAAACGCAACGTCAAGTTGCTGCTTAAGGACTTAGCGGCATGGCAGGAGCAACGCGGTTATCCCTTCCGCTTCGACACGGAAGCGTCGCTTGATTTGGCGGAGGATGACGAGCTGTTGGAGTTGATGCTGGCCTGCAACTTCGCTGCGGTATTCATGGGAATCGAAACCCCCGACACCGACAGCTTGACACTAACCATGAAGCATCAGAACACCCGCTCACCCCTGCATGATTCGATCGACAAGGTGACCCGTGCGGGCCTGAGGGTGATCGCGGGATTCATCATCGGCTTCGATGGCGAAAAGGCCGGTGCGGGCCAGCGGATCGTCGATTTCGCTGAGACCACCGGAATTCCCACAACCACCTTCGCCATGCTGCAGGCTTTGCCCCACACAGCGCTATGGCATCGCCTGGAGCGCGAGGGGCGATTGATCGACGGCGGCGGCAACATCAACCAAACCACCTTGATGAACTTCGTTCCAACGCGCCCGGTGGAGGACATCGCCCGGGAGTATGTGGAGGCCTTCTGCCATCTCTATGCTCCCCACACCTACCTGGATCGTGTCTATCGCTACTTTCTCAAGCTGGGAGGGCCGCGGGTGAAACCACGTTTCCAATGGCCCGAATGGGTGGTGTTGAGGGCTCTGCTGATCGTTTGCTGGCGCCAGGGACTGATGCGCTCCACCCGCTGGGCTTTTTGGCATCATCTCATCCATATCCTGATCGCCAATCCGGCGGTAGCTGAGCAGTACTTGGCGGTTTGCGCCCACAATGAACATTTCTTGGACTACCGAGACCTAGTGCGATACCAGATTGAGATGCAATTGGCAACTTACCAGCGGAACCTGGCTGACCAGACGCTGTCTGCGGCGTAAATCCTAGAATTCAACCTTTGTGACAAGTCAAAAAAAAGGGCCCCGTAGGGCCCGAAGCAACACAATCGAAACAGCTCAAAGAGCGTTACCGCGGGGCAGAACCTCTTCAGGGAAGACGAAGTTTTCGTGCGGTTGATCCGCTGGGGCCATCCAGGCGCGCAGGCCTTCGTTCAACAAAATGTTCTTGGTGTAGAACGTTTCGAATTCGGGATCTTCGGCGGCGCGGATCTCCTGAGACACGAAGTCGTAGGCCCGCAGGTTGAGCGCCAGGCCGATGATGCCGATGCTGCTGGTCCACAGACCCATCACCGGCACAAACAGCATGAAGAAGTGCAGCCAGCGCTTGTTGGAGAAGGCGATCCCGAAGATCTGGCTCCAGAAGCGGTTGGCCGTCACCATCGAGTAGGTCTCCTCTTCCTGCGTCGGCTCGAACGCCCGGAAGG
>CAYOCW010000124.1:0-5195 GCA_964402615.1 uncultured Cyanobium sp. | reverse complement strand
GTCGTAGAGCTGAGGGGCGACCCTGGTGCTGCCGCTGCTGGCGGTCACGGTCATGAACGGGAGCGAGCCGGGCTTCGGCACCCTACGGCGCACCCCCGGAGGCTCCGGGAGCGCATGAACAAATGTTTGCAGCGGCGTCGCCCGGCGCCGCGGTCCGGCGCCGCTCCCCTGACACACTCGCCCCAGGCCCCTCCTTCCGCTGCCCATGAGCGCTTCCAGCGAGCCCGCCGCCACCGCCGACCCCCTGGAGCATCCCGGCGTTGCCGCCCCCCGGGATGCGGCCACGCCGGTGGTGAGCGCGTTTTACGACCGCTTCCCCTACCCCGGCGATCCGCTGCAGGACGGTCCACCGCCCGGATACAACTGGCGTTGGTGCGTCGACAGCGTCCGGGCGGCGGTGTTCGGGAGCCTGCCGGCGGCGCCGCGCCATTGGCGGATCCTCGATGCCGGCTGCGGCACCGGCGTCAGCAGCGACTACCTCTGCCATCTCAACCCCGGCAGCGCCGTGCTGGCGGTGGACATCAGCGCTGGCGCCCTGGCGGTGGCGCGCCAGCGCTGCGAGCGCTCCGGCGCCGCCGAGCGGGTGGCGGAGCTGCGGCTGGAGCAGCGCAGCCTGCTGGATCTGGCCGGCGAAGGCCCGTTCGACCACATCAATTCGGTGGGGGTGCTGCACCATTTGCGCGATCCGGAGGCCGGCCTGAAGGCCTTGGCCGAGCTGCTGCGACCGGGCGGGCTGCTGCACCTCTTTTTGTATGCGGATGCCGGCCGCTGGGAGATCCAGCGAACCCAGCGGGCGCTGGCGCTGTTGCAGGCGGGCAGCGGCCCCGACGGGTTGCGGCTGGGGAGGCGCCTCTTCCAAGACCTGCCGGAGAGCAACCGGATCCGCCGCCATCACGAGCAGCGCTGGGCGCTTGATACCGCCGCCGACGCCAACTTTGCCGACATGTACCTGCATCCGCAGGAGACCAGCTACAACCTGGAGCGGCTGTTTGGTTTCATCGCCAGCGCCGGTCTGGAATTCGCCGGCTTTTCCAATCCGCAGCTCTGGGATCCGGCGCGGTTGTTGCAAGGCGAACTGCTGGAGCGCGCCCGGGCGCTGCCGCCGCGGCAGCAGTGGGAGCTGGTGGAGAGCCTCGACCCGGACATCAGCCATTTCGAGTTCTTCCTCAGCCGTGGCCCCGTGCCGGCCAGCCCCTGGCGCGACCCGGAGCGCTGTGATGACGCCACCCTGCTGGCGGCCGCCGGCGAGCGCAACCGCTGCCTGTGGGGTTGGCCTTCCACCAGCCTGTTCGATCCCGACCTGCAGCCCCTCAACCTCGATCCCGGCGATCTGGAGCTGATGCTGGCGCTGGAGGCGGCGCCGGCCGGCACCGCCCTGGCGGCGTTGCCGTTGCCGATGGCGACGCCGGAGCGGGCGGAGCGGGTGCGGCGCCTGCTGGGCCAGCGGGTGCTGCTGGCGATGGCGTGAGCCTGGCGGTGCCGGGCGGGATCTAGCCGCGGCTGGCGAGCCGTTCCAGCCGCCGTAACGCTGCGTGATAATCTCCCACCGCTCAGCCAGATTCGGTCGCCTTGCAGGCTTTGCTCACCAGCCCGTTGGAACCCTGCCCGCCCGCCAGCGGCGAGGGCTCCGCAAATGGGCCGGTGTCTGCCGCTGGAGTCAACTCCGGGGGGAGCCTGCAGCACCAGATCGGGGACAACTCCACTCCCGGACCTGGTTCCGACAACGGAATGGAGCACTATCGGCGGCTTCAGCGCCGTCTGCTGCTGGCCACGCTGGCGGCGACACTTCTGGCGGTGCCGCTCAGCCTTTGGCTGTTCGATTTCGGCACCGCCACCAGTTTGCTGATCGGCGCCCTTGCGGGCCTGCTGTATCTGCAGTTGTTGGCCCGCAGCGTCAGCCGTCTGGGGGTGACCTCGAAATCACTGGGCAAAGTCCAGCTGTTGGTGCCCGTGGCACTGGTGCTGGCCGCCGCCCGCATCCCAGCCCTGCAGATGCTGCCGGCCCTGATCGGCTTTCTGCTTTACAAGCCGGCCCTGATCGCCCAGGCCCTGCTCGACGACTGAAGAGATCGCCCCGGTGGTTCACCTGGGCGATAGCCTCCCTGCCGCTTCGGCGGTTCCGCCATCCCGCCAGGACATGTTCTCGATGCTCCCGCCGCTCATCAACCTTCCATTCGCCGAACTGGAGGTTGGACAACACCTTTACTGGCAGATCGGCAACCTGAAGATCCACGGCCAGGTGTTCCTGAGCTCCTGGGTCGTGATCGGTGCCCTGCTGGCTGTCGTCGTCGTCGGCACCCGCCAGCTGCAGCGTGAACCCGCTGGTGTTCAGAACCTGCTGGAGTTTTTGTGGGATTACATTCGCGATCTGGCCCGTGAGCAGATCGGCGAAAAGGCCTATCGCGACTGGCTACCGTTCATCGGCACCCTCTTTCTGTTCATCTTCGTGAGCAACTGGGGCGGCGCCCTGATCCCCTGGAAGCTCATCCACCTGCCCAGTGGCGAGCTGGGAGCCCCCACCGCCGACATCAACACCACGATCGCCCTGGCGCTGCTGGTTTCCCTCGCCTATTTTTATGCCGGCTTGAGCCGCAAAGGATTCCGATATTTTGAGTACTACGTGGAGCCGACGCCGATCATGCTCCCGTTCAAGATCGTGGAAGATTTCACCAAGCCTCTTAGCCTTTCCTTCCGTCTGTTCGGCAATATCCTTGCGGACGAATTGGTGGTGGCGGTGTTGGCCTTCCTGGTGCCGTTGATCGTGCCCCTGCCGGCGATGTTCCTCGGTCTGTTCACCTCCGCGATCCAGGCCCTGATTTTCGCCACCCTCGCCGCCTATTACATCGGTGAAGCGGTGCACGAAGAGCACCATTAAGCCGGTTTCTCTCAGCCCTCGGGCTGGGGCCCTCTGGCAAACTCTTGAGCGCGCAGGTCCGGCACGTCCGGGCCCATCTCCCCTGCGAGATGTCCAGGCGCCCGGTCCGACCCCGACCTCACCGGCCGCGTCTCCCTCCGACTCCGCCCGGTTCCTCCCAGCGCTTTCCCGGCGCCCACCCTTACCTTTCCCCCATGGATTCCCTCACCTCTGCTGCGTCCGTTGTGGCTGCTGGTCTCGCTGTCGGCCTCGGCGCCATCGGCCCCGGCATCGGCCAGGGCACCGCAGCTGGCGGCGCCGTTGAAGGCATTGCCCGCCAGCCCGAAGCCGAAGGCAAGATCCGCGGCACCCTGCTGCTCTCGCTGGCCTTCATGGAAGCCCTCACCATCTATGGCCTGGTGGTGGCGCTGGTGCTGCTGTTCGCCAACCCCTTCGCCGGTTGAGCTGCTCGGGAGCGCAGGGCGGTGCCATGAAGGCCGCCGCGCTGCGCTCCCCGGCCTGATCTCGATCCGTTTGTCCTCCCGCCTTCCCGCTCGCACTCCCGCATCATGACCAGCTGGCTCTTGCTTGCCGAGGCAGGCGCGACCGCAGGAACTCCTGAGGGAGGTCTGTTCGACCTCGACGCCACCCTGCCGCTGATGGCGGTGCAGGTGGTGATCCTCACCTTCATCCTCAATTCCCTGTTCTTCCGGCCGGTTGGCAAGGCCGTCGAAGAACGGGAGGGCTACATCGCCACCAGCCGAGCTGATGCCAAGCAAAAGCTGGCTCAAGCGGAACGGCTGGAGGCCGATTTGCGCGACCAGCTCAAGGAGGCTCGCCAGCAGGCCCAAAAGCTGATCCTCGAAGCGGAGCAGGACGCCGACAAGCTCTACCGCGAAGCCATCGCCGTGGCCCAGGCCGAGGCGATCGCCAGTCGGGAACAAGCCCGCAGCGAAATCGATGCTGAGCGTACTCGGGCTCTGGCCCAGTTGCAGGGTGATGCTGACCAGCTCGCCGGCCTGATCGTCGACCGCCTCCTCGCCGCCTGATGACCTACTCCTTCCTTGCCACCCACGGCAGCTTCGGTCTGAACTTCAATCCGTTCGAGACCAACATCATCAATCTGGCCATCGTGATTGCCGGTTTGGTGTACTTCTTGCGCGGCTTCCTTGGCGGCATCCTGGAGCGCCGCCGGGCTGCGATTCTTGCCGATCTCAAGGATGCGGAACAGCGATTGGCCAGCGCCAGCGCGGCCCTGAGCACGGCCCAGGGTCAGGTGGCTGATGCCCAGGCCCTGGCCGAGAAGATCCGCAGCGAGGCCAAGGCCCGCGCCGAGGCTGTGCGTCTCGACATCGAGCGCCGCACCGTTGAGGAGATGGCTCGGCTGAAGACCGAATCGTCCTCGGATCTCGCCAATGAGGCAGCGCGGGTGAGCAATCAGCTGCGCCGCGAGGCGGCTCGCCTGGCGATCGAAAAGGCGCTCGCCAGCCTGCCGGGTCGGCTTGATGATGCCGCCCAGAGCCGTCTGATCGACCAGTCCATCCAGTCCCTGGGTCCCGCCTGATGCCGCTCCTCAACACCATCACCACCCCCTACGCCGAGGCGTTTTTGCAGGTGGCTGACGCCGCCGGTGAAACCGATGTTGTGATCGGCCAGGCCCGGGCCCTGCTGGAGCTCTGGTCCTCCTCGGCGGAGTTGCGCGATGCCCTGGCCTCGCCGGTGCTCGAAGTGGAAGCCAAGAAGGCGGTGCTGGAAAGCCTGTTCGCCGACCAGGTGTCTCCCATCTTCTTGAATTTGCTCAAGCTATTGGCGGATCGCAAGCGCATCGGCATCCTCGGAGCCGTGCTGGAGCGTCTGTTGGAACTTTATCGCCAGCAGAACAACATCGCCCTGGCCACCGTGACGTCGGCGACGCCGCTCTCGGAGAGCCAGCAGGCCCAGGTTGCCGACAAGGCCAAGGCTGTCGCCGGCACCGACAAGGTGGAGATCAACCTTGAAGTTGATCCCTCCCTGATCGGAGGCTTCGTTTTGAGCGTCGGCTCCAAGGTGATCGACGCCAGCCTTTCGGGCCAGGTGCGGCGCCTCGGCCTGGAGCTGGCGCGGGTCAGCTGACGCTCGCCGCCCCACCCTCTCCCGTTCCCCCTTCCTCCACCGCTCCCCCTCCGGGGATTCCCTCCCATGGTTTCCATCCGCCCCGACGAGATCAGCGCGATCCTCAAGCAGCAGATCGCTGATTACGACAAGTCGGTTTCGGTCAGCACCGTCGGCACCGTGCTTCAGATCGGTGACGGCATCGCCCGCATCTACGGCCTGGAGCAGGTGATGGCCGGTGAGCTGGTGC
>CAYOCW010000123.1:0-5212 GCA_964402615.1 uncultured Cyanobium sp. | reverse complement strand
TCTTGATGCGGCCGTAGTCCCCGTCTCCGGCCTCGGTCACCCCGAGGTGCAGGGGATAAGGGAAGCCCTCGGCGTCCAGGCGAGCGGCCATCATCCGATAGGCGGCCATCATCACGGGCGCCCGGGAGGCCTTCATGGAGACCACGATGTTGTGGAAATCGAGCCGGTCGCAGATGCGGATGAATTCCAGGGCGCTCTCCACCATGCCCAGGGGCGTGTCGCCGTAGGTGAACAGCATGCGCTCGGCCAAAGAACCGTGGTTGACGCCGATGCGCAGGGCCTTGTCCTGGTCCTTGAGCAGGCTCACCAGGGGTTCGAGGGTGGCGGCGATGCGCTCGCCGATGGCGGCGAACTCCTCGGGGCTGAAGTCGGAGCGATTCGGATCGGGCTTGTCAAAGACATAAAGGCCCGGATTGATGCGCACCTTGTCGACGTGGTGGGCCACCTCCAAGGCGATCTTCATGCCGTTGTGATGGACGTCCGCCACCAGGGGCACGGGGCGATAGGTGTCTTCCAGGCGCTGCCGGATCTCCTTGACCGCCTTGGCGTGGGCAAGGGAGGGCACCGTGAGCCGCACGATCTCGCAGCCCGCCTCATGGAGGCGGCGGATGCCGGCCGTGGCCCCCTCCACGTCCAGGGTGTCCTCATTGATCATCGACTGCACCACCACCGGGTGCTGGCTGCCGATCCAGACATCCCCGACGCGCACGCTGCGGGTGGGGCGGCGCTGGATCCGGGTGTTGTAGCGGCGGTCGAGCGCCGCGGCGCCGGCCTCGGCCCCGGCACTGGCGGGCGGGGCGGCGGGACTGGTCGGAGCGGCGGTCATCGCGGAACGGGGGGCGCGTGGTGCGTGGCGCGAGCCAAAGCCTGTCACAGCGGCGGAGGAACTGGCGAGGCGGGGCGGGCTCCAACCCTCGAGCGCCCCGTGCCCATCGCCCTCCTGCAGGGGAACCGCGCTGACGCCGGCGGTGGCCAGAAGGCGTTGCATCGAAGATGTGGCTCCATGCAGGCAAGGCAGCCCAGTCGCCTGCTCATGCTGAGCCTTCGTCCTGTCCATGCGACTGGTTGCCCTGGTTGGACAGCGCCGCATGGCGCACCAGCTCGCCGCCGCTGAGGCCGAGCTTCTCACAAAGATTGCGGCGGTGGGTCGACACCGTGTGAGGCGAGAGCTGCAGCAGCTCGGCGATGCGGTTGGTGGTGAACCCCTGGCCGATCAGCGCCAGCACCTCCGCTTCGCGGGGGGTGAGCGGCCTGGCGCTGGCGGGATCGGGCTCCAGCAGCTCGGAGATCTCAGCTAGCAGCGTATCAGTGGCGTCGATCTTGTCGACCACCGCCTGCAGCAAGGGCTGCAGGCTGGCGTCGCAGACAAAGCTCTGGGCCGCCGAGGAGAGCACGATCACCCGGGCGGTCGGCTGGATGCTGGCCAGCGCATGCGCCACGGCGGAGCCCGGTTGATCCGGCAGCAGCCAGTCGAGGATCAGCAGGTCGGGGCCATGCTGCCGGCAGGCCTCAATCCCCGCCTTTGCCGTTTTGGCCGTGGCCACCACCACCACCCCGGGGATGCCGCGCAGCAGGCGCACCAGCAGCTCCAGAAACATCACCTGGTCTTCGACCACCAGGCAGCGCAGGGTCTTGGCGAGGTTTGCGGATGCCATCAGCTGCTGTGTTCCTTGGTCCGTGTTTGGGCGGATGCGGTAGGGGTAACCTCGGCGCTGGTCGCCGGCAGATGCAAGCTCACCCTGGCACCGCCCAGCTCAGGGCAGCGACCGAAGCGCAGCTGGCCATGGTGGTGGGCCACGGTGGTGCGCACCACAAACAGCCCCAGCCCGCTGCCGGTGGGCTTGCTGCTGTGCAGCAGGGTGTCCTCGCGGGGATCGACGCGGAAGCCCGGGCCGTTGTCGGCCACCTCCACCACCAGGCCGCTGCTCTCGGCGCTCAGGCTGAGTCGCACCTGCCGATGTGGCGGCGGCTGTTCCAGCGCCACCGCCTCGATGGCATTGCGCAGCAGGTTGGTCAGTGCCATCTGCAGTTGCACCCCATCCCCACGGATCAGGAACCCTGAGGCTGTCTCGAAACCACGACATTCAAGCTGCACCTGCTCGTGCCGCAGCAGCGGCTTCACGGCCCGACAGGCTCCTTGCAACACCGCCAGGGGATCCACGGGGCTGGGGCTGGTCTCCACCGTGCGTAGCAGCATCCGCATCGTTTCGATCACCGCGTTCACCTGCTGGCTCTGGCTGCTCAGGGAGGCCACGAGTGAAGCGGTGTCGAGCCTGGCGGGGTTGCTGCGGATCTGCTGCTGGGCCTGGTCGCAGAGCATGCGGATCGTGGCCAGCGGCAGCTTGATCTCATGGGCAACGCTCGCCGCCATCAAACTGCCCTGCAGCTTGTTGCGCAATTCACGCCGCTGCTCTTCCTCGCGTTGCTGCTGCCGCTGGTGCGCCTGCCTCAGGGCGGCATCGCGCTCGCCGATCGTCGCGATCAGCCGCCCGAAGCTGGCCTGCAGGGCGCCGAGCTCCTGAAAGCGACTGGTGGCGGTCAGGCTGTTCTCCACATCCGCAGCCGTTTCAGGTTGACCCTGCCTGAGGCGCAGCTCCTCGGTCTGGATCCTCTCGCTGAAGCGGGCTAGCGGCGCGAAGAGCAGCTGATTCATGCGCCGGTTCTTGTGCCAGAAGATCGCGAGGGCCAACAGCGTCACCACGACACTGGGCAGCAGCACCAGACGGCGCTGTTGTTCGAGCTGCTCGACGGGGATCAGGCTGACGAAATGGCCGCCCAGGCCGTGGTCGGGAGCGACGACGGGACGCCAGCGCCGATTGCGATGCAGGAGAGGATCGGCCAATCCCGTGGCGGCGTGGCTGAGATCCACCGCGGCGACCCCATCGGCGCTGGCGCTGGTGAGCTTCACGTAGCCATCGCGACTGATCAGCAGTAGCGGCAGGCCCGATCCTTGGCTGTAACGATCCATGAAGGCGCGCAGGTAAGCCAGCCGGACGCGCCCGAGCAGCAGTGCGCCGCGGGGATCCCGGTCGGTGATGTAGACCCCGGGGTTCTCGTCCTCATGGCTGCGCATGATCGGCGAGCTGGCCGGGCCGGTGTGCTCGGTGCGCTCCAGCTGGGCCCGGATGGCACTGGAGACGAACGAAAAGCCCCGGAAAACGCGGCTGCCGTGCGAACCGAGCAGAACCTGCTGCACCTCGAGTCGGTCGTTGAGCTGGTAGACATCGGCGAAGACCGGCAGCAGCAGGGCGGTAGAGGTCTGCCGCTGTGGCGTTGGCAGGGCTGCGAAGATATCCAGCTGGCGCCGCGCCTCCCCAATGTGCTCCTGCAACAGCTGATCCACCCGCTCCAGATCGCTGCGTTGCAGCCGCAGCAGGCGGCGTTCCAGCTGATCCACGCTGACCCAGCTCCCCGCCAGCAGGGTCAGCGCCGCCAGGGAGGTGGCGCTGATCTCGTGGCGCAGATTGAAGCGCCGAAAGCTGGTGGGACGGGGTTGGGCAAGCTTCATCGCGGTTGATCGGCCGTCGGCGCGATCGCTTGGAAGACCGCCTGCACATCACCGCTGGCATCGAAGTGGATCGGCCCGAAGCTCGTCGGGTGGGATGGTCTGCTGAGCAGGTAACGCTTCACCTCAGCCGGGCTGGTGGCGCCGCTGGCAAAGGCCTGGTCGAACAGCTCCAGGGCCTGGCGCGTGCCGATGCCGAGCGCATAGGGGGTGTGGTGGAAGCGGGCCTCGAAGCGGCGCAGATAGCGATCCAGCGCCGGGCTCGCGGCGCGGGCCGGATAAGGGCTCAGGATTGTGGTGACGGCATTGGCGGCGCCCGCGTTCTCCACGATCTGCGGCGAGCGGGCCCAGGGGGTGAGCAGGATGGCAGCGCCCGGGTGCAGCTGGTGGAACAGCTGGCTGAGATGGCCGATCGCCGGCTGAAACGAACCGGCCAGCACGTAAAGGGCTTGGAAGTCGCCTTGCATCAAGCTGCGACCGGCAGCGGGCGTGAAGTGGTTCACGAGCAGGCTGCGATGCACGATCTGCCAGCGCCTGGAGCGCTGTAGCTCCCGGCGAAACACCCCATAGGCCGGATCGGTGTAGGGCCGATTGCCGGTGTCTTGAAGCACCAGCAGTCGCCCGCCAGGACGCCGGGCCAGTTCGCGGGCGATCGCCCGCTGTTCCTGCACCAGATCGGGCACCAGCCGGAAGAAGAAGTCGTCGTGGCCGCTGAGCGCATTGCTCGTCGCCGAAACATTGATGTTGATGGCATCCCCGGATCTGAAATGGTGCAGGGCCTGCACCGCATGGCTGGAGGGATAGGCGGTGATGAAGAAGCGCACGCCGCGCCGTTTGAGGGCGGCAATCGACGCCGAGATCTCGGACGGATCCTGTGTCCCAAGGGTGTCGACGATGCGGATGCGACTGGTCGGCCGTTCGCTGAGAAACAGATCGGCCGCGTAGCGGTCGCTGGGGTTGATGGCGGCGCCGCGGGTGAGGGGGCGCGGCATACCGAGGCTCACCAGCAGCGGCTGCCGCCACTGCCGCCACCACCCGATCCCCGCAGCGCTCAGCAGGGCCAGCCCGGCGACCAGGGCAGCGATGGCCCCGTGCTTCCGCAGGGATGGATGGCGTCCGGAGGCAGGCTCAGCCACGCTCCCGCTCGGCCTGGGCAAGAGAATGTTTCTAGGGTATCCGCAGATGTTTGCGGTCAGGTCGGCGGGGCCTGGCCGCTCCCCACTGCGGCGGGATTGGCTCGGCGTTGGCCTGCTGGCGGCGGCATTCAGGCGCCTCAACCCCGTCGGAGGCTTGTGAAACAATCGCCCACACCGCCGGCCGTCGCCCCGTGAGTCAGTCCAGGAAGCGCAGGGTCTTCCCCTTCACCGCCATCGTGGGACAGGAGGAGATGAAGTTAGCCCTGCTGCTCAATGTGATCGATCCGCGTATTGGCGGCGTGATGATCATGGGCGACCGGGGCACCGGCAAGAGCACCACGATCCGTGCCCTGGCCGATCTGCTGCCCGAGATCGAGGTGGTGGCGGGCGACCCCTACAACAGCTCCCCCGACGATCCCGACCTGCAGAGCCGCGAGGTGCGCCAGCGGGCTGAGGCAGGCGAGACGCTGCCCTGCGAGCTGCGCCAGGTGCCGATGGTCGACCTGCCCCTCGGCGCCACGGAAGACCGGCTCTGCGGCACGATCGACATCGAAAAGGCCCTCAGCGAGGG
>CAYOCW010000122.1:0-5343 GCA_964402615.1 uncultured Cyanobium sp. | reverse complement strand
ATCTGCTCACCCTGCCGGTGCGCGCTGAGCCGGAGCTGGGGCAGCGCTGCCGGCGGATCCTCGAGAGCCGGCGGGATCTGGAGCCGGTGGTTTTCTCTATGCTGTTTGAGCGGTTTCCCAAGCTCAGCCGGGAGGAGATCCTGATGATCGTCGGTCTGCCGCTGCAGGAGCTGCGTCACAGCCGCGCCGTGCAGGAAATCCTGGAGGAAGGCCGCCAGGAAGGCCGCCAGGAAGGTCTTGAGACTGGCCGACAGCAGGAAGCCGCCGCTCTGGCCATTCGACAGCTCCGCCGCCGCTTCGGGAGCCTCGATGAGGGCAGCCGGGAGCGGCTCTCCTCCCTGACCCTGCAGCAGCTGGAACAGCTGGCGGAAGACCTGCTCGATTTCACGCGGCCTGGCGACCTGCAGGCTTGGTTCGACGACCACCCCGCCGGCTGAGCCAAGAACCCCAACGGCGCCTCGTCAGGATTCCCACGGGCGAACAAGGTCCGCCACAGCAGCCTGAAACCAGCAGCGCCACCAGCACTCCGGCCGATGGCGATCACCTCTGCTGGGGGTGTCTCGCGTCAACCCCCTTGGCCGGTTCGCGACAACCAAGTTGGCCGGTGAGGGGCTTGATTGCCGCCAGGTTGGTAGCGACGCATTGATGCCGCCTTGTTGGGACCCTCGCCCTTCAGTCAAGCGGCTGGGCACCCCCGCCCCGGCTCATCCATCGGCTGCAGACAAACCTTCGCAACAAGCTTCGTTCCCGTGCGCCCCAAACCTCAATCCTGCACGTAGTCAATCCCCAGCTCCAGCGCCTGCTCGGCCTTCTGCAGCTCCCGGCCGAGGTAAAGCGCATGGTCGAGCCGGCTCAGGGGGAAGGGACCATCGCCCTCGGTCAACCGCATGCCCAGCTCCTTGGCCGTGCGACCGCGAACCACCGCCAGCGGGCGGCGCGCCGCGCCGCCGCGGCAACTCAGCACCTCACCGGTGTCGGGATCGGTGGCCAGGCCGCGCTCATCGATGCCGTTGCTGTAATGCTCGGCCACCAGTTCTTGTGCCTCCTGGTCGACGCGGATCAGGAAGTAGCCGGCGGGGTCGAGGGCGATGAAGCGCTGCGAGAGCTGTTCATCGATCTGGTGGCGCTGGGCTGAGGCCTGGCTCGGCGGTGGAGGGGTCGGATGGGTTGCAGAAGCCATGCAGGGGATCGTAGGCGGGGGTGAAGGGCAGTTCGGCGTTGATCGCTTCAATTTCCTCCAGCATCCTCTGATTCGCCTGCGGCAGCCAGCGCCGGACCATCGCGTCGAAGCCCGGCTGCAGCCAGCGGTGCAGGCTCACCCGGGGCTGGGCGATGAAGCCACGCCGCAGCTTGTGGCTGCCACCCGCTCCCGGATCAAAGCTGACCAATCCCCGCTCAATCGCCCAGGCGATCGGCGCGTAGTAGCAGACCTCGAAGTGAAGATTGTCGACCTCTTCGTCAGCGCCCCAGTAGCGCCCCCAGAGCTGGCGGTCGTCATGCACACACAGCGACATCGCCAGCGGCTCCAGCGGATCGCCGCGGTGGGCGCTGAACAGCACCAGATGCTGGCGCAGCTCCCTGGCGGCGGCCTCAAAGAAGGCCTTGGTGAGATACTTGCTACCCCAGGGACCCCAGCGGGCGCAGTGCTGTTCGTAGAAGTCATGCATGCGCCCCACCAGCTGCGGCGGGATCTCCTCACCCGCCAGCGGCGTGACCTGCACGCCAGCGTTGGCGATCGAGCGCCGTTCGCGCCGGATATTGCGGCGCTGGTTGGCATTGAACCCTGCCAGGTAGTCTTCGAAGTTGCGATGGCCCGGATTCAACCACTGGCTCTGCTGATTCAGCCAGGTGGCACAGCCCGCCGCCTCGGCTAGGGGCTGCCAGGCCGGATCCACGTAGAGGAGATTGCAGCTGAGGATGGTGTTGTCGCGGCAGAGCCGATCGATCTGGGTGAACATCAGCGCCGTGAGCGCCGCGGGATCCTCCTCCGCGGCGATGTGGAAGCGATAGCCCTGAATCGGGCTCACCGGACTCATCCCCACCAGCTTGGGGTAATAGCGCAGACCCATCTCCGCCGCCAACCGAGCGAAGGACTGATCAAACACAAACTCCCCATAGCTATGGCCCTTGAGATAGAGCGGCGCCAGAGCCACCAACCGCTCCCCCCGCCACAGGCTCAGGTGGCAGGCCTGCCAGCCCTCGCGCGGCACGATGCTGCCGCTGGTCTCGAGCTGCTGCAGCCACAGCCAGTCGAAAAAGGGTCCCGCCCCGGTCGATGCAGGCAGCGCCCGGGCCGACTGGCGCAGCAGCTCCTGCCATTGCTCCTGCGGCAGCTCGCTGGTCGCCCTGTGCCAGCGGGCGGTGATCGCGGCCATGGCGAGCGGTCTCCAGCAGGAGCGGGCAGGCGCAAAACTAACCAGATGCTTCCCCCGTCCGAGCCCCCCGTTCCCGCTCCCTTCCGTCGGCGCCCGTGGCCAGCCCCGCCGGCGCCAGGGCTGCTGCTGACGTTGCTGGCAGCGTTGTGGCTGACGCCGCCGCCCCCCGCCCGGGCGGGCCTGCTGCGCCCCGTGCTGATGCTGATGCGCCCGCAGCTGGAGAATCGCCTGGCCAAGCTCTGCATCCAGGCCGCCGCCGGGGGTCGAGCGGAGCTGGAGTCCAGCCTGCGCGACCCCTGCCAGAAGCTGGCGGTACCCACCAGCAAATGCCTGATTGAGGAGACGGACAACAGCGGCCGCGGCCTGGGGGTGCTGAGCGAGGTGCTGGCCGGTCGCTTCGGCGATGACAGCGAGGACGTGGTGAAGCGCTGTCTGGCCAGGATGTTCGGGCTGCCCGTCGACAGCCTCCGCAGCGTGCCCCTGCTCGAGATCGGCCGACGGTTCATGCCGGGCCCCCTGCCGGCGGGGCCGGCCTCAGCGCCAACTGGCGATCCGGGCCTCTCCGGCGCCCCCTGAGAGCGAATCCGCATCCCCGCCTGGAGCGATGTCCGCAGAGACCAGCGCTGGCACTCCCATCGCCGGCATCCCCCCAATTCCCCAAGTGCGTCGCATCCTAGAAACGGGAGCTCCCGCTGCCGAGGCCTGTCGATGCCATCGCCCGCCGCCGCCCTGGCCCAGCGCCTGCAAGGGCTCAACCTGTTCCTGGTCGGCATGATGGGCAGCGGCAAAAGCAGCGTCGGACGGCCGCTCGCCAGCGCCCTCGGCTATCGCTTCGTGGATGCCGACCAGCTGCTGGAGCAAGCCGCGGGCCGCTCGATCGCCGCCATCTTCGCCAGCGAGGGAGAGGACGGCTTCCGCCAGCTGGAAACCCAGGTGCTCGATGCCATCAGCCCCTGGCAACGCACGGTGGTGGCGACCGGCGGTGGCGTCGTGTTGCGGCCGATGAACTGGGGCTACCTGCGCCAGGGCGTCGTGATCTGGCTCGATGCACCCGAAACCGTGCTACTGCAGCGGCTGCGCCAGGACCCCACGGCCCGGCCGCTGCTAGATCAGCCGGATCCGCGGCAGCGGCTGCAGGAGCTGCTAAACCAGCGCCGCCCACTCTACGCCCAAGCCGACCTGCAGGTGCAGCAGGGCGACGAAACCGCTGAGGCCGTGGCCGCCAAGGTGCTCGAGGTTTTGCCGAGCGTGCTGCGCCAGGCTCAGCCAGCGGCGCCGAGCGCGGCGGTGGCGATCGTGGACCGGGACGGGCACCGCCGCGAATCGATCAACTGAGACCGCTTCAGCGGCCGGCCGGCGGCTCGAGGCGCACGGCGAACCACTGGATCACCAGTCCGGGCGCCAGCTCCAGCTCACAGGCGGTTTCCAACAGCCGCTGGGCCTGGCGCTCCGGGTCCGCCAGGCCCTGCAGATCGGCGGGCGGCTGCGCCAGGCCCCGCAGCTGTCCGGCGAGCCAGGCTCGGGTCTCCGCAGCCGTGAGGATGCGCTCGGCCGCCGCCGGCTCCAGCACGACGTAGTGATCGAGCTCCCGCAGCAGCGGATCGGACATGGGCCAGAGGCGACCTGACCATCCTGACGGCTGCAGCGGCGAGCCGCGGCGCGACCGGCCCTGCCAGGCGTCAACATGGCGGGGCTTGCACACGACAGAACCGGGCGGCCATGCGCGACTTTCTGGTGAACGTGACGCGCTATCCGCGCTATCTGATCGCCTTCAGCCTCGGGGTGATGAACTCCGTGGTGGAGCCCCTGGCGCGTCGCCGCCGCAATCCGGTCACGGCGGTGGCGCTGGTGGGGGCGCTGGTCAGCGGCCTGCTGAGCCTGGCCCTGGTGCTGCGTGCCATGGTGAGCCCAGCACCGATGGCCTAGGCATGGCAGACAGCCGCAGGGTGGAACGGGTAGCGGCCCTGATCCGCCGCGAAGTGAGTGGGTTGCTGCAGCACGGGATTCGCGATCTGCGCGTGACCGAAGGCATGGTGAGCGTCACGCGGGTGGACGTGGCCCGGGACCTTCAGCACTGCCGCATCCACGTGAGCATCTACGGCAGCGAGGCCGAGCGTCAGGCGACCCTGACGGGTCTCAAGGCCGCAACGCCCTTTGTGAAAGGGGAGTTGGGCCGCCGCCTGAAGCTGCGCCGCACCCCCGAGGTGGTGTTCAGCCTCGACCGGGGGCTGGAGGAGGGCAGCAATGTGCTGGGTCTGCTGGAGCGCTTGGAGGAGGAGCGGCTCAGCCGTGCCGGCCTCGACCCGGGCACCCCAGCCACCGCCCCTGCCTCGGATGACCCCGCCATGGCTGACCCCGCCACAGCCGGCGCCCGGCCGGCCGAAAGCGGCCCCGGAGCCCGGAGCAGCGATCGCTGAATCGCCATGGATCCTGAGCTGCGCCGTCGCATCGCGCCGCTGCTGGTGGTGCGGGCCAGCGGCCACCTGTTAGACGACCAGCGCGGCTATCCCCGCTGGGAGCTGGCCAACGGGGCGCTGCGCCGGCTGCTGGCCGAGGGGGTGGGGGGCGTGATCCTGCTGGGGGGGTGCAGCGTCGAGCTCGCCCTGCGCACCCGCCAGCTGCGCAGTTGGAGCGACGCCCCTCTGCTGCTCTGCGCCGACGTGGAGGAGGGGGTGGGCCAGCGCTTTGACGGCGCCAGCTGGCTGGTCCCGCCCCTGGCCGTGGGACGGCTGCAACGCCAGGATCCCGACGCCGCCCGCGAGCTGGCGGAGCGTTACGGGCGCTGCATCGGCCGGGAGGCCCGCGCCCTCGGTCTGAACTGGGTGCTGGGACCGGTCTGCGATGTCAACAACAACCCCGCCAACCCGGTGATCAACGTGCGTGCCTGGGGCGAGGACCCGGCCACCGCCGCTGCGCTGGCGGCCGCCTTTTGCCATGGGGCCCAGTCGCAGGGGGTGCTGTGCTGCGC
>CAYOCW010000121.1:0-5409 GCA_964402615.1 uncultured Cyanobium sp. | reverse complement strand
CCGTAGATGCGTTGCAGCTGGGCATTGTTCTCATCGCCGCGCCAGTAGGCCCCGGCCACGCTCTCCAGTTCAAACGCCTTGGGGTTGAGCTCGGCTGTGTTGGCCACGTGGGGCCCGGCGCAGAGATCCCACCAGTCGTCACCCAGGGTATAGAGGCTGATCGGCTCCTGGAGGCCCGCCAAAATCTCGAGTTTGTATGGCTCGTTCTGGGCGCGGATCCGACGCTCAGCCTCGGCGCGGCTGACCTCGATCCGTTGCAGTGGCAGGCGGCGGCTGATGATCCGTGCCATCTCTTTGCTGATGGCCTTGAGATCGGCTTCGGTGAAGGGTTCGACCTTGTCAAAGTCGTAGTAGAACCCGGTCTCGGTCCAGGGACCGATGCTGACCTTGGCATCGGGGAAGAGCTTCTGCACCGCCATCGCCATCACGTGGCTCATGGAATGGCGGATGCGCAGCAGCTGCTCGCTCTCGCTGGTCTTGGCAAGCTGGATCGGGCTGGATTCGCTGCTGACCTCGTCGATACGGCCGGGCGACGGTGAAGCGACGGTCACGGCGGACGGCCAAACACATGGTTGGCGATCCTAACCAGCGCCTTTGGAGCCGGCCGCCAGGCGAGAGCTGGAATCGATCGCCCCTGACCTTCCCTACGCTGGGGTCGCAACCCGACCCTGCCGTGGCCCGGCCCCCGCGCTTTTCGCTCCGCCAGATCCGGCCGCTGCTGGGGGATGAGCGCCGCACGCTGGCGGTGGCCTATCTGCTCTGGGCCCTTGGTTTTGCAGGCTTCCTGGTGGGACTGCCGCTCGGTCCCCACGGCGTGCATCGCTTCTACTGCCGCAAGCCCTCCAGCGGCACCTTGTGGCTGGTGACCTTCGGGCTCTGCGGCCTGGGCCAGGTGCTGGATCTGTTGTTCATTCCCGCCATGGTGCGGGAAGCGAACCAGAGCCTGCTGCTCGATCAGGCCCTATCCACCATCGAATCCTCCAGCGCGGTCTCCCTGGAGCGCCACCTGCTGCAGTTGGCCCGACGCAGCGGTGCCGCTGGCTTCACCCTCAACGACGCCCTGCTCGATCCCCAGCTGCCGCAGGGAGAGGACAGTGAGAGCCTGCGCCGCGAACTGGAGCGGCTGATGACCGCCGAGCTTCTGGATGTCGGCAACGACGAACGCGGCCGCGTGGTCTACCGCGAGCCCTGAGCTTCAGGCCTGGCTCAACCGCTCCGGCGGCGCCGGGGCCGCGGCCAGGCCGGCGACGCCGGGGGGTCAGTTGCCCGTGGCGAGAAAACCAAGAGCCTGGCGAACGCGGGCCAGCGTGGTGCCGGCGACGGCCTGGGCCTGCTCACGGCCGGCCCGCAGCACCGCCTCTAGGGTGGCGGGATCGCGGCGCAGCGCTCGGTAGCGCTCCTGGACGGGCCGCAAGGCCTCCACGGTCGCCTCGGCCAGCAGCGGCTTGAACTGCCCCCAGCCCAACGCCGCGCATTCGCGTGCCACTTGCTCGCGGCTGCGGCCGCTCAGCAGGGCGTAGAGCCCCAGCAGGTTGTCCGCCTCGGGACGCTCTGGATTGCCGAACTCCAGGCCGATCACCGCGTCGGTTTTGGCTCGCTTGATCTTGCGGGTGATCAGCTCCGGAGGATCGAGGAGGGTGATGCGGGATCCCTCATTGGGATCGCTCTTGCTCATCTTGCTGCGTCCATCGGTCAGGCTCATCACCCGGGCACCTTCGGGCAAAATCAGCGGTTCGGGCACCCGCAGCACCGGGTCATCCTCCGTGCCAAAGCGCGCATTGATGCGTTGCTGAGCGATGTCGCGGGCCAGCTCGAGGTGCTGCTTTTGGTCCTCCCCCACCGGCACGCGATCGGCGTCGTAGAGAAGGATGTCCGCCGCCATCAGCACGGGGTAATCAAGCAGGCCGACGGAGACATCAGCCCCCTGTTTCAGCGCCTTTTCTTTGAACTGGATCATCCGCTCCAGCCAATTCAGTGGCGTGACGCAGTTGAGCAGCCAGCAGAGCTCGCTGTGGGCGGGGACCTGGCTCTGCACGAACACCGTGGAGCGGTCTGGATCGATGCCGCAGGCCAGATAGAGCGCTGCCGTGGCCAGTGTGTGCTCGGCCAGGTCAGCCGGCTGATGGGGAACCGTGATGGCGTGCAGGTCGACCACGCAGAAAAAGGTGTCGTGGTCGTCCTGCAGCGCGACCCAGTTGCGGATGGCGCCGAGCCAGTTGCCGAGATGCAAAGCTCCGGTGGGCTGAACACCGGAGAGGACCCGCAGCCTGGAGGACATCGCGCTCAGGCCTCGCTGGCAGCCGCGGCCGGTTCCGGCTCTGCCGTGATCGTGTCGTCGAGCTCGGTGTTGTCAGCGGTGGCGGCGGCTGGCGGCTCAGCCTCCTCCTCGGCCGGGGCGGCAGCGGGCCGGCTCGGGCGGGCAAAGGGATCGGCCTTGGGGCGTCCGCCACCAGCCCCCGCCTCGGTCCGACCGTTTCGGCCTTCCCCACCGCGACCGGGACCTGCGCCGCGGCTGCCGGACTGGGCGCGCTGCTGTTGGATCAGCTCCTGAAGTTGCCCCTGCTCGAGCATCTGGGCCAGGGTGCGCAGCGAAAAGCCCAGCACCGCCACGGTTGAGCGCAGACCGAAGGCCTCCTGCAGGGAGCGTGCTGCCTGCATTTCGTTGTCGCTCAGGCGGATGCGGAAGCCGCCGCCGCCGTCTCCACGTGCAGCGTCACCCCGGGGCGCGCCACCCCGACCGCCGCGGCGTTCGGTGGATTGGGTGCTGGAAGCGTCGTCAGCCATCGGCGCAGCCGGAAGTCAGGCGCAAGTGTGGCGCATCGGCTGGTCCTCACCGATGTCATCCGGTTCCAGCCAATGCAGCAGATGGCGGCCACCCTGCAGCGCTTCCCCGTCGCGGGCCAGCACCAACAGCGGCAGCGGGCGGGGGTTGCAGTTGGCGAAGCGCCAGCGGTAGCCCTCCAGGAGCGCCAGGAAGTCCTCCAGGGTCCAGGCCCGCATCCCCTGCTCGCAGGCGCTCCAGAAGCGCCGCTGGGCCTGATGGCAGGCTTGGGGACCGAATTCCCGCCAGCAGAGCTGCTGGGCAACCCAGGCCGCCATGCCCTGGCTCAGCAGCTCGCGATAGCGCACCAGTTCCGGCGCCTCGCGGCTGACGTCGGGGGGCAGGCGCCGGCACAGCTCGGCGATGCTTACCACCTCCAGCCGCAACCAGCAGCGATTCAGCAGCAGCACAGGCAGATCGCCCCGCCAGTCGCTGGCCTGTTGCAGGCGTTGCAGCTCCAGGAGGGCCTCGCGGCGCTGGCGCGGCAGGAGCAGGAGCGTGTCAACCATGCGTTCCAGGCTGCGGCGCTTGATCACAGTTCAAGGCTTCAGCCGCAATCCCGCAAGCATCCGGGACACAACAGCAACCAGCCCACGCCGACAGCCCTGGTCCAGCACCGCCTCGGGGGCAGGCGTGACAGCTGAGCTAGAGATGCAGGGCCTTGGCCCCCCCACGTGACCAGCCTGGATTCCTCACCGTCAGCGCCGCCATCCCAGGCGCTCCGCCAGGTTGCCAGCAGCCTGGGCGCGGGGCTCGGCCCGCTGCTGGCCAGCCGCTGGCAACGCCCGGCCCTGCTGTTGGCCGGGAGCCTCGTGATCAGTGAAACCCTGGGTCACGCCTTGCATCTCGATGCTGGCCTGCTCCCCTTGGCGGCCCTGGTCGGCGGCTGTTGGTGGCTCTCCCGGCGCCACTCCTCGCCCACGCCACGCCTGCCCTCCAGCCATGCCGCCTGGGTGGAGCGTTGTGAGGGACTGCTGACCCAATTCGAGCGGCTGGAAGGTGAGGCGGGCCAGACCTTGCAACAGGGCCGCCAAGCCGATCTGGCCGCCCTGCAGCTCGGCCCCGCCCGCCGTCCCCTGGACCTGGTCTTGGCGGGCTGCCAGCTGCTGCCGCTGGAGCAGCAACCCACCCTGGCCACCGCCCTGCGCCACCGCGGCAGCCTGAAGCTCCATTGGGGCGAGCCGCTGCCGGCGGCACCGGCCAACTGGAGCTGGCCCGCCGCCCTGCAGGCCTGTGATGTGGTGCTGTACCACCTGCCCCTACCCCTGCTGGCGGTGGACCTGCGCTGGCTGGAAGCGCTTCCCGCGGGCCAACCGGTGTGGTTGCTCAGCCGCGGCGACGATCCGGAGCGGGCGGCGGCCGCCTTGGCCCCGTTGCGCAGCCAAGGGCCTGAGCGGCTCGCCTCACGGCTGTTGATCTGGGATGGGGAGGCGGCATCGCTCGCGGCCAGCCTGGAGCCGCTGACCCGCTGGCTCAACCATGAGGCGGAGACGCTGCCGCAAACCACAGCGCTGCGGCGCCTGGAGGAGCTGCATCGCGGCTGGCAGGCCGAACTTGAGATCCTGCGACGCCGCGAATGGCGCGGGCTGCTGCAGCGCAGCCAGTGGCTGGTGGCCGCAGGCGTGGCCGCTGCTCCTGTGGCCAGCCTGGATCTGGTGGTCTTGGCTGCCGCCAATGCGCTGATGTTGCAGGAGATGGCGCGGCTTTGGGACTGCGCCTGGAGCGCCGAGCAGCTGCGGGCGGTCGCCCTCGAGCTGGGGCAGGCTTGCCTGGGGCTGGGCCTGGTGGAGTGGAGCAGCCAGGCCTTGCTGGTGGCCTTGCGGTTGGACGGCACCGGTTGGTTGGTGGGCACCGCCTTGCAGGCCCTGGCGGCCGCCTATTTGACCCGGGTGGTGAGCCACGCCATGGCGGATTACCTCGCCCTCAGCAGCGGCGTGACAGCGCCCGATCTGGAGGCGGTGAAACGCCAAGCCCCCCTGCTGGTCGCCAAGGCGGCGGATGCCGAACGACTCGACTGGAGCGCCTTCCTCCAGCAGGCGCAGAGCTGGCTGCAGAGCACGGCCAAACCGGTCAACGCTTGAAGCTATTTACATGGCTTCATGAAGAAATCCTTGATCGTGTAACGATTCCTCGCCTAGGGGCGTGTGGTGCTGACGGTTCCGTGCTTCGGCCTAGGCTTAAGCGACCCGGTCTCGCGCCGGGAATCAATACCCTCGCTCCATCGTCCTCCTCTATGACCACTGCCCTTCGCGGCGGCCGCGTCGGAAGCTGGGAAAGCTTCTGCCAGTGGGTTACCTCGACCAACAACCGCATTTATGTGGGTTGGTTCGGTGTACTGATGATCCCCTGCCTGCTGGCCGCCACCATCTGCTACATCGTGGCGTTCATCGCTGCGCCTCCTGTCGACATCGACGGCATTCGTGAACCGGTTGCTGGCTCCTTCATCTACGGCAACAACATCATCTCTGGAGCGGTCATCCCTTCCAGCAACGCCATCGGTCTGCACTTCTACCCGATCTGGGAAGCGGCTTCACTCGATGAGTGGCTGTACAACGGAGGTCCCTACCAACTGGTGGTCTTCCACTTCC
>CAYOCW010000120.1:0-5410 GCA_964402615.1 uncultured Cyanobium sp. | reverse complement strand
CTCAGGATCGACGCGGGCCCGGTCGATCTTGTTGACGAACACGATCGGCCGTAGCCCTTTCTCCAGGGCCTTCTTGAGCACGAAGCGGGTTTGGGGCATCGGCCCCTCGTTGGCGTCGACGATCAACAGGCAGCCATCCACCATCCCCAGCACCCGCTCCACCTCACCGCCGAAATCGGCGTGGCCGGGGGTGTCAACGATGTTGATGCGGATCCCCTCGTAATCCACCGCGGTGTTTTTGGAGAGGATCGTGATGCCGCGCTCGCGCTCCAGGTCGTTGGAATCCATCACGCAGGTGGGCACGGCCTCGTTGTCGCGGAAGATTCCGGACTGGGCGAGCAGCGCGTCCACCAGGGTGGTTTTGCCGTGGTCGACGTGGGCGATGATCGCAATGTTGCGGATCCTGGCGCCTTTGTGCTCGCCGCTCATGGGGTAGGGGTGCTGGAGAGGGATGGAGGCTTCTGGAGGTTGCCGCCGGGGGCGGGCGAATCTGAAGCGAATCTTGACTCTAGACGCTCGCCTCCCGCCCCTGGATGCCTAGCCCCCTGCCAGCCGCTGGGCCGGCTCGAACAACCGCAGAGCCTCTGTGGACCCTTCGTAGCGCCAGTGCCAGGGTTCGTAGCTCACCCCCTGCCGGTTGCCACGGGGAAACGAGAGCGTGAAGTGGTAGCGGTTGGCGTTGGCGGCAAGCCAGCGGAAGGCAGGCGTCTGCTCGAACTGCGGCGAGAGGTCGGTGGCCGGCAGGCGGGCATCGCCCAGGTCAACCGCGTAGCCGGTGCTGTGCTCGGAGAATCCAGGGGGGGCGCTGACCCTGGCGCGGGTGCGCGCATCCTGGTTGCGATCGGCCTTCACATCGAAGAACAACGACTTCTGAAGCGCGGTCGGGCGGTAGGCGCTCAGCACCCGCAGCTCCACCCCATCGGCGGCAGCGGCACGCTGCATGGCTTCCAGGGCCTCGGCGGCCTCGCGGCGCAGGGCCAGGCCCGGTGCAATCAGGCTCAGGCTGGAGGCCGGAGCTTCGGCGTAGGGAAAGTGACCCAGCAGGCGGCCGTCGGCGGAGGGACGGGCGGCGAGGCCCGCCACTGGCGGGGGAAGCAGGCGCTGGCGCAGGGGGGTCAGCAGACCCAGCGGCAGCAGTACGGCCGCGCCGCCGGCGGCCAGCAGCCAGAGGGGCACTCCCGCTCTGCCGCGCGCGGGCGCCGCCGGCGGCTGGCTGCGGCGGGCCATCGGGATGTCATCAACGGCGGGGCGTGTGGCCCGAGGAGACACCGGCGATACGGAATAGGGGGGTTGGTAGATGCTACGGGCTGCGGCAAGAGCGAACAGAAGCCCTGGCTGACCAACGTTCCCCTGCTCTGCGGTGTTAGCTTCCGACCAGGATTCCTTGCCTGGAGCGAGTTTCAAGATGTTGCGAGTCGCAGTGGTCGGCGGTGGCCCGAGCGGATCCTGTGCTGCCGAGGTGCTCGCCAAGGCCGGCATCGCCACCTGGCTGTTCGAGCGCAAGCTCGACAATGCCAAACCCTGCGGCGGGGCGATCCCCCTGTGCATGGTCGACGAGTTCGACCTGCCCGAGACGATCATCGACCGCAAGGTGCGCAACATGCGCATGATCTCCCCCTCCAACCGCGAGGTGGATATCCACCTGGAGAACCAGAGCGAATACATCGGCATGTGTCGGCGCGAGGTGATGGATGCCTACCTGCGCAACCGCGCTGCCGATCTCGGCGCCCAGCTCGTCAACGGACTGGTTCAAAAAATTGATACGGGTGTTGATCGTCAGGGCCCTTACACCCTTCATTACGCCGACTACAGCAACGGCGAAGCCACCGGCGATCTCAAGAGCCTCGAGGTGGACCTGATCATCGGCGCCGATGGAGCCAACAGCCGGGTGGCCAAGGCCATGGACGCCGGTGATTACAACGTAGCCATCGCTTTTCAGGAGCGCATCCGGCTGCCCAAGGAGGAGATGGCCTATTACGAAGACCTGGCGGAAATGTACGTTGGCACTGATGTGTCTCCTGATTTCTACGCCTGGGTCTTCCCCAAATACGACCACGTGGCAGTGGGGACTGGCACGATGCAAAAAAACCAGTCCTTGATCAAGTCCCTGCAACAAGGCATTCGCGAACGAGCTGCCAAGCGGCTGGTTAACGGGGAGGTGATCAAGGTGGAAGCGCACCCGATTCCCGAACATCCTCGCCCCCGCCGCGTGGTGGGGCGCATGGCGCTGGTGGGGGATGCCGCTGGTTATGTCACCAAAAGCTCGGGCGAAGGCATTTACTTTGCAGCCAAGAGCGGCCGGATGTGCGCTGAGGAGATCGTGGCGGCCAGCGCCGGCGGCACTCACGTGCCCACCGAGAAAGAGCTGAAAGTGTATATTAAAAAGTGGGACAGAAAGTATGGGGCCACATACAAAGTTCTTGAGATCCTCCAGAACATCTTCTACAGCAATGATGCCGCCAGGGAAGCCTTCGTCGAGATGTGTGACGACAAGGACGTGCAGCGGCTCACCTTCGACAGCTACCTCTACAAGCGAGTTGTCGCGATGAACCCCTGGCAGCAGCTCAAGCTCACTGCCAAAACCCTGGCTTCGGTTCTGCGCGGCCAGGCCCTGGCTCCCTCCCGCTACCGACCGGTGCCCAGCGCCGTGCGCAGCGAGGAGGAAACACAGCAGATGCTTGCTGTGCAGACGATCAAGGGGGGTATCCGCATGCCTTCCCGAGAGGAGCCGGCGGTGGACTCTCCAGCCACCACCCCACGCGAACCAGCTCTCAGCCGCTCCTGACCCGAGCAGCCAGGGCGGCGGTGAGTCTCTGCAGCGCCGGCGACTGATCGCCGGCGCTGATCGCCACGCTCAGCAACACGGGGCCAGGGCGGTGCTGCTGCCAGCGTTGCAAGCTGTCCCAGAGATGGTCCTCCGTCTCCAGTCGCTCGCTGATGGGGATACCCAGGCCCAGCGCCAGGCTGCGGTGGTCCACCGGTTGCACGTCGTTGAACGCGCCATCGAGCATCGGACGCTCCGTGCCATAGCCCCCGTTGTCGAGCACGATCACCAGGGCAGGGATGCGGTAGCGGGCCAGGGTGGCCAGCTCACTGGCACACATCAACAAGGCGCCGTCGCCGAGGAGCACCACCGGCGGCCGCTCCGGCGCGGCACCCCAGGCCCCCACCGCACCCGGCAGGGCGAAACCGAGCGAGGCCCAGAAGCTGCTGGACAAAAACGTGCTGGCCTCCTGCAGGCGCAGATCGGCGGCGGCAAACAGGGCATCGCCGGGATCAGCCAGCACCACGGCTTGCGCAGGCAGGGAAGCATCGATGGCCTCCATCAGACGGGTCACCCGGATCGGCTGCCCTGGCTGGGGACAGAAGGTTGCCGGGTCGGTGGCCGCAACCGCCGCAACCGCCGCCGTTCTTCGCCGCTGGTCGTCCTTCGGGCCGGGGGCTTCCGCCCAGATCCGCAACAGCGTATGGGGATCGAGGTTTTCGTCATGCTCTCCCCCGCAGCGCAGGCCGTGCTGGACATCCACCACCAACATCTGGGCCTCCGGCAGCTGCATCGTGAACAGGCCGGTGTCCAGGTCGTTGAAGGGCATGCCGAGCACCAGAACCCCATCGCTGTCCTCCACCTGCCGGCGAACCTGCGGTGCAGTCATCGATCCCTCATAGACCCCAAGGCGGCAGGGATGGCGCTCCGAAAGCAGGGTCTTTGCCGATAGGGAGGTGGACAGCGGCCATCCCTCCCGCTCGAGCAGCTCGCGCAACAGGGGTTGCAGGCCGAAGCGAGCCACTTCCACACCGGCCAGCACCATCGGCCGGCTCCGGCCCCGCAGCCACTCCAGCCACCGCTCTCCCTGGGCCCGCAGCGGCTTCGGGATGGCGGCCGGCGGCGCCAGGACAGGCGTCAGATCCACGGGCCACACGATCTCCCGCTCCAGGCAATCGCGGGGAATCTCCACATAGCCAGGCCGCGATTCGCGTTGCATCGCCTGCAGCACCTTGCACAGCTCGGCTGCGGCAGTGCGGCCGGAATCGAGCACCGCCGTCTCGGCGCTGATCTCCTGGAAGAAGCGCAGCTGGGTGTTCTCGGCGCGGATCCGATGGTGCAACAACGCGTGGGCATCGCTTTCCCGCACCCCCGGGGCGCCACTGATCACCAGCACTGGAGAGCGCTCGGCGTAGGCACCGGCAATGGGGTTGAGCAGCTTGAGGGCGCCGACGCCGTAGGTGACCACCACCACACCGAGCCCCTGCAGACGGGCATGGGCATCGGCCGCGAAGCCGGCTCCCTCCTCTCCCGCCGTGCAGATCACCTCGATCGGCGAGGCCTCCAGGCGGGCAAACAGCCCGAGCACGTAATCCCCCGGAACCCCATACACACGACGCACACCACGGCGGTGCAGGGCCTCGATCAATGCGGTGGCGATCTGCATGGGGGAGGTGGTTGATCCGTCCTGATCCTGCCCACGGCCGGAGCAACCGGCAGCCCTCAGCCGCCGCTGATCCGTTCGAAGTCCGCCAGCAGGGCAGCCTGGTTGCGCAACACACCAAGCAGATGGAGGCGATTGCGGCGCACCGCAGGGTCGTCGGCCATCACCAGCACGCTCTGCGGGCCATCGAAGAAGGCGGCCAGCATGTCGGCGCTGGCGGCGAGGCCGCGCGCCAGCTCGCGGTAGTCGCCCCCCCGGGCGCCGGCGGCGATCGGCTCGAGCTGCTGCAGCGCCTCCAGCATCGCGTTCTCGGCCGGCGATTCGAACAGCGCCGGGTTCACCACCCCGGACGGGGCGAGGATGGAGGGGTCCAGGTCGCCCTTGGCAGCCAGTCGGGAGGCCCGCTGCACCACTGCCTGCACGGCGCTGAGCCCACCGCTGCGGCGCAGCTCCGCCAGCAACATGGCGCGGCGACGCGCATCCTCCGGATCGCCGAGCACGCGCTCCAGCGGCAGGCCGGCGGCGGCAACGGCCTGGACCAGATCCCCATCGAAGCCAGTTTCCTCCAGCAGGCTCACCAGTCTCTGGCGCAGGAATTCCACCAGTTCCGCCGCCAGGGAAGCGGGATTCACGCCGGCCTCAGGCAGCAAGCTGGCCCAGTGGGCGGTTGCGCGTTGCAGCAGGGCCAGCAGGTTGAGGCGCCAGCCGCGGTCCCAGAGGATCTGGAGCACGCCATTGCCGGCGCGCCGCAGGGCGTAAGGATCGGAGGAGCCGCTGGGGCGCTCCCCTTTGGCAAAGATGCTGAGCAACAGTTCCAGCCGCTCCGCCAGGGCCAGCAGGGCTCCGGCGTCGGAGCCGGGCAGGGCATCGCCGGCACCGCGGGGAAGGTAGTGCTCCAGCACCGCCAGCGCCACCTCGCGGGGCTCGCCCTCCGCCAGCAGGTACTTGGCCCCCATCACCCCCTGCAGCTCCGGGAATTCGCC
>CAYOCW010000119.1:0-5468 GCA_964402615.1 uncultured Cyanobium sp. | reverse complement strand
CTGTGGAGAGGTGTGATGTTCGGAGCTGGGTGATCTACGCGCAACAGGCTCCTAGCGCCGCTCACCTCACAGGAGCTTCGCTCTTTTCTTGCGGATCGCCTACCGGACTACATGGTCCCCTCGGCCTTCATCGCCCTGGAGGCCCTGCCCCTCACCGCCAACGGCAAGCTCGATCGCAAGGCCTTGCCGGCTCCCTCGTTCGCAGGAGATCTGGAGCAGCGCATCCCGCCCTCCAACGAACTCGAACGCCAGCTGCATGACCTCTGGGCCGAGGTGCTCGGCCACAGCGATTTCGGCGTCACCGACAACTTCTTCCTGGTCGGTGGCCATTCCCTCGCCGCCGCCCGATTGGTCTCCCGCATCGAGCAGGCCTTTGGCACCGCTCCCCCCTTGGCAGCGCTGTTTCAAAGCCCCAGCATCGCCGGTCTGGTTCCCCTGGTCGTCCCCCACCAGGACCGCTCCCAGACCCCCGCCGCTCGCCAGCCCATCCCCGCCGCTGAGCCCCTCGCCGGCGATTGGCCCCCGGGGTGCCAAGCGTTCCAGGCCTCTTTTGCCCAAGCGCGCCTCTGGTTCCTGCACCAGCTCAAACCGCAGCTCTGCGCTTATCACCTGCCCTTCCTCTGGCGGCTCCAGGGTGATCTCGACATCGCCTCCCTGCAGCAGGCCCTCACGGCACTGATCGAGCGCCATCCCACCCTGCGCACCTCCTTCCACTTGGTGGGGGATGAGGTGGTGCAACTCCTGCATCCTTCCGCCCCCTTCCCCCTCAGGCCCGAACCCCTGGATGGGCGCGATCCCGAGGCGCTGATCGACACCTGGCTGGATCAGGAAGCCACCACACCCTTTGACCTCAGCTCCGGCCTGCTGCTTCGCGCCCGCCTGCTGCAGCTCGCCCAGGATCAGCACGTTCTGCTGCTCAACCATCACCACATCGCCTCCGATGGTTGGTCGCTTTCGCTGCTCACCCGCGATCTCACCGCGCTTTACAACGCCCGCCGCACCGGTCAGCCCTCCCCCCTCCAATCCCTCCCCGTTCATTACCACGACTACGCCGCCTGGCAGCGCCAACGCCTCAGCGGTTCACGGCAGCGCGTCCTCCAGCGCCACTGGATCGAGGCACTCACGGGCCTGCAGCCCCTGGAGCTCCCCAGCGATAGCCCCAGGCCAGCAACCCCGTCCTATCGCGGCGGCCAGGTGGCCTTCACGATCTCCGCGGCGCAGCTGCAGCCCTTCGAGGCCCTCTGCCGTTGCCAAGGCGCCACCCTGCAAATGGGCTTGCTGGCCTTGCTCGCCCTGCTCCTGCATCGCATCAGTCGTCAGGACGATCTCGCCATCGGCGTGCCCATCTGGGGCCGCAACCATCCCGATCTCGAATCCCTGATCGGCTTTTTCGTCAATACCCTCCCGATTCGCACACGCTACTCTCCGCAACTCTCCTTCCGCCAGTTCCTCGACCAGGTCAAAACCACCTCCATCGCCGCCTACGACCACCAAGAGCTGCCCTTTGAGCAGATCGTGGAGGCGCTGCAGCCCGAACGGGACCGCAGCCGCAACCCCCTGGCGCAAGTGTTGCTGCAGCTCTTTGAGCCATCCGATGCCGCGCCACGCCACCTTGCCGGACTCCATGGGCAGCCCCTGCCCGCCAGCGGACGCTCCTCACGCTTTGATCTGGAGGTCTTCCTGTGGCGCAGCCCTGATGACAGCCTGCGGGGCACCATCAGCTTCGCCACCGATCTGTTCGATGCCGATCGCATCGAACGGCTCAGCGCCCAACTCCTCACCTTGCTGGCCGCGGCAACGGCAACCCCCGATGCCCCCGCCGCAACCCTTACTCTTCTGCCAGAGGCCGAGCGCACGCTGATCGAAACCTGGCAGCAGGGCCCCCGCATCGAGCTGCCGGATCTCTGCGTCCACCAGCTGTTCGAGCGGCAGGTAGAGCTCAGCCCCGACGCCATTGCCCTGGTCTTTGGGGACCAGCGGATCAGCTACAGCGAACTCAACACCAAAGCCGACCAACTCGCCGATCAGCTCAAAGCATTGTCTGTCGGTTTGGAGCAGATTGTGGCTGTGTGCATGCCGCGCTCAGCGGATCTTGTGGTGTCGCTATTGGCCATCCTCAAGGCTGGTGGGGCCTACTTCCCCATCGACCCAGACTGGCCTGCGGCTCGGCGAGAACAACTGCTCAAGGAAGCCGGTTGCTCCCTGCTGCTGGAGTCGCCGGGAGCCATCCGCTGCACGGGTTACGCCAGCATCCGGCTAGAACACGAGACATCCAGCCATAGGGAACGACTCGCCTATGTGATCACCACCTCAGGGTCCACGGGCCAACCCAAAGCTGTCGCGATCACCCACCAGGGGATCCTGCGCTTGGTGCATCCGGTCAACGGCTTCCAGCTCGGCAATGGCGCTGTCGTCTTGCAGCTGGCCAACGCGGCCTTCGACGCCGCCACCCTGGAGATCTGGGGGCCGCTGCTGAATGGCGGCACCTTGGCGATCGCGCCGCCAGAACAACCGTCTGCCTCAGACCTGGCTGCCTTGTTGCGACAGCGCCAGATCACCACCCTTTGGCTCACGGCCGGTCTGTTCCACGTCCTGGTGGAGAGCCAGTTGGCGGCCCTCGCCGGCGTGAGGCAGGTCCTGGCCGGCGGTGATGTGCTGTCGGCGGAACACGTGAAGCGGCTCCTGGAGGCCTTCCCGCCAGGCCATGAACTGATCAATGGCTACGGCCCCACGGAAAGCACCACGTTCGCCGCCTGCCACGCCATGCAGGTGAGCGAGGCGCAAGGCCTCAAGGGCGAGGCGATTCCGCTGGGCCGTCCGATCGCGCAGACGACGGTGCAGGTGCTGGATTCAGCGGGACACCCCTGCCCCATCGGTGTCCCAGGCGAACTGCACATCGGTGGTGCTGGATTGGCAAGGGGATACCTCAACAATCCTGAACTCACGGCCGCAAAGTTCATCCGCGAACCCTGCGCCGCTGATCCCAAGGCCCGCCTCTACAAATCCGGCGATCTCGCCTCCTGGAATCCGGATGGAACCTTGGCGTTCCACGGCCGCATCGATCAGCAAATCAAGCTGCGGGGCTACCGCATCGAGCCCGGCGAAATCGAGGCCAACTTGCTCGCCCATCCCGCCATCGCCCAGGCCGCCGTGCTGCTTCGCCACGACGATCCCGCCAACCCGCGCCTGATCGCCTACTGGGTGCCCCAACAGCTCCCCGCCCAGCCGCCTCTCGACGCCAGCGGCTCCAGTGCCCCGCTCACCAACAACGCAGCCAGTAGCAATGGCAACAGCGCAGCTAGCAGCAATGGCGATGGAAGCGACGATGGATCCGCCAGCGGCAATGGATCCGGCGGCGTCCTAGCGCCGCTCACCTCACAGGAGCTTCGCTCTTTTCTTGCGGATCGCCTACCGGACTACATGGTCCCCTCGGCCTTCATCGCCCTGGAGGCCCTGCCCCTCACCGCCAACGGCAAGCTCGATCGCAAGGCCTTGCCGGCTCCCTCGTTCGCAGGAGATCTGGAGCAGCGCATCCCGCCCTCCAACGAACTCGAACGCCAGCTGCATGACCTCTGGGCCGAGGTGCTCGGCCACAGCGATTTCGGCGTCACCGACAACTTCTTCATGGTTGGTGGCCATTCCCTGTCGGCCGCCCAGCTGGTGGCCGCCATCGGCTCCCAACTCCGCCAGGCCATGCCGGTGGCCGCGATCTTCCAGGCCCCCACCCTCCGCGAGCAGGTCACCTGGCTCACAGCCCAGCCCCGCTCCGAATCCGCCAGCTCAACAAACCCACCGCTCCAGCAGCCGGCCCGCAGCCGTTCCAATCTCGTCACGCTCCAACCCCTCGGCTCTCTCCCTCCCGTGTTGGTGGTGCATGGCTGGGGCGGCACCCTCGGAGCCTTCATCGATCTCGCCCGCTCCCTCGCCCCACACCGCCCCGTGCTCGGGCTGCAGGCCAGCGCCGCCGGCCTCGCCGATCCCGAGCTGCCTCCCGTGCGGGCCATGGCCGCCGATTATGCCGATCAAATCCTGCGGCGCCAACCCGAGGGGCCCATCCATCTCCTCGGTTATTCGGCCGGCGGCTGGTATGCCCATGCCGTCGCCATCGAACTGCAAAAGCGCGGCGCCAACCTGGGGCTCTTCGCGGTGCTGGATACCGGCTTCGGTGCCCGGGTGCATCGCCGCCTCGGCATCACCTTGCTGTGGCGCCATGGTCTTGCTCGGCTCAAGCCTGAAGGGTCGCTGCGCCACCAACTGCTGAGCCCCAGCACCTGGAAGACTCTGCTGCGAAGTCAGGCCGGCCAGCTCCATACCCAGTTATATTGGTATCTCAATTGGCAGTACATCCGGCCAGGCAGGCGCCCCCAATCCGATCCCTTCTTAGCCCTACTCAAGCGCGACTACCGCCCCGAGCGTTCAACCTTGGCGGTCGATGTCTTTGCTCCGCAGCAGCACCTGCCTGAGCTGCGGCGGCTCTGGAGCTTTTATGCCAGCGGCGGCGTGCGCTGCCATCCCATATTCAGCGAACACCTCGATTTCTATCGCCCCGAGCTCGTGCCCAGCCTCGCCGAAGCCATCCAGGCCGCTCTGGATCGGGTGGAGCGGCAAGGGGCGAAACGAGAATGGGCCGGTGGCGAGGCTTCGCCACGATCGGCGCCGACCCTCAGCAGCGATGTGCCGATCTGGCCTGCGGCAAACCGCTCGAATCAACAACCCAAATCGGGTTGAGTACTGGCTGGAAGAACTGACCAACCACTGAACAGCGCTGCCGCTGATCGATCAAGCTCCGCCCCAGCTTGGGCGCACGGCAACGCAAGCTCAGTCCAGGGCCCCATCGGCCGAGGCGCCGTCGGGCCGACGGCCTGCGGAGCGATCTGGGTCATCTGGAAAACCCCTTGGGCACTCCTGGAGGCATCCCTCGACACCCAAGCCAGGTGCCATCATCGAGCGCGACTTCCGTCCACCCGGCTCGCCCCGCCCACGACATCGGCGAGACTGCTCCGAACACTCATCCTGCGGAGCCCGCTCGCCTCCATGCCCGTCAGCGGATCCATCAGCCCCGACCACACGTCCAGCGCCGCCGACGCCTTCCCGCTGGCGGCGATCACCGGCCACGGCACGCTCAAGCTGGCGTTGCTGCTGGCGGCCGTCGATCCGGGCCTCGGCGGCGTGGTGATCGCCGGTGGTCGCGGCACCGGCAAATCGGTGCTGGCGCGCGGGTTGCATGCGCTGCTGCCAGCGATCGACGTGCTCGACCTCGGTGAGCGGCCCGGCGCCACGGCGCTGAACATCGACCCCAACCGTCCGGAGGACTGGGACGCGACGACCCGGCAGCGTCTGCTGGAGCTGGGGGCTGATCCCAGCGGCGCCGATCCCACCACGCTGCTGCCCACCAAGGTGGTGCCGGCGCCGTTCGTGCAGGTGCCGCTGGGGGTGAGCGAAGACCGGCTGTTGGGCTCGGTGGATGT
>CAYOCW010000118.1:0-5699 GCA_964402615.1 uncultured Cyanobium sp. | reverse complement strand
GGTGCCGCTGATGCTGACGATCGCCAGCTGGGTCTTGTCGCCCAGCTCCGCCAGGAACACGGTCGCAAAGGTGGAGGCGAGCAGGGCCAGGGTGGAGGTCATCCGGAGTGGGCGGCGGGGAACGAACGGCGGCGGGGAACGGCTTCAGGCCGGAGGGACGGGCAGGGGGGCGAGATGCAGCACCGCCTGGCGGCCGAGCCACAACCCCAGCGCCACCATCAGCAGGCCAGCGGCCCGCTCCAGCTGCTGTGCCGGCACGAGCCGGGCCAACCAGCGGCCCAGCAACACCCCCACCAGGCTGGAGGCCACCAACGCCAGGGAGGCCCCGACAAACACCACCGCGGGCCGCCCCGATTCCGCCGACAACAGCAGGGCCGCCAGCTGGGTCTTGTCCCCCAGTTCCGCCAGGAACACGGTGGTGGCGGTGCTGACAAACACGGCGCTCCAGGACGGCGCCGGGGTGGCGGCTGCGGCGCCGGGGCCGGGCTCGGCGGCGGAGTCGGAACCTGGAGGTTGGGGCGAGCTGGTCATGGCTGGCGGCGCACGGCCCGCAGGAAGCGCCGCATCACCCTGCCACGGCCGCCGCTCTCGCTGCGGATCTGCTGCTTGCAGCAGCTGATCGCCAGGTCGTCAGCGCTGTCCGCCGCGTTCCCGAACAGCTCCAGGAGTGTGCTGACGCGGCAGAAGTCGGGCCGGTCGTGATAGATCCGACAGCGGCGGCGACCGGTGTCGAAGTGGATGCACCAGCCATCGGGCCCCACCATGGCCAGATAGGTGGCCCGCTGGCGGGGATTCAGCGCCTCCAGCGCCTCTGGCCGCAGCGACGGATCCAGTCGGCAGCAGCAGCCGCACTGGCTGATGCAGCTCCAGCGCTCGGGGTTTTTCATTCCGTCACAGCGTTGGGCCCGGATCGAAACAGGGGCCAAGCGTCCATTTAAGGTGCGACCTCATCGACCACCCCGCCGTCCTCGCCATGGGCATCGACTTCCATCTCATCGCCAATTTCGGCGCCCTGGCCCTGATCACCCTGGCGGGTCCAGCCGTGATCTTCATTCTGTTCTTCCGGCGCGGCGCCCTCTGAAACGGATCACCGCCTGGAGCCGCTGCCCGGCCTCGGTGCAGCTCGGCGGGGCGGCGTGAGGTCAGAGGCTTGAGGTCAGAGCGGCTGAACCTCGCCTCGCCCTTCAACCGGTGAGGCCCAAGGCGATGGCGGCATCCCGCACCAAGCCCGTCACATAGGGGTGCGCCGTGTCGTCGTGGCGGTGGGGGTCAGCCTCGATCTCCTCGCCGGCGGCATTGCGGATCACCAGCAGCTGGCCTTCCCGCCGGCAGTGATAGAGGCGATCGTGGCGGCGCAGCATCACCTGTGCTCCGCTACTGGCCCGCAGCGCCGCCAGCTCCAGCTGCAGGCGCTCCTGCCCCTGCCAATGGTTGCTGCGCACCCGGAAGGCCACATCCACCAGCCCGCTCCAGCTGGTGGGCCCCTCCCAGCGCCAGGCCACCGCCCGCAGGACGGCCCCCTGCTGCTCCAGCTCGAGCTGCAGATGGCCGCCCCGCAGCAGACGGCAGTCGCGCACCCGGCAGGCGCGGCTCCAAAACAGGGGGGCCGGATGGCCGCTGCCAAAAGGCTCCAGCCGCCGCAAGGCCGCCCAGAATCCCCGATCGATGCGGTTGAGGGGCAAGTGGGCTTCCGGTTCCACCACCGGCCCCCCGTCCTCCGCCCCCAGCCAGCGCAGGCTGAGGGCGTTAAGTCGTTCATGCAGGCTGGCCAGATGCTCCGCCCTGACGCTGAAACCACCGGCGGCGGGATGACCGCCGTGCCGCTCCAGCAACTCAGCGCAGTCCTGCAGGGCCTGATCCACGGCGAATCCCCGCGGCGCCCGCACCGAGGCCCGCAGCCGTCCCTGCCCTTCGGCCGCCAGCAGCGCCACCGGCCGGGCGAAACGCTCCACCAGCCGCGAGGCCACGATGCCGATCACGCCGTGGTGCCAGTGGCTTTGCGCCAGCAATAGAAACGGTTGCCGCTCCGGACCATCGGCCTCCAGCAGCGCCAGAGCCTCCGCTTCGATCGCCGCGCACAGCTGCCGCCGCTGGCGGTTGAGATCCTCACAGCGGCGAGCCAGCTGCAGGGCGCGCTCAGGATCATCGCTGGTCAGCAGTTCCACCACCAGCAGCGGATCGCCCAGGCGCCCGACGGCATTGATCCGTGGCGCGAGCTGGAAGCCCACCGCTGCGGCATCCAGCTCGCCATCCTCCAGTCCGGCCAGCTGTTGCAGGGCCTTCAACCCCTCCAGCCGCGTGCGGCCCAATCGCGGCAGACCCTCCAGCAGCCAGCGGCGGTTGACGCCGGTCAACGGCGCCATGTCGGCGATGGTGCCGATGCAGAACAGATCCAGCCCGATCGCTAGCACATCTTGACGGTGCAGGGCGCGGCTGAGGGTCGCGGCCAGCACATAGGCCAGCCCCACCCCCGCCAGGCCCCTGTAGGGCGAATCCGCCGGCGTGCGGGCGGGATGCAGCAGCGCCAGATGGGGTGGCAGCTGGGCCGGCAGGGTGTGGTGGTCCGTCAGGATCACCGCCACGTCGAGGGCCGCGGCCCGTTCGAGCGCCTCCGTGGCCGCCACACCATTGTCGACGGTGATCAGCAGGGTGATGCCGCTGGCCGCCAGCCGCTCGACCATGGCAGCGTTGAGGCCGTAACCATCCTCCATGCGGCTGGGAATCGCCGCTTCCGGCCGGGCCCCCAGTTGGCGCAACACGCCCATCAACAGCGCCGTGCTGGTCATGCCATCGGCGTCATAGTCGCCGCAGATGGCGAGGCGCTCGCCCTCGCGACAGGCCTGCATCAACCGCGCACAGGCCCGAGGCAGGTCGGCGAAGTGCTCCTCCGGGGGCGGCGCCGGCGGCGGATCCAGCAGCGCCGCCAGCGCCGCGGGCTCGTTGAGACCGCGCCGTTGCAGCACCGCCAGCAGCTCCGTTGGCAGACCCGCCGCCCATGGGGGTAGATCGTGGGCGAAGGCCGCGAGGGGGGAGGGCAACCGCCAGCGCTGCTCCACGGAGGCGTTGGACAAGGGACAAACCGGCATATCTCCGCATTGTGCGGGTCCAGGGCGGTCGCGGCAGCCGTAGCTTCAGCGGATCGCCTTGCTCGCCTTGCCGTGGCCCGCCGCCTCCGCGCCCTGCTCTGGGATGTGGATGGCACCCTCGCTGAGACCGAGCTGGAGGGCCACCGCCTGGCCTTCAACCGCGCCTTCGCCGACCTCGGCCTGCCCTGGCATTGGGACACGGAGACCTATCTCAAGCTGTTGGCGATCAGCGGCGGGCGCGAGCGCCTGGCGGCATTTCTGACGCAAGCCGAGGCCGGGAAGGAGCCGCTGCCCTCGCTCCTCGACGCCTTGGTGACGGCCAAACAGGCCCATTACGCCAGGCTGGTGGCGGCGGGGGAGCTGGGCCTGCGGCCCGGGGTGGCTCGACTGATCCGGGAGGCCCGGGATGCCGGCCTCACCCAGGCGATCGTCACGACCAGCTCGCGGCAGGCGGTGGAGGCGTTGGCCAACGGCGTGCTCGGAGAGCTGCGGCAGGCCTTTGGCTTCTGGATTTGCGGCGAGGACGTGACTGCCAAAAAGCCCGACCCGCAAGCCTATCGGTTGGCCCTGGCCCGGCTTGGCAGCGGCGCGGAGCGGCTGCTGGCGTTGGAGGATTCCGGCAACGGCTTGGCAGCCGCTAGCGGCGCAGGGTTGGCCTGCCTGGTGAGCCTGAGCCAACCCTCGGCCCGGGAGTCGCCAGCCTGCTTTGCCGACGCCCGCGCCGTGGTGGACAGCCTCGGTGACGAGGCGCGACCGCTGACGCTGCTCCAGGGGCCCGCCTGTCCCGAGGGTCGGGTGAGCTTGGCCTGGCTGGAGATGCTGCTGCCCAATGGCTGAGCGCGTCGCTGCCCAGCACAACCGCGACGAGCCTGGCTTGACCCGCCGCTCGAATCCGGCTCTGATGGGAACCTCAGCCGGATCGGCTGCCGGTCCTGCGGGAGCACAGCGCTGCCATGACCTCGCCACCGCCGCCCCAACCGACCCGCTTCGAGGCGGCGCTAGTCAGCCTCAGCCGAGCCCTGGGAGCTCAGGTGAGGAACAGTTGGCGTGGCGCCAGCCTGGCGCTGCTCGGCCTGTTGCTGGGCTACTGGCTGGGCCAAAACCTCACGGCGCCCTGGCGCCTGGCGGCTCCCGGCGGACGGCCGGGGGCCGGGTTGATCCTGTTGCTGCTGGTCGAGCTGGCGGTGCGCCTGCGGACGCGCTGGCTGCAGGGCGAACCCGGCCTCGGCTGGGTTCTGGTCGACAACCTGCGCATCGGCAGCGTGTATGCCGTCGTGCTCGAAGCCTTCAAGCTCGGCTCCTGAGCCGGCTGGGCCCGTGCGGGTGGGTGGGCTCCGCCACGGGCGCAAGGCCGCCACAGGTGAGCCGCGGCTCGAGACGGGGCTCACCTCTATGGCGCCCCGACGGCGGCAGGGTACTGGGATCAGCCCTCGTCCTCGTCGGCGTCGCTGCTGATCGGGTACACGAAACCTTGGGCGCGACCGCTCAGCACCGCCTTGCCCAGGGACAGGGCCCGCTGGGCCGCGTCGCCGGCCTTGGCCTTCCAGTGGGCGTGACGCTGGTTGCGCTTGCCTTTCGAGGTTTTCTTCTTGGGAACTGCCATCTCGGCTGACCAACTTCAAGCGATCGCTCATCCTCTGTCGCCGATCCGCCCTTCGTCAAATCGCTAAACTCCTGGCATCGATTCAGCGCTGTGAGCAGCTCCCCCAGTTCGGACAGCACGGCGGGCATCAACACGGCCTCCCCCCAGCGGAGTCAGGCTGAAGCCGGCGGCGCTCAGGCGCCAACGCCGGGCACCGCCAAGCCGGGTCGCGACGGCGCCGGCCCCGGCGACCTGGCCGGCCAGCCAGGCGCCGCCGGCCCGGCCGGTGGCCCCCAGACCCAAGGCAGTCCCGTCGTCCGGCCCGCTTCACCGACCCAGACCCCCGGCCGTCCCGACGAGCCCAGCGTGCGGGGCTGGAGCCTGGGGGGGCAGACCGACAATCTCAGCTACAGCCAACTGCTGCAGGCCATTCGCGACGGCAGGGTGGCAGAACTGCAATTGTCGCCGCGCCAGGGTTATGTGGATGTCGCCCTCAAGAACGGCGGTCGCTCCCATGTGGCGGTGTTCCGCGATTCGAATCAACTGCTGCTCAATACGGCCCAGCAGGCCAATGTGCCGCTCACGGTGCGCGACGAGCGCCGCGACGAGGCGATGGCCTCGCTGTTTTCCAATGTCGTCCTCGTGCTGCTGCTGGTCATGGCCTTGGCCCTGCTGGTGCGGCGTTCGGCCCAGGTGACCAACAAGGCGATGGGCTTCGGCCGCAGCCAGCCCCGCCTGCAGCCAGAAGGCACGGTCGCGGTTCGCTTCGAGGATGTGGCCGGCATCGGCGAGGCGAAGGAAGAGCTCCAGGAGGTGGTCACCTTCCTCAAATCCCCGGAACGCTTCACCAGCATCGGCGCCAAAATCCCCAAAGGGGTGTTGTTGGTCGGCCCCCCCGGCACCGGCAAAACACTGCTGGCGCGGGCCATTGCTGGCGAGGCCTGCGTGCCGTTCTTTTCGATGGCGGCCTCAGAGTTCGTGGAGCTGTTCGTGGGCGTCGGCGCCAGCCGCGTGCGCGATCTCTTCCGCAG
>CAYOCW010000117.1:0-5850 GCA_964402615.1 uncultured Cyanobium sp. | reverse complement strand
GAGTGGTGCGGCGACCAGTGGCATCCCGACCCGACGGGCGCGGGATGGCCCAGCGCTGGCCTGCCTTGGGAGGGGGTGGATCCGGCCCTGGAGGCCCTGGGATCGGCCCAGAAGGAGCTGAGGCTGCTGCGCGGCGGCTCCTGGTTCAACGATCCCCACGTCTGCCGCTCGGCCTGCCGGTACAGCATCCACCCGGTCAACCTTATCGGCAGCGTTGGGTTCCGCGTCTGCTGTCTCCCCCCAGGCTCCCCTCTTGGTTCTTGAGCCCTTGAGCCCTTGGCACTTGGGCTGTTTGGTTTGGCCCTGGCTGTTGGGTTTTTGGCTGCTGGGCTGTTCCGGGCTGGCGCCGCAGGCGCCTCGATTTTTGGGCATCACCAGCGCGATTCCGCCCCCATGGCCACCCCCAACCGCGGCGAACTGCCGATTATTCAGGCCACCATGGACCTGATGCAGCGGTTTGTGCTCCTGCGCAATCACCTGCCTCGCGATCACCATCTCCGCCTTGCCCTCGGCGATCGTCTCGTACCCGGCCTTGACGACGTTGCTGGAGGACCTGGTGGCGGACCGCTACAGCACCGCCAAGCTCAGCGGCTCGCATCCCGCAACGCCCGCCTCGATCCGCCGCGGCGCCAGCCAGCTGCGGGATAGAACACGTATACTAAGTTGGTGGATTGCGCTGCTGCCCGCCATGCCCGGCGAATCCCCCGCTGCGGATCCCGGTCCCACCGAGCCAGAATCCCAGCCATCGCCCCCAGCACCACCACTCCTACCGCCGCCACCCTCGCCGCTGCCACCCTCGCCGCCGCCTACGGCTGCTGCCCCTCTTCCGCCGCTGGGTCTCGATCGCCAAGGGCTGCTGGAAGCGGCCGGCGGCAGCGTGATCGCCTTGATTGCTCTGTTTTCCTCCGATGACCACATCACCATCGGCGGCAACCGCGTTGCCCTCCAGCAGCAATGGGGCGTCTGGCTCATCGCTGCCTCGCTGGCGCTTGTTGTTGTCGATGCTCAATTGGCGACGCGATCCCGATCACGAGAGAAAGCTCGCCTTGATCGAGAGGAGTATCGCTTCCATCGAGAGGAGTATCGCTTCCATCGAGACGAGTATCGCCACCAGCGAGCAGAGGATGCAAGACAGCGAGAGTCGCTTGAAGCAGATCGAGAGCGAAACCGAGCAGCTGAGAGAGCAGAACGCCAGAGGCAGGCAGCTGCTCTCGCAAATCGATGCGCTCTGCTTTCCGGACGCCTCCAGCTCGACCCCGGCCCCACCAACCGCGATCGATTCCGCGCTTTCCTCGCGTTGATGGCTGCTGCCACCGCCAGCGACAGTCTCGGCTGATCACAGCCCGACTCGCTCTCGGCATCCCGTCCCAAGCCAGCTTGAACCCGCGGTGTTGAACCCTGGTTTCATGAAGTTAAGGAACCTCTGGACAACCCCGGCATCCGCCCACGCCTGACCTCAAAATCCCTTGCGGCATCCTGGATGCCCAAGCTGCTGGCGGAGGTTTTTCAGAGCCTCCTTGAGTCTTGCCTTGAAGGTCTGGTGCAAAAGAGGCAATCATGCTCTTGGGGTCGATTGTCTCTCTTGCCGGGAGGTCGGGCGGCTGATTGTCAATGCAGACCAAACGCACAAGGCACCTCGCTTCCGGGAATCCGCCATCGCGATCCGTGCCGGTTCAGCGATCTGAGGCTGGGCCGCCCGCCCGCGGACCGCACCCGGGAACCCTGACAGGGTGGCTCCGCTCCCCCGTGATGACACGATCCCAGCCCCACCGGCTCCCTCCGGCGGCGCCTCGGCAGCCGACGCAGCTCCGCGCGGCTGCCGCCGTGCCCGCAGCCGCGCTGTTGGCGGCCGCGGCGGGGCTGTTGCTCGTTGCCTGCGGTCCGGCCTCGGTGCAACGCAGCGGTGGAGAGGAACCCCTGCCGCCCTTGCCGGAGGGAGTGGAGGTGGCCTTCAACCACCGCAGCAGCGCCCAGTACCGCAGTCCGATCAGCGGCCAGTGGCGCCAGGGCGATGACCTGGAGGCCCTGATCCTCGACAGCATTGGCCAGGCCCGCCAGGAGATCCTGGTGGCGGTGCAGGAACTGTCGCTGCCGCGGGTGGCGGAGGCCCTGGTGCGGCGTCACCAGCAGGGCCTGCGGGTGCGGGTGGTGCTGGAAAACACCTACTCCCAACCCTGGAGCGAGCAGCACGCCAGCGACCTCAATTCCCACCAGCGCCAACGCTGGCAGCTGCTGCAGCGCCTCAACCAGGGGGATGCGGTGGCGCTGTTGCGGCGCGGCGGCGTGCCGCTGCTGGACGACACCGCCGATGGCAGCGCCGGCAGCGGCCTGATGCACCACAAATTTCTGGTGGCGGATCGGCGCGTGGTGGTGACGGGCTCCACCAACTTCAGCCCCTCCTGCGTCCATGGCGATGCCGATGATCCGCGCACCCGCGGCAATGTGAACCATCTGCTGCGGCTGCGCAGCCCCGCCTTGGCGGCCCTGTTCGTGGAGGAGTTCGACAAGCTTTGGGGCGACGGTCCCGGCGGCCAGAGCGACAGCCGCTTCGGGTTGGGCAAGGCCAGCGGCCCGGCTCGGCGGGTGCTGGTGGGCAGCACGCCGGTGGAGGTGCTGTTCGCCCCGCACCGCCGCCTTGATCCCAATCACGGCCTGCTGTGGCTGGAGCGGCAGCTGACCACGGTGCGGCGGCGGCTGGATCTCAGCCTGTTCGTGTTCTCCGCCCAGAACCTGGCCGATGCCCTGGCGGTGCTGCGGCAGCGGGGCGTGGCGATTCGCCTGCTGGCGGATCCCGGCTTCGCCCATCGCTCCTTCAGCGAGGTGCTCGACCTGATGGGGGTGGCGATCCCGGATCGTTTTTGCGCCATTGAGGCCGACAACCGAGGCTGGCAGCGACCGCTTGAGGGCCTCGGCATCCCGCGCCTGGCGGGGGGTGACAAGTTGCACCACAAATTTGCCGTGCTGGATCGGCAGCGGCTGATCAGCGGCTCGTTCAACTGGAGCCCCTCCGCCGCCCATCAAAACGATGAGCTTTTGTTGCGGATCGATTCGCCCGCCCTGGCCCGCCATTTCGAGGCCGAGCTGGATCGGCTCTGGCGCGGCGCCGAGCTGGGGCCCAGTGAACGACTGCGGCGTCGCCAGTTGCGACAGTGGCGGCGCTGCGGCAGTGGCCGCCAGCGACCGCCCTCGCAAAGCCCTGGGGCGTTGCATACGCTACAGACATCTTCCGCTTCGTCCAACTCATGGATACGGCTACGGCCCCGCGGGTCCAGAGCTCGCGCCTCGATGCCATCGAGCTGATGCTGCGCGATCTGCACACCCGTCACGATGAGATCCGCCATCGCGCCGCCTTCCGCGGTTGCACCAGCGAGCTGCTCACCTTGCAGCAGGAGCTGGTGGACTACCTGCTCAGCAAGAAGGCCCTGCTCACCGGCGTCAGCCGCGACCAGCAGCCCAGCAGCACGCCTCCCAACTACAACTCGTTCACCTGATCGCAGCTCGGATCCCAGGTCCGCTCGTGGATACGGCCGGCCAGCGCAAGCCTCTGGAAGGCAATGGCGCGAGCCGCCTCAGCGGCGGTCGCGCTCGGGCGGACGCCATTGCTGAGCCAGATGGGACCCCAACCTGAGCAGGTTGGGGCCTTGAGCTCATTGCCGCGGCAGATAGGGGGAGGGCTCGCCTGACCAGGTGATCACAACACGCTTGCGGGCACGGGTGGCGGCGACATGCAGGAGTGAGCGTTCGCGCTGCTCAAAGGCATCCCTTGAGACCTGGTCGGGGCAGGCGTTGAGCATCCGGCGCTGGGGCAACACACCGGCGCTCAGGCCAGGGATCAGCATGTGATCGAACTCCAGCCCCTTGACGCGGTGCATGGTGGCCAGGCGCAGCGCGTTGTCGCTGGGGTCATCCGCCTCCTCCGCCGTGATCACCCGGGTGGCAATGCCAGCGGCTGCAAAGCGTGCGGCGAGGGTCTTCACGGCCTCGCCGCTGGTGGCGGTGACGCAGGTGGAGCTGAGGGACTGGCCGTTCTGCTGGAAGGAGTTGACGAGCTCCACCAGGAAGCGCTGCTCTGCGGCGGGGAAGCGTGAACGCGCCAACCACTGCTCCGCGAAGGCGGCCGGATCGCGGCGGAAACTCGGCGCCAGCCCCAGCAGCAGCCCATTGGCAGGCAGGGGATCAGCAGGCCCGTTGGCCCTGCCGACCACGTCGTCCCAGCAGAGGCCCCAGAAGCGGTAGCGGCCGGAGCGCTGCAGTGCCATGCGCTGCCGCACATCCTTGTCGAGGCGGCCGCGGTGATAGTCCCAGCCATCGGTGTAGACGGCAATCGCTCGGCCGCCGGTGGTGGGGGTAATCAGGAAGTCACAGCGCGACGGTTCGTCGATTCCCGGCTCCCGGCCAAGTTCCACCTGGGTGGTGATGGTGACGGCGGTGAGGCTGCGGCGGCTGCTCTGCAGCTGCTCCCAGCGACTGCGCAGGGCCTGAAGCTGCTCCAGGGCCCGGGCCTTACTGATGCGGTCACGCTCGTAGCGGCTGCGGTAGGCGAACAGGCAGCGGTAGCAGCCGTCGTTGCAGGAGCAGGCCTGCATCACGTCGCGGGCCGCCTCGAACACCGGCCGCAGACGGTCACCGCCCTGTTCCACCAGCTGGCGGAGATAACCGGTGCCGCCCGGGATGGAGTCGTAGAGGTAAAGGAAGGTCTTGCGCTGATTGCTGGGCCCTCCAGGGCTATGGCCCTCGCCGGCTGGGGCCTGGGGTTCGCTGGAGACGGCCGGTTGGAGGTGATCCACCTTGCCGCTGAAGTGGGTTTTGAGCCCCAGGCGCAACGCGGCCTGGAAGCTGCTCTGGCCGCTGTCGTCCCAGAACAGGCGATCCGGCAGCAGGAAGCGCAGGGCCTCCGACTGGAACTCCCGGTACATGAACAGGAGTTTGCGCACCTTGGCGTTGTCGGGTGTGTCGCGATAGCGGCAGCTGTAGGCGTGCTGCTTGGCGGCGGGCGGGCCGGAGAGCACCTTGCCGCAGCCGCTGCAGATCTCAAAGCCGCGCACGCGGAACTGCTGGCCGGCGATCTGGTGGCCGTTGCCGACCAAATTGAGTGCCCCGAAGTTGATCTCGCGGAAGGTGGTGGAGGCGATGAACTCCGCCCCGAAGGGAAATTCGGCGTCATGCATCGCCAGGGTGGTCTCGATGCGGTTGAGATCGGGAAGGATCAACAGCTGCCGCTGAAAGAAGCTCGAACTGCGCTCGTCACGGTCGTCAGCGATGCGGGTGAGGGCGTCGTCGCTGGTGGCGATCATCTGGCGCAGCCTCGCCATCTCCTTCACCTGGTGGGCGTCGCAGAAGGTTGAGGTCTTCGCTGCTGCGGCCAGCCTGGGGCTTGCGGGTGAGGCGGCGCCAGAGCACCGACTTGAGGGTGACTCCCGCTTCCGGGAAGGCGTAGTTGGGCAGAAAACCCTCATCGGTGAGCATCTGCAGCAGGGGCCGGTTTTCCAGGTCCTTGCGCAGGTCGGCGTAGGCCTGTAGCTCGCGCAGCACCTCGTCCTTTTCCTCTCGCTGGGCCTCCAGCAGGGAGTCGGCCGGGATGGCAGCGAGTTTTCGTGAGCGCTTGGCGAGGGCTTTGCCCTGATTGATCAGCCGCCGCCGCTCGGCAGAGAGAGCCTCCAGGCGCAGCAGCAGCTGACGCTGAAACAGTGGAGTGGCCTCGCCCTCGGCGAGCAGGTGTTGGCGCAGCTGCTCCCGGCAGGGCTCCTGGACCGTGGCCTGATCAAACAGCACCAGAAAGTCCTCCAGCAGGGTGTGCTGGTGGTTGCGGCTCCACTCCAGCCAGGTGAAGGGAAAGCGCTGCCGTTTCAC
>CAYOCW010000116.1:0-5913 GCA_964402615.1 uncultured Cyanobium sp. | reverse complement strand
GGAGCCGATCAGATACCAGTCACCAAAGTTGAAGAACGCCATGTACGGCGACGGGTTGACCATCCGCAGGCTGCGGTAGATGTCGAGCGGATCCCGCGCCACCCGGGTTTCCAGTCGCTGGCTCAACACCAGCTGAAAGATGTCGCCGGCGGCGATGTGCTCGCGGGCCTGCTCCACCGCCGCCTTGAACGCCGCCGGGCTGAAGCTGCTGGTCACCGGCAGGTCGGGACCCGCCGCATCGCACCAGGCCAGTGGCGTGGCGCTCGCAGGCAGGGGGGCAGACAGCCGGGCCTCCAGGTTGGCCAGCCGGGCCGCCGCCTGGTACCAGGCCTGCTCCGGCGCCGCTGCCTGGCTGAGGTCGGCATAGGCCACCAGGGTGATCTGCCGCTTCACCTGGTCGTACACCAGCTGGCTGTCGGCCAGCATCCAGCAGCCATCCGGTGGCGCATCCGGCTCCGGCAGGTGGACCGGCACGCTCGCTTCGATCCAGCGGATCAACTCGTAGCCCCAGACGCCGAACAGCTGTCCCATCGGCGGCAGGCCTGGCACGGGGGCCGGCCGCAACATCCCCAGACACTGGCGCAGCAGCTGAAAGGGATTGCCGTTCAGCTCATCGTGACGGCCATCGCGCCAACGCCGCTGCGCCTGCTCGCCGCGGCAGGTGAGGGTCCAGAGCGGATCGCTGACGACGATGCTCCAGCGCCCGACCCGTTCTCCCCCCTCCACCGACTCCAGCAGCGCACCCGGATGAGGCCCAGCGCCCACCTTCAACCAGGTGGTGAGGGGCGTCTCCAGATCGGCGGGGCAACGGCGCCACAAAGGGATCAGGTTGGCGCCGCCGAAGGCCTCGGGCCCTCGGGCGGCTTCGGCCAGGAAGGAGGAGAGATCAGGTCCCGGCATCGCGGCCACAGGCGGAACGGCAGGGGAGAGACAAAAAAGCGGGGCTTCAGCCCCGCCTTTCTAAGCCTTGGCCGTGCCCGGCTCAGGCGTCGTAGGTATTGCGACCGCTGAACTTGAGGCTGGCGGGATTTGGATTAGCGCCGATGCGGCGGGGGTTGTGGCCCACCATGGCGCGACCCTCGTTGACCTTCTCAGGGAAGACGCCGTCTTTCGGGTGCAAATACTCGACATCACCGCCAGGATAAATGCGATAGATTTTGTAATCGTCGATCCGGGGCTTGAACTTGCGGAGCTGAGTGCCCAGCGCCAGGCACTGCTCCTTGCGGGCGAAATACATGATGTTCTCCCCCTCATTCATTTCGGCAGCGCCGCCGGTGGGGAGCTCAAAGGCCTGGGCCTTGGAACTGGTCCAGGTAATGGCGTACTTTTCTTCGGTTTCGGCCGAATTCAGCAGGCCACCTGTGCTGCCGATGTACTTCGGAAGTTGACCGTTCAGGGCCGTCGCTGGCATGGCTCAAGGACCGTTGTCAACGGGAAGCTAGCACCGTGATTTTGGCCTCCCGCCGGGACCCATGCGATCTCTTCACACCCGTCAACAAATCTGGGCCGTCGGCGGCCGCCGGGCCGACGCTCAGTCGGTCTGGCCTGCCACCGGAAAAAACACGGTGAGACTGGTGTTGCCCCGGCCGGTGAGCCGCCCCCCCAGGCGGTGAAACAACTGTTGGGTGGCGCGTCGGCTGAGCTGCAGGCTGCCGGTCGCGGGGTTCCAGCTCAACACGGGACCCACCCGCTCGCTGCGCTGCGGGTCGACGTCGCCACCGCTGGCCGGCTCGGCATGGCGACTGCTCAGCTGCAGCTTCAGCCGCGCCCCCGCCGGTCCGAGGCTCAATTGCACCTGGCTGCCACTGGGCAGGCTGCGGCTGAAGCGGTCCACCAGCCCGCCTAGCATCGTCCCCAGCCGCGTGGGATCGCTGAGCACCGGCGGCAGGTCTGCGGCGATCACCAACCTCAACTCCAAACCCCGGCGGGCCAGCTGGCGTCGCCAGAGATCCTCAAACTGACCCAACAGGGCCGCCAGATCGGTGCGGGCCAGCAGGCCCCCGCTCGGCGCCTGGCCGCTGGCGGACTGCCGCTGCTGTTCCGCCGCCATGAAGATCAGCCCGAAGCGATCGATTTGTTCGCTGCACTCTCCATCGATCTGTTCCAGCCGTTGGCGCACCAGGGGCGTGAGGTCCTGACGGCGCAGCAGGGAACGGATCAGGGTGCGGATCGTCGCCAGGGGGGTGCGCACCTCGTGGGTGATCGCCTCCAGCAACGCCAGCTCCGCGCTGAGATGGCGGGCGGTCGCTTCGCCAACGTCGCTCGCGGAGGGCACGGCCCCGAAGCTGGCGACGGCTCCGCTCGGCTCGGACGTCGGTCGTGGGGACCGCGCCGCCGCCACCAGGGGCTGCAACGTGACGCTGGCGGCCATGCTGGCCAGCCGCTGCGCCAACAGCGGCCAGAACCGCAGCGCCAAGCAGGGGTCATTGTGCAGGGGACCCAACTCCTGCAGCACGCGTCGCAGCCGCGTGGCGCCTTCGGGATCATCCTGCTGGAGCCGGCGATCCACCAGACCAAAGACGGAGGACAGCACGTCGGCATCAAAGCGCGCCAGCAGGCGGCGACCGGCAGCGGGACCATCGAGGGCCAGGGCCACCTGCAGTTGCGGCGTGATCAGGATCAGCAACGGATCGGTGCCGTCATCCGGCTGGAGTTGCAGTTGTTGAAATCCGCCAGCCGCGAGGGCTTCGGGGCTCTCCCGGGGGATGGAGGCCGCGGCACAACCCTGCGGCAACCGCGGCGCGACGCTGGAGCGCAGACCATCCAGAGGTGTCGGCGTCCAGACCCAGCCGGAGAGGCTGCACAGCAAGGCCGGTTCATAGAGGGCCGGCAGCGGGGCCGCCAGCCACGCCCCCCGCTGGTCGGGCTCCGAGAGCAGGTCCTCCTGCAGGGTGGCCAAGGCGGCCCACCACTGGCGCCGCACGCTGTCCTCATCGCCACGAGCCGGCGGAACGCCTTGGCCCAATAGGGCCCTCAGCTCGGCCAGGGTCACCACCAGCGGCTGCCGAATCTGCCGCGGCGGCCGACGGCGGCACACAGCCCCAGGGCGATGAAGTTGACAAGCATGGCCGAGCGTCCGTAGCTCACCCAGGGCAAGGGAATGCCGGTGACCGGTCCCAGACCGATGGTCATGCAGATGTTGACCAGCACCTGAAACATCAGCATCGCACCGATTCCGACCACCATCAGGGATTCGAAGTCGCTGCGGGCCTGGTTGGCGATGCGCAGCAAGCGCTGGCAGAACAGCACGTAGGCCAGCACCACCAGCAACGAGCCGACAAAGCCCGTCTCCTCGCCGATGGCGCTGAAAATGAAGTCGGTGTGCTGCTCCGGGATGAAGCGCAACTTGGTCAGGTACCCCTGCATCAGGCCGGTGCCCCAGAGCCCCCCCGAGCCGATGCCCACCTGGCTCTGCAGCAGGTGGTAACCGCCGCCCAGGGGATCCTTGGACGGGTCGAGGAACAGCACCAGCCGCTCCCTCTGGTAGGCCTTGAGGCCGTGCAACCAGAGGTAGGGGGTGAGCAGGGCAAACAGCCCCTGGACCGCCATCACCACCGCCAGCCCCAGCCGCTTCCAGGGCAGCGAGCACCAGGCCAGCCAGCCCACCAAGGGCAACCAGGCCAACAGCGACCAGGCGAAGCTGCCAGCACCGATCGCGGTGATCAGCGGCGAGAGCAGCAACACCAGCCAGGCCAGCGGCATGCCCGCCCAGAACAGCATCGCCAGCAGCACGGCGCCGAACACCAGTGAGGTGCCCAGATCCGGCTGGATGAACACCAACGCCCAGGGAAGGCCGATCAGGCCGATGGGCCGCCACAGATCCACGGGTCGTTCCACGGGATAGCGCGATAGCACACCCGCCAGCAGGAGGATCGCCGCCAACTTGGCGAACTCCGAGGGCTGGACGTGGAAGCCCGCGATGCTGATCCAGCGTTGGGCCCCCAGCGCCGAGGTCCCCACCAGCCGCACGGCGATCAAGCTCAGGATGGTGATGGCGTAAACCGGCCACTGCCACGGCCGCAGGCGATCCACCGGCAAGCGGGCCAGCAGCAGCGCCAGAACCATGCCGATCGCGGCCGTGATCCAGTGCTGGTACCAGTCGGCATAGTCGGCCTGGCGCTGGGTGCTGGCGATCACGATGCCCGCCAGGCCGGTGAGGGCCAGGGGCACGCCCCAGAGCACCCGGTCGGGCCCGGGCCGGCGGCGGCGCCAGCGGGATTCGCGGCGGCGCGGCAGGGCAAAGGTCACCGAGGCAGGCGGGGCATCAGCGGCGCACCGCCCGCAGGTCGCAGCGCTGGCGCAGCTGCTGGGCCAGCGCGACGAAGGCCCGGGCGGTGGCCGACTGCGGTGCCGAGAGCAGCGCCGGCTCGCCGCTGTCGCCGCCCTGCTGGACCACCAGCTCGAGCGGCAGCTGGGCCAGCAGCGGCACGCCGGCCTCCTCCGCCAGCAGCTGGCCGCCGCCACTGCCAAAGATCGGGTAGCGGCGATCGGGCAGGTCGGGGGGGATGAAGGCGGTCATGTTCTCCACCACGCCCAACACCGGAATGCCCATCTGCAGGAACATCGCCAGACCGCGACGCGCATCCTGCAAGGCCACCTTCTGCGGCGTGGTGACGATGATCACGCCGGCCATCGGCACCGCTTGGGCCAGGCTGAGCTGGGCATCTCCAGTGCCGGGGGGCAGGTCGACGATCAGCACATCGCGCTGCCCCCACTCCACCTGATACAAAAACTGTCGGATGATGCCATTGAGCATCGGTCCGCGCCAAACGACCGGCTGGTTCTCCTGGATCAACAGCCCCATCGACACCATCGCCAAGCCGCAACTGTCGATCGGCACCAGGATCTGCTCATGGCCACTGCCCCGCACTTCCGGCGTGCGGTCCGCCACCCCCAGCATCGTCGGCGCGTTGGGGCCATAGATGTCGGCGTCCAGCAGGCCCACGCGCAGACCCGAGGCCGCCAGGGCACAGGCCAGGTTGACCGCCACGGTGCTCTTGCCCACCCCCCCCTTGCCACTGCTGACGGCGATCACCGTTTCCACCCCGGGAATCGGCTGCCGCTCCGGCAGCTGGCCGTGACCACCGCTGCCGTGACCACCGCTGCCGTGGCCACCGCTGCCGTGGCCGGCCCCACCGATCGGGCCGGAGGAGGGGGCGCTGGGCTGGCCGACCTCGATCTGCACGTCCTCGATGGCGTCGAGGGCCAGCAAGGCCTGGCGGGTGGCCTTGGCAATCCGATCGCGCTGGCTGCTGGCGAAGCTGGGCAAGGCCAGCTGCACCACCACACGCCGATCCTGCACCCGCACCTGGCGCAGCCAACCCAGCTCCAGAAGGGAACGGCCGCTGCCGGCATCGACGAGGGGCGCGAGGGCGTCAAGGGCCTGTTCGGCTGTGGCCATCCGGGCGAAACGCGCTGCAGGGGGTGAGATCCTAGGCAAGGCGAGCCGTTGTGTCGGCAGCGTCCCGCCAGCGCCGATTCCGCCCGGGCCCCGTCCGCGGGTAGGACTAGGGCGTTCTGCCTCTCACCATCATTCGTTCGCCATGCAAGTGCCACCCGCCGAGTCCCGCAGCCGTGCCCGGGAGCTGCTGCGGGGCCTGCAGGATTCGATCTGCGCCGGCCTGGAACAACTCGATGGCGAAGGGACGTTCCAGGAGGAGAGCTGGGAGCGGCCGGAGGGCGGTGGTGGACGCTCGCGGGTGATGAAGGGCGGCCGGGTGTTCGAGCAAGGGGGCGTGAACTTCTCCGAGGTGGAGGGCGACCGGTTGCCCCCCTCGATCCTCAGCCAGCGGCCCGAAGCCGAGGGCCAGCACTGGTTTGCCACCGGCACCTCAATGGTGCTGCACCCCCGCAACCCCTATGTGCCGACGGTGCACCTCAACTACCGCTACTTTGAAGCGGGCCCCGTGTGGT
>CAYOCW010000115.1:0-5924 GCA_964402615.1 uncultured Cyanobium sp. | reverse complement strand
AATCGCGCCAGCTGCTGCACCGCCTGGCCCGGCAGCACAACCAGCCGCTCACCGCCCTGCTGTTCGCCTGTCTCGGCCGCGGCCAGGGCCTTTACGGCCAGCCCGATGGCGACGTGCGCCTCTGCCATGAAGCCTTCCCGGACCTGCCGATCAGCGGCGTGTTCTGCAACGGCGAAATCGGCCCGATCGGCGGCAGCACCCACCTGCACGGCTACACCGCCAGCTGGGCCTTCCTGGTGGCGGACCCCGTCGCGCCATCCTGAGCCCCGCTGCTGCCATGGTTCGCCAGCACGTCAACCCGCTCAGCCGCTTCTACCAACTGCCCCGGCCCCTGCCGCCACCGCAGGCCTTGTTTGCCGAGCCCAATCTGCCCCTGCACCTCGATCTCGGCAGCGCCCGTGGTCGCTTCCTGCTGGCGCTAGCGCCGCTGCACCCGCAACGCAACCACCTCGGTCTGGAAATCCGCCGCTCCCTGGTGGCCGCCGCCGAAGCCGACCGCCAGGCCCTGGGGCTCACCAACCTGGCATTTGTGTTCGCCAACGCCAATATCAGCCTGCCGGCCTGGTTGGCTGACTTGCCGTCCGGACGGTTGGAGCTGGTCAGCCTGCAATTTCCCGATCCCTGGTTCAAGAAAAAGCACCACAAGCGGCGCCTGTTGCAACCGGCGCTGCTGCGGGCCCTCGCCCTGGCCCTGGCACCGGGCCGCCAGCTGTTTTTGCAGAGCGACGTGGCGGAGCTGATCGAACCGATGCTGGCCCTGGTGGACGCCAGCGGCTGCTTCAGCCGGCCGGAGCCGGAGGGGAGCCCCTGGCTGCCCCACAATCCCCTGCCCCTGGCGACGGAGCGCGAACGCCATGTGCTCGCCCAAGGGCTGCCGGTGTGGCGGGTGCTCCTGACCCGCCGCGACGGGCCGGTGCCGCCGCTACCGCTGCTGGAGCTCGCCGCGGCAGCGCTGGAGAACAGGTCTGACGACCCGGACATCCCACGGCAGGCGGCCCCCGACGGCGCCTCGCCACCGGACAGCTGCGAGCGTCCAGCCCATAATCCCGGAGTTTCCGCCGGTTGCTGATGGTCCCCATGGCCGCCCCGTCTCCCCTGCTGCTGCGCTGGCAGGGGCTGCTGGCCTCCTGGCCGGCCGGCTGGCTGGGGCGTCACCTGCCCACGATCGCCGGCTGGATCCTCTGCGCCCTGATGGCCGGCCTGCCGCTGGTCACCCGCGGCGGCCTGGGGTTGCTGATCAGCGCCTGCGGACTGTTGTGGTTGATCTGGGCGCTGCGGACCCCGGCGGCCGGCGTGGGCCGCATCAATGCCTGGTTGCTGGCGGTGCTAGCGGTGGCGGTGCTGGCCACCGGCTTCTCGCCGGTGCCGCTCGCGGCCTTCAAGGGGTTGATGAAACTGGTGAGCTATCTGGGCGTTTACGCCTTGATGCGCCAGTTGCTGGCCGCGGCCCCCGCCTGGTGGGACCGCATCGCCGCGGCCTTGCTGGCCGGTGAATTGGTCACGAGCGTCCTCGGCCTGCGCCAGCTGTACGGCAATGGCTCGGCCTTGGCCCGCTGGACTGATGACAACTCGGTGGCCGAGGGCACGGTGCGGATCTACAGCACCCTCGACAACCCGAATCTCCTGGGTGGATTCCTGCTGCCGGTGCTGCCGATCGCCGCCGTCGCCCTGCTGCGCTGGCCGCAGCCGCTGCGCCGGCTCTACGCGCTGCTGGCCCTGCTGCTGGGCGTGGCGGCGATGGTGTTCACCTACAGCCGCGGCGCCTGGCTGGGCATGGTCGCCTCCCTGGGGCTGCTGGGACTGCTGTTGCTCTGGCGGGCGATCCAGCACTGGCCGCTGTTCTGGCGCCGGTCCCTGCCGCTGCTGCTGCTGATCGGCGGCGCCGCGGCGCTGCTGGTGCTGGTCATCCAGGTTGAGCCGCTGCGGGTGCGCATGATGAGCCTGTTCGTCGGCCGGGAAGACAGCTCAAACAACTTCCGGATCAACGTGTGGCAGGCGGCCGTGAAGATGATCGAGGCGCGGCCGCTGCTGGGCATCGGCCCGGGGAACACCGTCTTCAATCTGATTTATCCGATCTACCAGACCCCCAAGTTCAATGCCCTCAGCACCTATTCGATCCCCTTGGAGCTGCTCGTGGAGGCTGGCATCCCTGGGCTGTTGGTGGGGCTGGGGCTGGCCTATGAGGCCTGTCGCACCGGCCTGAGCCAGTGGCGCAGCCAGGGGCCGCTGGTGCTGCCCAGCCTGGCCGCCGTGGCGGTGATCGTCGGATTGGCGATCCAGGGCCTCACCGACACCATCTTCTTCCGGCCTGAGGTTCAACTCAGCGCCTTCTTCTGCCTGGCGACCCTGGCGGCCTCCCAGAACGGGGCAGGCCGCAGCGGATCTGCGCGGCCGGCCACCGACCGTTCCCCGGCGTGACCAGCGCTGGCCCCATCGCCTTCTCCCCCGGCTTCAACGGGGCCGCGGGGCGAGGGAGCGAGCCGCCGCCGGCCTCCCTGCAACCCGAAGCCGTTGCCGCGGGGCGAGCGGCGGATCGCACCGAGCCGCTCCTGCCGGCCCCGGCAGGCGATCCCTCCCGCCAACGCCCGCCGCTCGTCGCGTCGGCAGTCCAGGGTCAGCGGGCTGGTCCGGTCGGCCGGGTCCTGATCGCCGGCTTTGATGCCGGCCAAACCCACACCCGTTGCCGCCTCGCCGATGCCGACGATGGGCGGATCCTGGCGGAGGGGGAGGGACCTGGCGTCTGTCACCTGGCCGCAGCCCATGGCCCGGCGCGTTTCCGCCAGGCCCTGCGCCAAAGCCTGGCGGCGGCGCGCCAAGGCCAGCCGGGACTGCCGCTCCCCAGCGCCGCCGCCGTCGGCGCCAGCGGCATCGAGCAGGGCAGCGCCGTGCAGCGGCAGGGGCTGGAGCTGGCGGCCGAGGCGCTCGGCTTGCCGCCGCACCGCCTGATCGTGACGGGGGATGAGCGCACGGCGCTGCGCGGCGCCTTGGCCGACCGCCCCGGCGTGGTGGTGATCAGCGGCACCGGCACGATCGCCGTGGGTCGCGATGGCGCCGGTCGCGAACATCGCTGTGCCGGCTGGGGCTGGCTGCTGGATGGGGCCGGCTCCGCCCTCGACATCGGCCGGGATGGGCTCAGCCTCAGCCTGGAGATGGCCGATGGCCGGCGGCCCGATGCGCCGCTGCGTCCAGCCCTCTGGCAGGCCCTGGGACTGGAGCCCGAGGCGGCCGATGCGCCGCAACGGCTCAAGGCCCTGGTGGTGGAGCCAGGATTTGGACCCGCCGGCTTCGCCCAGCTGGCCCCGGTGGTGGAGCGACTGGCGAACCACGGAGATGCGCAGGCCCTGGCGATCCTGGAGCGCTCGGCAGGAGCGCTGGCCGCCATGGTGGTGGCGGTGGCCACGGCGCTGCAGCTGAAGGACGCGGAGGTCTGCGCCCTGGGGGGCGCGATCGAACAGCTGGTCTGTTTCCAGCGCTGCTTCCGGCGGGCCTTGATCGCGCGGCTGCCGGCGGCGCGGTTGATCGAGCCCCGCGGCGACGCCCTCGCCGGCGCCCTCGCCCTGGCCAGGGAGAGGTGGAAGAGCCAGCACAGTTGAGCACCGCGTTCTGCAAACAGGCGGAAGCAGCCGTGCCAAGCCAATCGGGTTGGTGCAATCCACCGATAGATTGGCATCAGCAGCCATGGCCATGAATCATGACGAGCCGCCCTCTCTCCCAGTGGCTTGCCCTGCTGGTGGTTGCCGTCATCTCGCTTACGGGTTTGACCTCCTATGTTCTCCTCGATCGCCTGCTTGGCAACGTAGCGACTGCCCGGATTAACAATCAGGCGCGAGCCTTGATGGAAACCATGTTGGCGGTGAGGCAATACGCAGACGAGAAGACAACTCCGATTATCGAACCGATCAACTTCCAACAAGCGGAACGGTTCTTGCCGGAGTCGGTGCCTAGCTATGCTGCCAAGTCTGTCTTTGGCGTCATGGAGACCATGCCGCAGTTCCGCAACTATCGCTATCGAGAAGCGGTGACATATCCAACGAATCTCGAAGATTTGCCCAGCGAACTGGAAGCCGCAATCATCCAGCGATTTAGGGCCAACCCCAAGCTCCAGGAGGTCAGCGGAGACAACATCAATCCGGTCCTATCATTTCACTATACAGCGCGCCCCTTGACTGTGACGAGCGCGAGCTGCTTGCGTTGCCACTCAACACCCGAGCAGGCGCCGCTGAGCTTGCTCAATGCCTATGGCCCGAAAAATGGTTTCAACTGGAAAGTTGGCGACATCATCGGTGCCCAGGTCGTCAAGGTCCCCTTGGGTGAAATCAACGCGACGAAGGAAGAACTCAAGAAAAGCCTGCTGGGGCTGATCCTCGTTGGCCTCATCACCCTGGCCGCGGTCATGTTTTTTGCTCTCGACCACCTGCTCGTGAGGCCGCTGGCCAAGTTCTCTGTGGTTGCGGATTCCGCGAGTCAATCGCCGAACAGCGTCTCCTTTCCGAAGCCCGGCGCCATTGAGGAGCTGAATCGCCTGCAGCGCAGTCTCGAGCGGCTTAGGGTCAGTTTTATTGTCGCCATGAACCTGGCCCAGAAATCCTGAGCCCATGTCGATCTTTCTCAGCTATTCCCGGCGCGATTCAGAGCTGGTCAACCGTCTTTACGACGATCTTCGGGCCCGAGGCGCTGATGTGTGGATGGATCGCAACGCCATTGAAGCTGGCAGCCTCTGGAGAACATCCATCGTGGAGGGCATCCAGAACTGTCGTGTCTTCTTGTTAGTTGTATCTGCGGCATCTCAGAAGTCCAGGAACGTGGCCAAGGAGGTGTCGCTGGCTGAATCCAACGGCAAACCGATCTTGCCATTGAAAGTGGATACCTCCCCCATCGAGCTCGACTTCAGCTATAGCTTGGCCGGCATTCAATTTATCGACATGTCTCAGAAGGGCTATGATCACAGCTTTCTGGAACTCGTCAACGTCATCCAGCAGTTCCTCCTAACTCATCCTGAAGATGGAGAAGGGCCGATGCAAGAGCTCAGCCGGAAGGCGTTCTCGTACCAGGATCACTCTCTGGCTGCGGAGCCGTCACCCGTCATCCCCCCGCAGACCGAAGGGTTAGATTCCTCCACCCCGGAGCGTTCATCTCCGATCAGTGATGAACTTTTGGTGAGCTTGGAACAGGTGGTAGCGGAGGAGCTCGGCCCAATTGTTCAACTCCTCTGGTCCCGGAACTTTGCCTTGGATCTGCTCAAGCGGCCAGCGGGAATCGTGGCCAAATTGCAAGACTTAGGCGTACCAGAGGACACCGCTGTGCGTTTGCGACAGCGGTTGCAACCTTTCCTCAGCGGCTGAAATGGGCCTTGGCGTCGTAAAGGGTTTCGCTCGTGATTTGAACGATGCCGCGCTCGCGGGCAAAGGTTTCGGTGTTGCGCCGCACCTTGCCGCGCACAAAGAAGGGGATCTTGTGCAGCTCCGCCTCGCCATCCGCCGTCCACACCGGCTCGCCCGCGCTGCCCGTAGCCGCAGCGGCGACAGGCGCCTCGGCCAAGGCCACGGCGCTGGCGGCAGGCGCCTCGGCCAGGGCCACGCCGCTGGCGCCACCCCCCGCTGAGCCGCCTGGCGTTGCAGCGCTCGGCGGCGTCAGGCCACTGCCCATCAGCGCTTGCCCCGCGTGCAGGGCATCGGCGCTCGGAGCCATCGTCGGCGCCCCATCGCCCAGATGGCTGCGGTGGCCATCCACGAACTCGAAGTCGTGACGGAACATGCCGATCAAATGTTCCTCCAGGCCCATCATCAGCGGGTGCACCCAGCTGTCGAAGATCACATTGGCCCCCTCCCAACCCATCTGCGGCGCATAGCGGGCCGGCACGTCCTGCACGTGCAGCGGTGTGCTGATCACGGCACAGGGAATGCCCAGGCGCTTGGCGCTGTGGC
>CAYOCW010000114.1:0-6066 GCA_964402615.1 uncultured Cyanobium sp. | reverse complement strand
GTAGGCGAAGCCTTCCGCGGAGCGGTGATTTCTCTGGGTTTTGGCCGTGGGAGTGCCATCGGCTTGATGGGCCAAACTGCGCCTGGGCATCTGATCGCTCTCCAGCGGTTCGAGATCCGGTGGCTCCAGCCCCGCCAGCGTGGGTCTGCCCTGGCAGCCAAGGGCGGAAGGTTTTGGGTTTGATCATGTCCCGTTTTATCGCTCAGATCGATTGCTGTCACTGGGATCTGGGGGGATTTGGGGGCGGCTCTCGAGAGGGTTGAGGCGATCTATGCGCAACAGGCTCCTGGCCGGTGGGCTGGGCCATGGCGGCACGACCGGCTCCTCCCGCTCTGGCCCAGCCCCAACGCTGCCGGATCGCTAGCGCGAAACCCGGCGGACGGGGGTAAATCCGCCAAAACCCTTGCTGTGACTCAAACTTGGGAGAACGGGGCTGGCGGGACTCGAACCCACGACCTACGGTTTAGGAAACCGTCGCTCTATCCGGCTGAGCTACAGCCCCAGAGCATCACCTTACCGACTCCGCAAGTCAGCCCAGCCTGCCAGCGGCTGGATCGGCCGCTTCTGAGCGGGGGCCTCTGCGGAGCCTGCCCTAAGTTGAGGGGGAAAGCAGGCGAGGTGATCGCGGGCGGGATCGCGGAGCTGCGCTCCAGCGATGGCCGTCCTGAGGAAAGTCCGGGCTCCCCAATGGCCAGGCCTGCTGGGTAACGCCCAGTGCGGGAAACCGTGAGGAGAGTGCCACAGAAACACACCGCCGATGGCCCCTCGGGGCACAGGCAAGGGTGCAAGGGTGCGGTAAGAGCGCACCAGCGGCATCGAGAGGTGCCGGCTCGGTAAACCCCGGCTGGGAGCAAGGCCCAGGGACCACGGTTGGCCATTTCCCGGTCCCGTTTGAACGCGCCGCTCGAGGCCAGCGGCAACGCTGGTCCCAGATAGATGATCACCCCTGTGGCACCAGGCCTGGCTTGTCGCCGCGGGAACAGAACCCGGCTTACGTCCTGCTTTCACCCCCTTTCGCCTGGAATGGCGCGGCGGCGCGGCAGCCCGCCGACGCTCCGCTCGCCATCCTGAAGCTGATGCTGAGGATCTCGTGATGTTCCCGTCGTGTCCTTCCCGTCGCCCCGGCGGCCGGCTCGGATGACGCCCGAGCGACATCAGCAACTGCTGGCCATCCTGGCTCGAATCGGCCTGGATCCCCGGGCTGCCGGCGGCCCGGGGATCGATCCGACCGCCCTGGCCCCGGTCGATGAGGCGCTCTGCCATAGCTCCGCGGGTCTGGCCCAGAACCATGAGCGCCTGGAGTTCCTGGGTGATGCCGTGCTGCGCTTGGCGGCCGCCGAGTTCCTGCAGTCCCTCAGCCCCCGGCTGAGCGTCGGCCGCTGTTCAGCGGTGCGGGCCCAGTTGGTGAGCGATCGTTGGCTGGCGGAGCTGGCCGGCCGCTGCGAGCTGGCTGGCGTGCTGCGGCTGGGGCCCATGGCCGACCACGACCAGGCTGGCCGGGCCACCGTGCTGGCGGAATGCTGCGAGGCCCTGGTGGGAGCGATCTATGGGCTCTGGGGCGGCGACCAGGGCGGCCTGGCGGCGGTGCACCGCTGGCTCGATCCCCACTGGCAGCGGGAGACGGCCGACCTGCTCGCTGATCCCCACCGACACAATTGGAAGTCGGCGCTGCAGGAATGGAGCCAGGGCCAGGGCCTGGGTCTGCCCCTCTATCAATGTGAAGAGCGCAGCCGTCGCCACGGCGATCCCCTCCGCTTTTACTGCGCCGTCTCGCTGGCCATGCCCGAGGTTGCCAGGGGGGCGCCCTCGGCGAACCCACGGCCGGACAGCTGTTGGGGCGAAGGTTGGGGCGGCTCGCGCCGGGAGGCACAGCAGCAGGCGGCCCGCCAAGCGTTGGAGCAGCTCAACATCCAGCCCGATCCAACCCCGACACGCCGACGCCGCTGAACAGGACCGCATCCCGTCAATGCCAGCGGAGCCAGGTCAACCCTGCGCCAGCATCAGGCGGGACCGACGCCTTCAGGCCAGTTCGAGCGAGGCGAGGGGCAGGGTCACCAGCTTGTCCCAATTGCCACCTTCAAACAGCACGGCGGCCTGCACGCCGCTGAGCCGCTGCACGAAGCCCCTGTAGCCGTCGTAGATGGAGCGGCGATCGCGCACGACCACCGTGGCGCCGGGAAGGATCGGGGCGTTGGCCATGGGAACCGGGACATGCGCAGGCGGCAGCCATTGTGGCGCCGCTCGCCGCCCGCGGTGTCGTGATCGCTTGGGCACCCTGGCGGCGCGGTCTCAGATCTGGAGCCTGGCGCTCGCAGGTTCCCCCCAGGAACCAAGATGGAGGTTGTGGCCGTTCGCTGCCCTGGTGGCTGACTCCAGCGAATCTTCCCGGCGCCGTCCGTCGGCAGCGGCGGCGGGGCCAGCGCCAGACGGCGTCCAGCCGCCTGCCTCAGCGCAGGCCCCATCAACCGGCCGCCCGCCAGGCCCGGCGGCCGCCGCGGCCCGGGGGGCCCTGCCGCAGCGCCCCAATGCCGCCGCCGACCCGCCGGAGGAGCTGTTGTTGGTGGGCCGCGTGGTGGCCGCCCAGGGGCTCAGCGGCGAACTGCGGGTGCAGCCCCTGAGCGATTTCCCGGAGCGTTTCACCACCCCGGGCCGCCGCTGGTTGCGCCGCCGCGGAGAGCCGGTGCGCTGCTGGCAGTTGCTCAGCGGCCGGCCGCTGCCGGGCCGGGAGCTGTTCGTGCTGCGCCTGGCCACGATCGATGACCGCACGGCGGCCGAAGCGCTGGTGGGGGCGGAGCTGCTCGTGGCCGCTGCCGATCGCCCGGCCTTAGCCGCAGGGGAGTTTCACCTGCTGGACCTGGTGGGGTTGGAGGTGCGGCTGCTGCCGGAGGGCCGCGCCATCGGTCGGGTGGAGAACCTGATCCATGCCGGCCAGGACCTGTTGGAGATCAGCCTTGAGCCCACCGACGAACTCCGCGGCGACGCAGCGGTCGGATCAAGCCGCAGCGCCAGGCCGGCGCGACGCCTGATTCCCTTTGTGCATGCGATTGTGCCCGAGGTGCATCCGACCGAAGGCTGGCTGGGGCTCACCCCTCCCCCCGGTCTGCTGGAGCTCGAAACGACATGAGCTTGAGCGATCAGGCCACAGGCTGAATGCCCCCGCGCAGCCCCGCCAGGTCGTCAGCACAGGAAGGATGGGATGGTTGCTGGATGGGATGGGGACGGCAAGGCGGGGCTGCCATGTAGGGCTCCCCTGCCCCCAGCCTCCCGGCATCCGCCGGCTCGCCTGGCCACCGCTCTTCCTGGGGGAGCTGAAATCAGCGTTCAATGGAGTCTCGATCGCGCGTCGGCCCGTTCATCGCCATGGCCCCGTCTCCCCTGGTTCCGGTGATTCTCTGTGGCGGCACCGGCACCCGTCTCTGGCCGCTGTCTCGGGCCACCTACCCCAAGCAGTATTGGCCCCTGGCCGGTGCCACCGACGAAACGTTGCTCCAGCAGACCCAGGTGCGGCTGCGCGGTTTGGAGGCCTTATCGCCTCCCTTGTTGATCTGCAATGAGGATCACCGCTTCATCGTGGCCGAGCAGATGCGCCAGATTGGCGTTGAGCCGGCCGCCATCGTGCTGGAACCGATGGGGCGCAACACCGCCCCGGCTGTCGCCGTCGCCGCGCTGCGGGCTGTTGCCACGGGTGAAGACCCCCTGCTTCTGGTGCTGGCGGCCGATCACGTGATCCGCGATCCGGCCCGTTTCCGCGCCACCGTTCAGGCCGGCCGAGCCGCCGCCGAGGCCGGGCAGTTGGTGACCTTTGGCATCGTGCCCACCGCTCCAGAGACCGGCTACGGCTACATCGAGGCGGCGGAGATCCTTACCCAGTCCCCCGGGCACGGCGCTGCGGTCGCAGCGATTGGTTCCCCGGTGCCGATCCGCCGCTTTGTGGAAAAGCCGGATCGCGCCACCGCCGAGACGTTTTTGGCCAGCGGCTGCTTCACCTGGAACAGCGGCATGTTCCTGTTTCGCTGCAGTTCCATCCTCGCGGAGCTGGAGCGCCATGCCCCCCAGGTGGTGCATGCCTGTCGCAGCGCCCTGGAGTTGGAAGCCAGTGATCGCGAGTTCCTGCGTTTGGAACGGGAGGCCTTCAACCATTGCCCCAACATCGCCATCGATGTGGCGGTGATGGAGAAGACCGATCGCGGCGCCGTGTTGCCGCTGGATGCCGGTTGGAGCGACGTCGGCAGCTGGAGTGCCTTGTGGGAGACCGCGGATCGGGATCACCAGGGCAATGTGCTGCGGGGTCGCGTCATCAGTGAAGACAGCCGCAATTGCTATCTGCGCAGTGAGCATCGCCTGGTAGTGGGCCTGGGCGTGGAGGATCTGGTCGTGGTCGAAACCGATGACGTGGTGTTGGTGGCGCGGCGCGAGCGCGCCCAAGATGTGAAGGCGATCGTGAACCTTCTGGAGCGGTCTGGAGCGCCAGAAAGCAAGGCCCATCGCCGCATCTATCGCCCCTGGGGCTCCTACGACGGCATCACCGAAGGAGACCGGTGGCAGGTCAAGAAGATCGTCGTCAATCCCGGCGCCTGCCTGTCGCTGCAGATGCATCACCACCGCGCCGAGCACTGGATCGTGGTCAAGGGCACTGCCCTGGTGGAACGCGATGGCGTGCAGGAGCTGGTGGGTGAAAACCAGAGCACCTACATCCCCCTGGGCGCCAAGCATCGGCTCTCCAACCCCGGCAAGATTCCGGTCGAAATGATCGAGGTGCAGAGCGGTCCTTATCTCGGCGAAGACGACATCGTGCGCTTTGAGGATCGCTACGGCCGCAGCGATCGGGTTGCCGAGATGGCGGCCCAGCTAGCCACAGCCGCACAACACGGTTAAGCGCTGTCGGGCCTCACACCAAGTCCCGCGACAGTTCATATCACCGTAAACCGTTCCCGAATCACTCCACGGTCACGCTCTTGGCGAGATTGCGGGGCTGATCCACATCGAGGCCGCGATGGGCGGCGATGTGGTAGCTGAGCAGCTGCATCGGAATCACCGTCAACAGCGGGCTGAGCAGCTCATCCAGCCCGCCCGGCAGGGGAAGCAGCAAATCAAACAAGGCGGTGTCGGCGCAGTCGGGTGCAACGCCGATCAACTGAGCATCGCGCGCCTTCGCCTCCTGGGCGTTGGAGAGCACCTTGTCGAACACCGTTCCCGGCACTGCGATCGACACCACCGGCACCCGCGAATCCAGCAGGGCGATCGGACCATGCTTCATTTCACCAGCCGGATAGCCTTCTGCATGAATATAGCTAATCTCTTTTAATTTAAGAGCGCCCTCCATCGCGATCGGATAGTTGATTCCACGTCCGAGGAAGATCATGTCGCGGGTTTCGGCGAACAGGGCTCCGAGCTCAGCGCAACGGCGATCGTGGTCGTCGAGCAATTGCTGCAGCTGCGCTGGCAGGGTTCGCAGTTCCGCCACCAGGGAGGTCAACCGGCCTGGAGCTAGGCCACGCCGCTCGGCGAACGCGATGCTGAGGCCATAGAAGGCCAGCAGCTGGCCCAGGAAGGTCTTGGTGGCTGCGACCCCCACCTCGATGCCGGCGCCAATGTCCAGGATGTGGGGCACCAGCCTGGCCAGGGAGCTCTCCGGTCGGTTGGTGATGCCCAGCAACTTGGGGTGGTAGGCGGGATCGGCCAAGGCCAGCCGCCGCTCCTGCTCCATCGCCAGGGCCGCCAGGGTGTCCGCGGTTTCGCCGGACTGGGTCACGCCGATCGTGAGCGTGCGCGGTGCCAGCGGCGGTGGCGCATAGCGGAATTCACTGGCGTAATAGACGCTGGTCGGCAGCCCCGCCAGCTGTTCCAGCAAGTAGGCCCCCACCTGGGCGGCGTGACGGCTGGTCCCGCAGGCCAGGATCTGGATCCGCTCCACCTCTTCAAACACGCTCTCATCCAACGGCAAGGCCACCAGGGCCAACCCCTCAGGTCCGGGGATCGAGGGCCGCTCCGGCAGGTGACGGGCAACCCAGAGGGCCGCCGTCTCCGGCTGCTCGTGGATCTCCTTGAGCATGAAGTGGCGGAAGC
>CAYOCW010000113.1:0-6122 GCA_964402615.1 uncultured Cyanobium sp. | reverse complement strand
GGCTTTCCCCACAACCCCACCGCCACCACCGGCGAGCAGACTTGGCTGGACGAGGCGATGGCCCTGGCGCTGCGCTATGGCTTTGTGCTTGCCCACGACAACCCCTATGTCGACCTGAGCCTGGAGGGGGAGGCGCCGGCCTTGCTGCGCCATCGCGACTGGCGCGCCTGCGGCATCGAGTTCTTCTCGCTCTCCAAGGGTTGGTGCCTGGGGGGCTATCGATTGGGCTTCGCCATCGGCGCCGCCTGGCTGATCGAGGCCTTGCGCCAGCTCAAGGCGGTCGTGGATTTCAACCAGTCGCTGGCGCTGCAGGCCGGCGCCTGTGAAGCCCTGCTGCAGCATCCGCATTGGCACGAGCAGCTGCGGACCGTCTACCGGCAGCGCCGCGATCGCCTCGCCGCCGCCCTGGAGCGCGTCGGCTGGCCGGCACCCGCCGCCTCGATGGCCCTCTACCTCTGGCTGCCCATCCCACCCCAGGCCCAAGCTCGCGGGCTCGATGCCGAGGCGTTTTGCGCCGCCCTGTTGGAAGCCACCGGCGTTTGCCTCACCCCCGGCAACGGCTTCGGCGCAGCGGGAGAGGGCTGGCAGCGGCTGGCGCTGGTGCAGCCGGTTGCGCAGCTGGAGGCTGGCGCGGCGCGGATCGGCGCCTGGCTGGAGAGCCTGTGAGCCCCGCTTGCGGTGCCGGCCGGTTGTTGGCGGAGCGAGCTCGGCTGGGGGATCACCTCGACGCGCCACGGCTGGCCTGGCGGTTGCGGCGGTTGCCGGTGTGCGCCAGCACCGAAACGGAACTGGAGCGCTGGATGCGGCAGTTGCAAGCGGCGGCGGGCGATCCGCCGCGGCTGCCGCTGGCGGTGTTGGCTGACCGCCAGCGCTTCGGCCGCGGCCAGGAGGGGCGGGTTTGGAGTTCCCCGACAGGGGGGGTGTGGCTGAGCGCTGCCTTGCCCTGGCCGCCGGATCCGAACCGGGCGGCGGCCCTGGGGTTGGCGGCGGCGGTAGGCCTGGCTCGGGAACTGCAGGCCCTGTTGCAGGGCCGCTCCGACGCCCGCGTCGTCCTGAAATGGCCCAACGACCTGTTGCTCTGCCGCCCCCGACAACCCGCCTGCAAGCTGGCGGGCCTGCTGCCGCGGCTGCGCCGACGGGGGCCGCAGGTGCGTTGGGCGCGGCTTGGGGTTGGGCTCAACGGCTGCAATCCGGTGCCCGCCGGCGCCGTCGCCTTGACGCAAGTGCCGGGACTGGGCGCCGGCAGCGCCCGGCTGCGGCCGCCACAGCTGGCGGCGCGGGTGCTGCGGGGGTTGGAGTGGGCCGTGGCTTCCGCCGATCAAGCCGAAGCGGTGCGGCAGGCCGCGGAAGCGCTGCTCTGGACGGGACCACCCCTGGAGCTTGATGGCCAGCCATGGCAGGCGGTGGGGTTGGCGGCTGACGGCCGCTTGCGGCTGGTTCGCGGCCGCCAGGAGCGCTGGCTGGAGCGCCGTTTTTGAGGGCGTCACCGCCAGGACAGGCCGCGTCCGCCAACGTTTGTAACATCAGCGGCGCTGGTTTGGAACACGACACCAGCTTTCGCCATGGCCGCTAAGCCCTCTCCCGCCCTGCTGGCCCTCGCGGCCCTGATGGCCACTCCGCTGCTGGGGGTGCCCTTGGTACTGGCCCAGCAGGCGTCCCCCCAAGTCCCGGCCGGCGATCCGTCGGCTGGATCCCCGCCGACGGCCCTGCCGCCGCCGCCGCCGCCGCTGCCGGCCGCCTCGGCACCCGCTGCCACCCCCGCTCGAGCTCCCAGCGCGGTGGAGCTGGCCAGCCCGTCAACGCTCCGGCCTGACACCGACGATCAACGCAGCCGACCGGCTCTTTCCCTCGACCGTTCGATCGACGCTCTGCTCAAGGATGGCACGGTCGCCCCGCGCGAAATCCGGGTGCGCGGCACGATCGAGGTGACCCCGGCGCTGCGTCAGGAGGCCTGCGCTGCGGGCGCGTTGACGGCGATCGAATGCCAGACCGGCGTGGTGTTCCGGGGACGCGGCGGCAATCCCGGCCTGCAGGCGCTGCCGGGCCAGCCGGATGCTGCTGGAGCGTTGAGCTCTAGTGGAGGGGAGCGCATGGGCATCGACGCCGCGCCCCTGCCGCCGATTTCTGTGCCGGTGTCGGCGTTGTTGAGCGGGGCGGGCGGTAGCTTTCGGCTGACCGATGTGTTCCGGGTGACGCCGCGACCGGCGCCGATCGGTGGGAACGGTAATGCCCGCCTGTTGTATCCGCTGATCGGTTCGGCGGTCACCACCAGCGGCTTTGGCTGGCGGCTGCATCCGGTGTTCGGCAGCTGGCTGATGCACAGCGGTCGCGACCTGGCGGCGCCGGAGGGAACGCCGGTGGTGGCGGCCTTGACGGGCCGGGTGGTGAGCAGCGGCCTGGCGGGCGGCTACGGCCTGGCGGTCGAGATCGAGCATGACCGGCCGCTGCGCCGCACCCTCTACGGCCACCTTTCGGAGTTGTATGTGCGGGAGGGTGACCAGGTGCGCCAGGGCGAGGTGATCGGCCGAGTGGGTAGCACCGGCCTGAGCACCGGTCCGCACCTGCACTTCGAGCTGCGGTTGCCGCAAGACGGCGGCTGGGTCGCTACCGACCCGGGCGACCTGGATCCGGGCCACGCCCTGATCGCCCTGGCGGGCTTGGGCGGCGGACGCGCTGTTGGCGGCGATGCCGTGGCGTTGCTGATGGGCCAGCTGGTGCAGGCCCTGGAGCGCCGTCCGGCGACCGGCCGGAGCCTTGCTGCTCCGGGGGGTGGCGCGCCGCGCGGCTCTGCTGCGGGGCGATTGTCCAACTCCGGGATCGGGTCACCGTCACCGGGGGCTGTGCGGGCTGGTGAAACTCGCGGCTGATGCCGGCGGTTGTGGGTTGAGGCGAGAGGGCGGAGTGCAGGTCAATCGGGAGCGCAGCGATCGATGGCGCTCGCGTCGACATCCTTAGCCCCGGGATTCAGCCAAGCGTCCATCGCGGAAGTGCACGACTCGTTGGGCACGAGCACCGACATCGTGCTCGTGGGTCACCAACAGGATGGTGATGCCTTGCGCGTTCAACTCGCTAAACAGATTGAGCACCTCTTCCGTGGTGTGCGAATCGAGCGCACCGGTGGGTTCATCCGCCAGCAACAGCGACGGCTGGTTGATGATCGCTCGCGCGATGGCCACGCGCTGCTGTTGGCCGCCGGACAGTTGGTTGGGCCGGTTGTGCAGTCGATGTCCCAAACCCACCCGTTCCAGCGCCTGCTGGGCTCGACGACGCCTCTCCTCCGGTCGGACGCCGGCGTAGATCATCGGCAGGATCACATTCTCCAGGGCTGTCATCTGCGGCAGCAGGTGGAACTGCTGGAATACGAAGCCCAATTCCTGGTTGCGCACATCGGCCAGCTCGTCGTCGCTGAGCCGTTCCACCGGTCGGCCGCGCAGCAGATAAGAGCCGCTGCTGGGACGGTCCAAGCAGCCCAGGATGCTCATCGCCGTGCTCTTGCCGGATCCTGAGGCACCCATCACCGCCAGGTAATCGCCTTGGTCGATGCTGAGGGAGAGGTCATCGAGGGCCATCACCCGCGATTCCCCCGTCCCGTAAACCTTGCTCACATGGCACAACTGAGCAAGAGGACCCTGGTAGGGCTCCGGCACCAGGGTCAAGCTGGTGGTTCGGGTTGCAGGGGCGGCGGGGGAGAGGGGCGTCAAGGGAGCTGTGCGTTCAGTCTGTGGCGAGGCAGATCGCCGCACGAGGGTGTCGCAACGGCTCCACTGTGCGGCTGGTCAGCCCAGGGTGGCAACAGCATTGCCGGCGCTGGCGATCGCCTGTTGGAGGATCGGCGTGCCCGTCACGGCGCCGCTAGCCCAGCTGAACAACGGGCTGGAGAGAATTCCGCCCACCGTGGTCACCAGCACGCAGCCGATCAGGGCAGCCCGCAGTGGCTGCATGCCCGCCAGGCTCCAGCTGATGCTCGGGTAATCCTTAACAACATCGGAAGCCTCCTGGGATTCCTTGACCACCATCATTTTGATGACGGAGATGTAGTAGTAAATCGAGACGACCGAGGTGATCAGTCCAACAACCACGAGCAGGTATTGCTGATCGGCCCAGCCGGCGAAGAAGAGGTAGATCTTGCCAAAAAAGCCGAGCATGGGCGGGATGCCGCCGAGCGAGAGCAGGCAGAGGCTGAGACAGAGCGTGATCAAGGGATCCTTCTGATAGAGGCCCGCATAATCGGAAATGCGATCACTGCCGGTGCGCAAGGAGAACAGAATCACGCAGGCAAAGGCGCCTAGATTCATGAATAAATAGGCGGCCATGTAAAGCACCATGGCCGCATACCCGTCCCCGGTTCCGCACACCAGGCCGATCAGCACGAAGCCCGCCTGGCCGATCGAGCTGTAGGCCAACATCCTTTTCATGGAGGTTTGCGCCAGGGCCACCACATTGCCCAGCACCATGCTCAGCACCGCCAGCACGGTGAACAACAGCTTCCACTGGGTATCGAAGCTATCGAAGCAGCCCACCAACAGCCTCAGTGCCAGCGCAAAACCAGCGGCCTTGGAGCCCACCGAGAGAAAGGCAACGACAGGAGTCGGCGAGCCTTCGTAAACATCAGGGGTCCACTGGTGGAACGGAACTGCAGCAATCTTGAACGCCACCGTGGCCAGGATCAACACGAGAGAAAGCGCCGTGACCGGGCTCGCAGCGCTGCGCAAGGCCAGGGCGATCGACTCCAATCCAGTTGCGCCGCCGCTTAGTCCGTAGAGCAGTGAAGCCCCATACAGGTAGACAGCGGCAGCGGCAGAACCGACCAGTAGATATTTCAAGGCTGCCTCGGAACTGCGCGCATCACGCTTCATGTAGCCCGCCAACAAATAGCTGGCAACCGACAAGGTTTCGAGGGAGATGAAGATGCTCACCAGATCGGTGGCGCCGCAAAGCACCATGGCGCCCAGTGTGGCGGCCAGCAGGATCGCTGCGTATTCGCCCATCGGCGTGCCGCTGCGCTCCACATATCTCCAACTCAGCAGCAGCGAGATCAGGGTGGAGGCGGCCACCACCGAGCGGAAGGCGATCGCCAGGTTGTCCGCCAGGAAGGCCCCCAAAAACGCCGGCTCTAGCGAGCCGTTCCATTGCAGCGCCAGGAGCAGCAGCGCAGCCCCGAGGCCGCCGTAGCAGAGCGGTGGCACCCAGCGGCTGGCGGCCTTCTCGCCGAACAGATCGACGATCAAGCAGGCCACCAGGGTGAGCAGCACGGCCGTCTCCGGTGCAATCGCGCCGGCGTTCAGCTGCAGGTTTAGGCCGCCGGTGGACAGTCCGGCGGCGATGGCAGCGCCAGCAGCCTGGGAAGCGTCGACCACGATGTGGCAATCATGCTTGGAGCAGGACTGTAGCGGCCACGGCCAAGCATTTGGTTGCGGCGCCTCGCGGGCGTTGCCGCCCAGCTCCAGGCCCCAGCGGGTCCGCTTGGAGCGGCCCTGGGCCCCGCGCGGCCGCCGATGCGATGAAGAAGGAAGCGGTTCACTGCCATCCCGTGGCCCACACCCTGGTCATCGTCGAGAGCCCCACCAAGGCCCGCACCATCCGGGGCTTCCTGCCGAAGACCTTCCGGGTCGAGGCCTCCATGGGCCATGTGCGCGACCTGCCCAACAGTGCCAGCGAGATCCCCCAAGCCCACAAGGGAGAGAAGTGGGCCAACCTCGGTGTCAACACGGACAACGACTTCGAACCCCTTTACGTGGTGCCGAAGGAGAAGAAGAAGGTCGTCAAGGAGCTCAAGGAGGCCCTCAAGGGCGCTGATCGCCTGCTGTTGGCCACGGACGAGGACCGCGAAGGCGAGAGCATCAGCTGGCACCTGCTCAAGCTGCTCTCCCCCAAGGTGCCCGTGCAGCGGATGGTGTTCCACGAGATCACCCAAGAGGCGATCAGCCGCGCCCTCGCCTCCCCCCGCGCCCTCGACATGGAGCTGGTGCACGCCCAGGAGACGCGTCGCATCCTCGATCGCCTGGTGGGCTACACCCTCTCGCCGCTGCTCTGGAAGAAGGTGGCCTGGGGCCTGTCGGCCGGTCGCGTGCAGTCGGTGGCGGTGCGGCTGCTGGTGCAGCGCGAGCGGGCCCGCCGCGCCT
>CAYOCW010000112.1:0-6230 GCA_964402615.1 uncultured Cyanobium sp. | reverse complement strand
TCAATCGCGAAGGTAAGGGGATTCAGGGCCGCAAGCCAGCCCAACCAGGTGGGCATGAAGCTGATCGGGGCCAGAGCGGTGCTGGCGAACAGCAACGGCAGATTGGCCACAAAGATCACGGCAATCAGCTCGATGTGTCCAGGCAGAGCGAAGGCGAGGCCGAGGCTGAGCGCGGTGGTGGCGAACACCAGCAGCAACAGGGTCAGCAGCACCAGCGCCAGGCCAGCGGGAGCGGGGAAGCCGTAGCCCAGCAGAGCTGCCGTGGCCATGATCGCCAGGCTCTGCACAAGGCTGAGGCTGGTGATGTACAGCACCGAGGCGAAAACAATCGAACTGCGCGACCGCAACGGCGCCACCAGCAATCGGTTGAGAAAGCCGAATTCCCGGTCGAACATCACCGGCAGGCCAGCATTGAGGGCGGCGCTGAAGGCGGTGAACACGATCACGCCAGCCCCGAGGAAACGGCCATAGCTGCCACCACCGGGCAACAGCCCGGCGGGAGCGTTGGCGAACAAGGCTCCGAACAACACCAGCCAGATCAGGGGCTGCAGCACCCCGGCCACCAGGGTTGAGGGCCGGCGCAGCGACTGCACAAACAAACGGCGCGTGAGGGCGAGGGTCTCCTGCCGGATCTCGGCGAAGGCCGAGGGCTGCGGCGACAACCGCAGGGCGTCGCGATCGAGGGAGGGGCTAGCGCTGGTCATCGAAGCAAGCGGCTGGGGTGATGAGGGGAAGCGGTGAGAGGGCAACAGCCCGGGCGACGGTGGCCGGAGCCGGGATTCAACGCATGCTTTGGCGTCGCTCCGCCTTGCTGTCCCGTTGTCCGGCCACGGCCAGCTCCGCGTCCATGAGGGTCCGGCCGGTGGCCTGGAGGTACACGTCATCCAGGGAGGGGCGGCTCTGGGCGAGGGCAAACACCGGCAACTGGGCCTCGCTGAGCTGACGTCGCAGCACGTCGAGCACAGCATCGTTCTCCACCACAAGGTTGAGGGAGTAGCCCTGGGAGCGGTTGATCACCACCTGGCTCACCCCCTGGCAGGCCAGCAGCAGCTGGCGCACCCGCTCAGCCTCGGGTTCGTCGCTGAATTCCCGCACCCGCAGGGTCACCCGATCGCCGCCGAGGGCGGCCTTGAGCTCCGAGGGGGAACCCTCGGCCAGCACGCGACCGGCATCGAGGATCGCCAGCCGATCCGCCAAGGCATCGACCTCCTCGAGGTAGTGGCTGCTCAGCAGGACGGTGGTGCCCTGCTGCACCAGCAGCCGCAGCACCTGCCAGATGGCGGCCCGGCTCTCGATATCGAGCCCGACCGTGGGCTCATCCAGCACCAGCAACCGGGGGCGGTGCAGCAATCCGGCAGCCAGATCGAGGCGGCGGCGCATTCCACCCGAGTAGGAGCCGCTGCGGCGGTCGATCCAATCGGCCATCCCCAGCAGCTCGATCAGCTCGGCAATGCGGCTCTCGCCCGCCTGAACCGGCAGGTGGTACAAATCTGCCTGCAGACGCAGCAGTTCGCGACCGCTGAGAATCTTGTCCAGGGCCACCTCCTGAGCCACGTAGCCCAGCAGGCGACGCACCTGCCGAGGTTCGGCAAGGGCGTCCAGGCCAGCCACCCGCACCGTCCCTTGATCCGGCGCCAGCAGGGTGGCAAGGATGCGCAGGGCGGTGGTCTTGCCGGCGCCGTTGGGACCGAGCAGGCCGTAGAGACAGCCTGAGGGAACGGTCAGGTTGAGGTCGTCGAGGGCCTGGATCGGTGCGGTCCGGCCGCCTCCGTAGCGCTTGCTGAGGTGCTGGAGCTCAATCAAGCCAAGGGTCTCCGCAGGAACATCGGCGGGCAATCTAAGGAGACCCGACCGCGAGAAGCGCCCCCAGCGGGGCGGGAAACAGCCCCATGGGCAGGGGCAAGCCGACCGCCAGGGGGCTGCGGGACAGCACCAGCAGTAAGCAGATCCCAAACAGGTAGAAAATCGACCAGCGAAACAGATTGCGGGCCGCCTGCGGATCGGCGGGAGCGTTGCCCAAGCGGGCGCTGAGCTGCAGCAAGCGGCCGTTGAAGGGAAGAACGAGCAGGCCGTAGAACCAGCCGCCGCTGGGCAGCGCCAGCACCCCGAGACCGCTGAGCAGCACGGTCAGCCAGCTGTAGCGGCCGATCATGCGGGCGGTGACCACCTCGCCATGGACCACCGGCAGCATCGGGATGCCGACGGAGCGATAGTCCTCGCGCAGCAACAGCGCCAAGGACCAGAAGTGGGCCGGAGTCCACACCAGCACCAGACTGAACAGCCACCAGGCGGCCCAGCTCAACTGGCCACAGGCGGCAGCCGTGCCGACCAGGGGCGGGATCGCACCGGCAACGCCGCCGATCACGATGTTCTGGGTGGTGCGAGGCTTCAACAGGGCGGTATACAGCAACACATAGCTGCACAGGCCCAGCAGAGCGAGGGAGGCAGCCAGGGCATTGACCGCCAGCAGCAGCACCAGCAGGGACGCCAGGGTCAACGCCACGGCCAAGGCGAAGGCACGGCCTTGGTCGAGGCGGCCAGACGGCAGCGCCCGGCGGCTGGTGCGCTGCATGCGGCCATCGAGATCCTGCTCCCATAAACAGTTCAGAACACCTGCGGCAGCAGAGGAGAAGGCCCCGCCCAGCAGGGTGCCCACCAGCCGCAGGGGGCTGAGCGGCCACGCCGCGCTGAGGGCCATGCCGGCGACGGTGGTGGCCAGCAACAGGGGAATCAGCCGTGGCTTGGCCACCTCCAGCCAGGCCGGCAGCCGCACCGAGGGCCGAATCGCGGCGGCGGCGGCCTGGGGCGGGGATGATCCAGGGTCGCCGAGCTGGTCCTGGCGACGCATCACAATGCTGACCATGACTCCTCAGGGTGTGGGGACAAGAGCAGAAGCCGTCGCAACGGCCGGGGGGCGGCGCCGCAACGACGCTCCCCAGATCGCGCCGATCAGGGCAACCAGCAGGGCTGCCACCAGTTGGTGGGCAATCGTCAGAGCGGGCTGGGAGAGGCCGAGACGGAGGCTGGCGATGCCCAGGGACACCTGAACGGCCACCAGCACGACAGCGCCCGCCGCAAACAGCCGCAGCGGACCCTGGCCGGCCGGCAAAAACCAGCTGGCGGAGGCCAGTAGCACCAGGGCTAGGGACGCCGGCCCGGCCAGCTGGCGATGCAGGCCCAGCCAATGACAGGCCTCGCCGGCTTGCAAGCAGCGATCCACCGCCCAACGGCTGGCCATGGCGCCACCGAGCAGGCACTGGGCGAACAGGGGAAGAGCCGCAAGCAGCGCCAGGGGAAGCCACCAGCGGGGCTGGGGCGGGATCGGCTCGACGCTGGAGCCATCGCCAGACGGCGGCGATTCCAGCCCCTGGGCGATGGCGCTGAGCAGCAGCACCAGCAGCAGGGCGGTGGCGAGATGGGCGGTGACGGCTCCCGCCGCCAGCAGCTGCAGCACCGTGAGCGCACCGAGTGCGCCTTGAAGGGCGACCAGCAACAACGCCAGCGCCGACGCCCAGGGCAGCCAACGGGGCAGCCGTTGGCGTCGCAGCAGGCTGACCCCGGCCAGCACCAGCAGGGCCACACCGACCACAAAGGCGTCGAGACGATGGAACCACTCGAGGAACACCTGCAGATTCATGCGTCCGCCGGGCAGCAGCGAGCCGTAGCAGAGGGGCCAATCCGGACAGGCGAGCCCGGCCTCCATCACGCGGGTGGCACCGCCGATCACGACCAGGGCCACCAGGGCCACCACCAGATGGCTGGCGAGCACCGCGAGGGCGCGATGCAGGCGCAGGCTCGTGCCGAGCTCAGGCCCGGAGGCCATCCCGGGGCCGCTAACAGTCGAAACAGAGACAGAACTCGCCAATGGACAAGCTCGGGGGATGCACAACGTAGCGGGATCTGCCGGATCAGGAATCACTGACATCTCTGCCACAACTGTTAACTTTGACGCCAAAAGGCAGTGTCTCGAAGCAAGGCCTCGCATCCCGATGCCAATGACCATAGGCTGATGGGATTGGTGGTGTTGCGCCACTACCCTGCTCCATTTCTGTTGAGTCGTGCCTATTCCCACCCCCCTGATCACCCTCCTGGTGGGCATGGTGCTGGTTCTCACCGGCATCTGGGCCTCCCGGAGCATCAACCTGCTGCCCCTGGAGGCCAGCAGCAATGCCCCTGTCTATGACAGTCTTTTCGCGGTGCTGTTCAGCATCGGCACGATCCTGTTTCTGGGGATCGCTGGCTTGCTGGTGTTCAGCCTGGTGCGATTCCGCCGTCGCCTAGGAGACAATCTCGATGGCGCGGCGATCGAAGGCAATTTGCCGCTCGAAATTCTTTGGACCGCCATCCCCGCCATCGTGGTCTTGTTCATTGGCATCTATAGCTACGATATCTATGAACGCATGGGCGGCATGGTGGCGCTCAACGACCACAGCGCCATGCACCACCAGGCCGGCGCCATGGCCGAACAGGCCAGCGCAACCTCGGGCGAAGCAGCCGCGCAACAGTCTCGGATCTGGGGAGGTATCGGCCCCAGCAGCGACGCTGTCACAGCGAATGGATCTTCTGCCGCAGCGCTCCCCATAGAGCTCACAGCCATGCAGTTTGCTTTTATATTCCATTATCCAGACCAAAATATCACCAGCGGTGAGCTGCACGTCCCACTCGGCACCCCTATCGAGTTGCGCATGAAAGCAAACGACGTGATCCATGCCTTTTGGGTTCCTCAGTTTCGCCTCAAACAAGATGTGATCCCCGGCCAACCCACTGTGCTCACCTTCACCCCCACTCGAGCGGGCAGCTATCCGATCGTCTGCGCTGAGCTCTGCGGTCCCTATCACGGCGGCATGCGCTCCACCGTTGTGGTTCATGAGCAATCTGACTACGACAGTTGGGTGCAGAAAAACAGTCCCGCCAGCCTGGCCATGGCACCTGCAGCAGCAACCGCCTGAATCCCTCCGCGTGTCCTTCGCTTCCACCCGCAAGCCATGACGATAGCCAGCACCACAGATTTCCAGCCCTCACCGCCTCCAGCCTCGCCCTCACTGCAGCCCCAGGGCTGGCTGCGCTACCTCAGCTTCAGCCTGGATCACAAGGTCATCGGACTGCAATACCTTATTTCAGGTTTCCTGTTCTACCTCATCGGCGGTGCACTGGCAGGCATCATCCGCACCGAATTAGCCAGCCCACTTTCCGATTTCGTTCCGCGCGAAACCTATAACGAAGTTTTGACCCTGCATGGCACGATCATGATCTTCCTCTGGATCGTACCGGTGGTTAATGGCGCTTTCGGCAACTACCTGATTCCATTTTATGTAGGCGCGAGAGACATGGCCTTCCCCCGGCTCAATGCTGTGGCATTTTGGCTTATTCCGCCTGCAGGGATTTTACTCATCGGCAGCCATTTCATCACTGGGTCTGCCCAATCCGGCTGGACCGCCTATCCACCGCTAAGCATCACCACACCAGCCACAGCACAGGTCATCTGGATTCTTGGGGTTTTACTGTTGGGCGGAAGTTCAATTTTCGGCGGCATTAACTTCATCGCCACCATTCTAAAACTGCGTCGTCCTGGGCTAGAGATGCTGCAATTGCCCATGTACTGTTGGGCGATGCTCGGCACAAGCATCCTGGTGGTGCTCTCGACACCAGTGCTGGCGGGAACACTGCTGATGCTGAGCTTTGACATCGTGGCCCATACCGGTTTCTTCAACCCCAGCCTGGGCGGCAATGTGGTCGTCTACCAGCACCTGTTCTGGTTTTACTCACACCCAGCTGTTTATATTATGGTCTTACCGGCTTTCGGATTGGTCAGCGAGATTCTGCCCGTGCACGCCCGCAAGCCGTTGTTTGGCTATGTGACGATGGTTTACTCAATCATGGCCATTGTGGTGCTGGGCTTGGTGGTTTGGGCGCACCACATGTTTACCAGCGGCACTCCCCCCTGGATGCGCCTGTTCTTCACCATCGCCACCTCCTTCATCGCCGTTCCCACCGGCATCAAGTTCTTCAACTGGCTGGCCACCCTCTGGGGTGGAAAGATCGCCCTGAACAGTGCCATGCTGTTTAGCTGTGCTTTCATCCTTCATTTCGTATTCGGTGGCATCACGGGCGTATCACTGGCTCAGGTGCCCTTCGACATCCACGTACACGACACCTACTTCGTGGTAGGCCATTTTCACTACATCGTGTATGGCGGCACGGTTTTTGTGATCTTCGGTGCTCTTTACCAC
>CAYOCW010000111.1:0-6804 GCA_964402615.1 uncultured Cyanobium sp. | reverse complement strand
GGGCCCCCCCCGCGGGGTGGGACTCCTTGAGGTCGATGACCTCGGTGGTCATCAACCGACCGGCGGTCTCGGTCGCATAACCGAGCATCTGGGCGGTGATCAACCGCTCGGCGGGACTGAGTTCGGCCAGCAGGCGACGCACCACCTTGGCCGGCAACTCATCAAACAGCCGCACCCGGTCATCCGGTGACATCTGCTCCACCAGCTCCAGCACCTCGCCGGAGCGCAACCGCTCCAGCAGGCTCTGCTGCACCGCCGGCTCCAAGTATTCATACACCTCGATCGCCTCGTCCTTGGGCAGCAGCCGAAAGGCGAGGGCCTGCAGGGTGCGGGGCAGGGTGCCCACCGCCTCGGCCACATCCACAGGACGCACCGGTTGCAGCAACAGCTTGGCGCCGTCGTAGTTGGCAGCCTCCAGCAGCCCCTTCAGCTGCTGGCTGACCACCTCGGCGATGCCGGAACCCTCGTTCATGCTGTTCCGTCGGGCTCCGGGACTTTATGGTTTTTGGGGGACGCCCCGGAGTGTGGCCTGGCGTCGCCAGGGAAGCGGGACCCTTGTCTAAGGTCTGGGCGCTCTGAGATCTGCCCTCCGATGACCGTCCAGGTGAGCGATGTTGTGGTGCGCGACGCCAAGGGTGCCGAGCGCCGTCTCGGCGAATGGGCCGGCAAGGTGCTCCTGATCGTGAACGTGGCCAGCCGTTGTGGCTTCACCCGCCAGTATGCCGGTCTGCAAAAGCTGCAGGAGCACTACGCCGATCAGGGCTTTGCCGTGCTCGCCTTCCCCTGCAATGATTTCGGCGCTCAGGAGCCCGGTACGCTCGACGACATCCGCAGCTTCTGCTCCACCACCTACGGCGTCAGCTTTGAGCTGTTCGACAAGGTGACCATGGCCGAGGCCCCGTACACCACCCTGACCCAGGCGGAGCCCGCCGGCGCCGTGGCCTGGAACTTCGAGAAGTTTCTGGTGGGCCGTGACGGGCTGGTGCTGGCCCGCTTCAAGAGCTCCGTGGATCCCGGCGCCCCGGAACTGACCGCCGCGATCGACGCAGCCCTGGCGGCCTGAGACGCTACCGCTGCCCGCTGCGACCGGATTCGGCTCAGCCGGGCAGCCAACCGCGCCGGACGCGACCGGCAGGAGCGGCTCCCACCTCCACCTGCAACCAGGTGCGGCCGCTCGGGCTCAGCCAGCGCCGCACCACCCGCAGGGGCACCCCCCGATCGACCGTCTGCAGCACGGGTGCCTGGCGGGCTGGCGAGACCCGCAGGGCCAAGCCTTCGCTCAACCACGGTTCCGACTGGCTGATCCGACGCCGCAGCGCCGGCAGACGTGGCTCAGCGCCCCCCGCTGGCAGGCCGGCTGGGGCTAGCAGGGCCAGACCCAGCAGGGTTGCCCAGCGCCAGAGCGGCAATGGCCGCGGCGGCGCACGGTGAACGGGGGCAGGACCCACGGGGCAGGCAGGAGGGTTCAGATGTCGAGTTGGGTGAGGTCCAGCTCGGCGCTGTGAGTTTCGATGAATTCGCGGCGTGGCGCCACCTTGTCGCCCATCAAGATGGTGAAGATCCGATCTGCTTCTGCGGCATCTTCGATCTCCACTCGCTTCATCGTGCGCGTGCCGGGATCCATCGTTGTTTCCCACAGCTGTTTAGGCATCATCTCGCCCAAGCCCTTGAAGCGTTGGATCGTGTAGTTTGCCTTGGCACCATAGGCGTCAAGCGTTTTTCTTAGATCAGCTTCATTGTAGCAATAGTTGTGATTTTTGCCGCGCTCGACTTTATAGAGGGGCGGGCAGGCTATGTAGATGTAACCTCCTTCGACCAGGGCTCGCTGATAGCGATAGAAGAAGGTGAGCAACAAGGTGCGGATATGGGCGCCGTCGACGTCGGCATCGGTCATGATCACAATCCGGTGGTAGCGCAGATTTTTCTCCTCGAACTCCTCCCCCTTGATGCCGAGGCCGAGAGCTGTGATCAAGGCTTGGATTTCAGAATTTTTGTAGATCTTGGCGTCGTCAGTCTTCTCGATGTTGAGGATTTTGCCGCGTAGCGGCAGGATGGCCTGGAAGCGCCGGTCACGGCCCTGCTTGGCCGAGCCACCGGCTGAGTCCCCCTCAACGATGTAGATCTCGGATTCGGAAGGGTCGCGGGAACTGCAATCGGCTAGCTTGCCCGGCAGGGTGGAGCTCTCCAACACCGACTTGCGCCGCACCAGGTCGCGGGCGCGGCGGGCGGCTTCAGCGGCATTAAACGCTTGGATCGCTTTCTCGAGAATCAGATCGATCACCGAGGGGTGAAATTCGAGGTATTCACTCAAGGCTTCACCCACCAGGTTGTCGACGATGCCACGCACCTCGGTGTTGCCGAGCTTGGTTTTGGTCTGTCCCTCGAATTCGGGGTCGGGGACCTTGACCGAAAGCACGGCGGTGAGGCCCTCGCGAATGTTTTCCCCCGCCAGGTTGGGGTCGGACTCCTTGCGCTTGCCGCGCTTCTTGGCAAAGGCGTTGAGCGTGCGCGTCAGCACGGTCTTGAGCCCCTCGATGTGGGTGCCGCCATCGATCGTGCGAATGTTGTTGGCGAAGCCCAGAATGCTATCGGAATAGGCGTCAACGCACCACTGCAGGGCTGCCTCAACCTGCACATTATCCCGTTCGGCATTGACATAAATAATATCCGCGTGCAGGGCATCCTTTTCGGCATTCATATAGGCGACATATTCCTTGATTCCCCCCTCGTAGTGATAGCCCTCCTCGTGGGGATTGCCGTTCGCATCCAGGCCGCTCTCGCGCTCATCGCGAAACAGGATGCGCACGCCGCCGTTGAGGTAAGCCAGCTCGCGCAGCCTGGTGGCCAAGGTGTTGTAATCGAACTCGATGCCACCCGTGAAGATCTGGATGTCGGGCTTGAAGCGCACGGCGGTACCGGTGTATTCGGGATCCTCCGCTGCTTCGGCCCGCAGGCTGTCGATCGGGTTGCCGCGCTCAAACCGCTGCTGGTGCTTCTTGCCCTGGCGATGCACGGTCACCTCCACCCACTCGCTCAAGGCGTTCACCACGGAGACGCCAACGCCGTGCAGGCCGCCGGACACCTTGTATCCGCCGGAGCCAAACTTGCCGCCGGCATGCAGCACGGTGAGCACTGTCTCCAGGGCGCTCTTGCCGGTGCGGGGATGGATGTCGGTGGGGATGCCGCGGCCGTTGTCGGTGACGCTGGCGGAGCCATCGGCGTGCAGCACCACCAGGATCGCGTTGCAGTGGCCCGCCAGGGCCTCATCCACCGCGTTGTCCACCACCTCGTAGACGAGATGGTGCAGACCCCGCGGTCCGGTGGAGCCGATGTACATCCCCGGCCGCTTGCGGACAGGCTCCAGGCCCTCGAGCACCTGAATCTGGTCTGCTCCGTAGGCGGACTGAACTTTGTTGGCGTCGCTCATGCGGAAGGGGTGGGCCCGTTGGGTGGGGGAGGGGAATCCGCCGGGAACAGGTCCAGCCGGAAATGGAGGGAGGATGTCGCGATGGGGCCGGTTGCCGCGACGGCGACGGCAACCCCGGCAAATGGCCCTGGACGGGGCCGCGCCCAGGCTGCTGGCCCTAAACCGGCCCCGATTCTAACCCTCCCTTTCTCTGGCGCCAGCTGGACCCCTCTCAGCGCCTTCGCGAAGCAGGGGTGGAATCCCGTTGGCAGCCCGCCCCGCAAACGCCCGGATGATCTGGTCGCGGCGCTGCAGTGGCGGCTGGCGACCAGGGTGGGAGAGAGTCCCCCGTTCGATGTCGGCCCGTGTCCACCGGCTTCAGTTTGGATCGCCCTGACCCGGCGCCCGCGACGCCATCCCTGGTGATCGCCCTGATGGGGCCCACCGCCAGCGGCAAGACAGCCCTCGCCCTGGAGCTGGCCGAGGTCCTCGATCTGGCGGTGTTGTCGATCGACTCCCGCCAGCTCTATCGGGGGATGGATCTCGGCACCGCCAAGCCCACGCCGGCCCAGCGGGGTCGGGTGCGCCACGAGCTGCTCGACCTGCGCGACCCCGATCAGCCGATCACCCTGCAGGAGTTCACCACCCTGGCCCGCGCCGCGATCGCAGCCGAGCATCAACGCCGCGGTATCGCCCTGCTGGCGGGTGGCACCGGTCTCTACATGCAGGCCTTGCTCCAGGGGTTGGAGCCCCCGGCGGTGCCGCCCCAGCCCCGGCTGCGCCACCAGTTCGCCCTGCTGGGCCAGTCCGCCTGCCACGCCCTGCTGCGCCAGGCCGATCCGGCGGCGGCCAGCCGCATCGGTGCAGCCGATGCGGTGCGCACTCAGCGGGCTCTGGAGGTGCTGTATGCCACCGGCCTCCCCCTGGCGGGGCGGCGCCAACGGCGCCCGCCAGCCTGGAGGGTGCTGGAGCTGGGCCTCGATCCACCCGATCTGGCCGAGCGCATTCGCCAGCGCACCGCTGCGCTCTATGCCGGTGGCCTGGTAGCGGAGACCGTCGCACTGCGGGAGCGTTACGGCAGCTCCTGCGCGCTGCTGCAGACGATCGGCTATGGCGAGGCCAATCGGCTGCTGGAGGGCGAGCTGGACCTGGCGGCGGCCCGGGCGCTCACCGAGCGCCGCACGCGCCAGTACGCCAAACGGCAGCGCACCTGGTTTCGCCGCCAGCACCAACCCCGTTGGCTGGAGACCGGCGCGGCCGGCGCCGCCAACGGTCAGGCGGCCCTGGCTTGGGCTTTGGAGGCGGTCCAGGGCGTTCTACTGTAGGAATGAAGCCGCTCGCCTGAATGCCTCCCCGTCCCCGTTTTGACCGTCGTGCCCCTGTCAGGGAGCTCCCTAACATCAACGACCGCATCAGCTACCCCAATCTGCGGGTGGTGGACGCCGACGGGAGTCAGTTAGGTGTGATCAGCAGGGAGAGGGCCCTGGAGGTGGCTCTCGACCGTGAGCTGGATTTGGTGCTGGTCAGCGAGAAGGCTGATCCACCGGTCTGCCGGATCATGGATTATGGCAAATACAAATTTGAGCAGGAGAAAAAAGCGAAGGAAGCCAAGAAGAAGTCGCATCAGACCGAAGTCAAGGAGGTCAAGATGCGCTACAAGATCGACTCCCACGACTACCAGGTTCGCATCGGCCAGGCGGTGCGTTTCCTCAAGGCTGGCGACAAGGTCAAGTGCACGGTGATCTTCCGTGGCCGCGAGATTCAGCACACCGCCCTGGCGGAGCAGTTGCTGATGCGCATGGCCAAGGACCTCGAGGACAGCTGCGAGATCCAGCAGCCCCCCAAGCGGGAGGGCCGCAACATGATCATGTTCCTGACGCCCCGCAAGCAGGCCACCGGCGGCAAGACAGCCCCGTCCTCCCCCCGCTCTGGCGGCGCTCCCCAGCCGGCGGCGACCGGGGCCGGCTCCAGCCCAGCGGCCGCCACGCGCTCGGCCGCGCCCGCCGCCGCTGTGCAGCACGAGTCCGACAGCCGCGCCGGCAGAGACGCGGAGGGGCTCTGAACGCGATCGGGACGACCCACAGCCCTGTCCGCCCCGGCTCCGGCCGGGACGCGGCAGCCTGGCGCGACGCGAGCGCTGGGCGCCAAGGCTGCGGCCAACCCGCCCGCGGGGGCCGGTTTCAGCCGAGCGATTCGGCGAACAGCTGCAGCAGCAGCTGCCAGCCCTCCTCGGCGGCAGCGGGGCAGTAGTCCGGCCGTTCCTCGCAAAAGAAGCCATGGCCCGCCTCCAGCTCCTGCAAGCGGTGCGGTGGGCTGTGGTTCGCGCCAGCCAGGGCGGCGGCGATGGCGGTCAGGTCCGCCGTCGGGATCAGTGGATCCTGGCGGCCGCAGAGGCACAACAGCCGCCCCTCGATCGCCGGCACCAGCTCCAGGCTGGGGGGACCGCCACCGGGACGACCGCTGGCCACGCCGGCGCCGTAGCAATCGACCGTGGCGGCGATCGCCGGTTGCAGGGCTGAAATCAGGGCCGCATGGCCCCCGAAGCAAAAGCCCACGCAGCCGAGCCCGCCGCGGCGACCCAGCCGGCGCTCCAGCCAGGCACAGGCGCTGGCGCCATCCAGCAGGATCCCGGCGGCGCTGGTGCGGTCCTTGTGGTGTCGCCCTTCCTCCACATCCTTCGCGGTGTAGCCGAGCTCCAGGTCGGGCGCGGTGCGGGCGAACAGGGGCATGGCCAGGGCGGTGTAGCCGGCAGCCGCCAGCCGATCTGTGAACGACCGCACCCAACCATTGATCCCGAAGATCTCGGGCAGCACCAGCACGCCAGCGCGGGGTGTGCTGTCTCGCGGCTCGGCCAACCAGCAGCGCAGGGGCAGCGGCGGCGGCAGCGGTTGGGGCGGTCGCAACCGCTCGGCCACCACGGCGGCGGCGCCGCTCCAGGGCTCGATGTGGACCCAGCCGCAGGTCACCGCGGCGGCGGAGCTGGCGGGGCCGGTTGGGCTGCTGTTGGCGGCGGCGGCGGCCGCGGCATCAGGACTGGGAGCCGTCACGGGGTTAGGGGGCGTGGGGGAACAGAACGGCGGGGGCGGTGATTCAGCGGTCCGTGCCGGCAACCGTCACAACGCCGTCACATGCTGCTATGCCATCGCGGCAATTGTCACCGGGACCAAATCTCCGTATGGTGGCCGGCAGCTGATCCGGCCACCCCGGCGTGCGATTCCACATCCAGCAGGAAAGCGACATCCCGGCGTCGACCCAGCTGTACAACCAGATCTGTTTTGCCATCGCCGCCCGGCACTACCCGCCGGGCCACCGGCTGCCGAGCACCCGGCAGCTGGCGATGCAAACCGGCCTGCACCGCAACACGATCAGCAAGGTGTACCGCCAGCTGGAAAACGATG
>CAYOCW010000110.1:0-6841 GCA_964402615.1 uncultured Cyanobium sp. | reverse complement strand
GCACGATCACCCAGCAGCTGGCCCGCACCGTGTTCCTCAGCCAGGACCGCACCCTGTGGCGCAAGATCAAGGAGGCGGCGCTGGCGGGCAAGATCGAGCGGCAGCTGAGCAAATCGCAAATTCTGGAGCAATATCTCAATGTCGTCTATCTCGGTTCAAGCGCCTATGGCGTTTCCGATGCGGCCTGGGTCTATTTCTCCAAGACGCCGGCCCAGCTGACGCTCGCCGAGGCCGCATTGATTGCCGGCCTGCCACCGGCGCCGTCGGTTTACTCGCCCCTGGTCAATCCCGAGCTGGCCCTGCAGCGACGCGCGATCGTGCTGCGACGCATGCGCGAGGCTGGCTTCATCGACGATGTTCAGCTGAACCGGGCCGATTCCACCCCGCTGGTCCTCAAGCCCGCCACGCCGAAGTACTTCATCAGCCGGGCCCCCTGGTTCACGAGCTGGTTGCAGCAGGAGCTGCCCAAGGTGCTGAGCCGCGAGCAGCTGGAGGTGGGCGGCCTGACGATTCGCACCGGTCTCAATCTGGCCTGGCAAGAGTTAGCCCAGAAGACGATCAACACCTATTCACCGGAGCCGATGCAGGGGGCCTTGGTGACGATCGAGCCCGGCACCGGCTTGGTGCGCGCCATGGTCGGCGGGCATGACTTCAACAAGAGTCAGTTCAACCGCGCTACCCAGGCGCTGCGCTCACCGGGCTCCACCTTCAAGCTGTTCACCTATGCAGCGGCGTTGCAGGCGGGCCTCAAACCGGAGGACAGGGTCAGCAACAGCGACCAGTGCTACGCGGGCTTCTGCGTCAAAGGCACGGGCGGCACCCGCAGCATCGTCGAAGCGGTCACCCGGTCGTTGAACGGCGCCGCTGTCGCCACAGCCCGCAAGGTGGGCTACCCCCGGGTGATCGCCATGGCCCGCCAGCTGGGCATTCCCGGCGAACTGGGCGAATATCCGTCGATGGTGATCGGCGCCAATGAGCAGTATGTGATTGACATGACCGCCGCCTATGCGGCGATCAACAACCGCGGCATCTACGTCAAGCCGACGCCGTTTGAAGAGATCTACGGCTCCAATGGCGAACTGCTCTGGAGCCGTCGCCTGGATCGCAAGACCAGCCATCGAGCCGTGTCCAGCGACATCGCCGACGCCATGCTCTGGATGTTGGAGCAGGCGGTGCGGTCCGGCACCGGTGCTGCTGCCGGGCTGGCCGACCGGCCGGTGTCCGGCAAGACCGGTACCTCGGAAGGGGCCCGCGACCTTTGGTTCATCGGTTCGATCCCCCAGATCACCACCGGCATCTGGATGGGCTACGACGACAACAGCAAGACCGGCAGCAGCAGCAGCCAGGCCGCCGTGGCCTGGAATGCCTATATGACGCCGTTGGTGAAGGGCATGCCCGTGCTGCGCTTTCCCCCCAAGCCGGTGCTCATCGGCAGCTTTGTGCCTTACAAGGCACCCAAGCGCCGCGACCAGCGGGCCATCGGGCCCGGTGGCGAGCACAGCCCCACCACCGGGCCGGAGTCCTGGCGCCCCTGGAACGAAGACCCCGAGGGCAACCTCGACACCGGTTCCCGCTCCGAGCCGAGCCGCGGCAATGCAGCCACCTGGGAGCCGCCCGCCGCGGAGAGCCCCCGTCCCGCCCCGCCCCGGGAGGAAGCCCCCGTCTACCAGCCACTGCCAGCCGCCAGCGCTCCGCCGGTCACTCCCGCCCCGATGCCTGCGCCCGCCGCTGTGGCGCCGCCACCGATCAGCGCCCCGCCGCCGGTCAGCGCTCCGCCGCCCCTGCCTTAACCCCCGGGAGGCGCGAGCAGGGAGGCATGGAAGCCATCGCCCCCTGCGGTTTCGCCGGGCCACCACTGCTGTTGGTGCAGCAGCTGCCAGCCGGGGTGCCGCGCCAAGAAGGCCTGCACCTGCTCCGCGTTTTCGCGCGGATCGACGCTGCAGGTGGCGTAGAGAAGGCGGCCCGCGGGGGCCAATCGCTCCGCCAGGTTGTCCAGCAAGCGGCGCTGCAGCACCAGCAGCTCCTCCAGGGCGGAGGTGCGCCAGCGGGCATCGGCATGGCGGGCCAGGGTGCCCAGCCCCGTGCAGGGGGCATCCAGCAGGATCCGCTCGAACTCTCCCGCCGGCAGCGCCGTCGGCTCGCTGGCGTCGGCGCGGAGGCAGCGGATGCAGCCCAGCCCCAGCCGCTCCGCGTTGGCCCGCAGGCGCTGCAGGCGGCTTTCGGAGCGATCGACCGCCCAGAGTTCGCCTGCATCCCCCAGCAGTTCCGCCAGGTGGGTGCTCTTGCCTCCGGGGGCGGCGCAGGCATCGAGCACCCGCATGCCGGGATGCACGTCCAGCAGCGGCGCGATGCGCTGGGCGCTGCGGTCTTGCACGCTCCACTGGCCCTCGGCGTAACCGGGCAGGCGACTTAGATCACCGCGACGGCCCGGCAGGCTGATGCCGCCGGGTAGATCCTCCAGCGCTGCGGCGCTGAGGCCGGCGTCGCTGAAGGCGGCCAGCAGCGCCTCGCGGCTGCTGCGCAGCGGCTGCACGCGCAGATCCAGCGGCGGCGGCCGGTTGCTGGCCTCCGCAAAGGCTTCCGCGGCAGCGGCGGAGCGCCAGCCGAGCAGATCCCGCGCCAGCGGCAGGGGCAGGGAGCGGCGCAGGCTCAGGCTGGCGCCGGGGTCGACGGGAATCTCCAGCCCCAGCCATGGGTCGGCGTTGGCGTCGAGCCCCAGGGCGCCACGGCCTTGGAGCACGGCCCGCAACAGGGCGTTGACCACGGGGGCCAGCCGCGTCAGGCCATGGCGCTTGGCCAGCTCGACGCTGGTGTTGATCGCTGCCGCCGCCGGCACCCGAGCGCAGAACAGCAGCTGATAGAGCCCGAGGTGCAGCAGCCAGCGCAGCCGCGGCGGCTGGCGTTCGGCTGGCACGCGGCCGTGGGCATCGATCCAGGCATCCAGCAGCAGGCGCTGGCGGATGGCGCCGTAGGCCAGTTCCGTGGCCAGGCCCCGATCGGGCCCCGCCAGCCTGGAGCGGCTCAGCTGCCGCTCCAGCGCGACATCGGCGTAGGCCCCTGCCGCCACCGCTTCGAGGACATGCCAGGCGAGGCGCCGTGGCGCCAGGCCCGGGGCCGCTGAGGGCAAGGGATCGGAGTGGGCCAGAAGGCAGAAGCCACGCTCTTCCCAGGTTGCGCCAGGGAGCGCCGCTCCAAGCCGGGCCACCACCACGCAATCCTTAAAACATTCTGAAGCCCCCATCGACGGAAGACTTGCTACTCAAACTGTGATGAGTTCACAAGATTCACCATGCAAGCTCTCTCAAATAAGCCTGCCGAAAAAACGAAGTCCCTCCAAAATCGCGCAATCTTAAGTATTTTATCCGCGCTTGCCTGCGGAGGTTGTTTCTTGGCTCCGAGCGCAGCTCAGGCGATTGGCCTTGTGAATGGCCTGGGAGGCCCCAGGGGGTTTGGTACCAATTTTCTCAATCGCAACGACGATGGCTCAACAGCCGGATTGGGCTTGCCTTTTAATCTCTACTTTGCAGACAGCATGCGCAGCACATTCTTTGTCAATAATAATGGCAATATAACGTTTAATTCGGCATTATCGAGCTATACTCCAACGGCATTTCCCGGTGCTCCACAGCCAATAATTGCGCCATGGTGGGCCGATGTTGATACTCGCAATTCTTCATCTGGAGTGGTATGGTATACAGCTCCAAATCCCGATCAACTGGTGGTGACATGGGATGATGTTGGCTACTATAATTCCCATGCGGACAAGAGCAATTCCTTTCAGTTGATTCTCGCCCGCGTTCCTGGCGATACTTCTGGTGCTTTCTCGGCCGAGTTTCGTTATGAGACTTTGCAATGGACCACGGGAGATGCCAGCGGGGGGTCTGGAGGTTTCGGCGGCATACCGGCGCAAGCAGGATATGATAACGGCCGCACGGGCACCGCTGCTGAGTACTTTTCCCTGCCCGGCTCTCGCACTGCCGATATCTTGGACGTGGTGAATATGAGCAATGTCAGCCCAAGCACGCCAGGGTTGTGGCGCTTTTACTTTGGGTCTGGCGGCAGCATGCCGGGAGACGATCCTTCCAACCCCATCATGCCTGTTGTCCTGGATGGACAATTCCATTTTGATTTCCCGGTAGTCATTCCGAATCGTCCGATCTTTATTGACCCAGTAGTTGCGATTGGCTATAATTACATTGTGTCTGACCCCATGGGGCCGTTGTTCGCAAGCGTTATTCCACCGACCTTGCCAAATGACAACCAGTATGATCTTTTCGGGTCCAGTGATTCCTGCAGCAGCTTTACGGTCTCGCTGGGAAGCATTATGGGTAGCGTCCAAACCTCTTTTGCGTCTCCAGTCCAATGTTTCAGTATTCGCGGCATTGACGTGGCGGCCAATCTTGACCCGGCGAACACGATGGCGTTCGTGACGGGCGTGGCCTTCAACACCACCGGTAACGTCTCGATGGTTCAGCAGCCCATCACACGTAATGTGTCCCAGGGTGTGCCTGGTCCGCTGCCCCTCCTCGGCGCTGGCGTTTTCTGCGGCTGGAGCCGTCGCCTGCGCCAACGCCTCCGCGCCATCAAGGCGTGAGCCAGCGGTGGCTGGCCAGGGGCAGTCGTCCCTGGTCATCCACTGGAATACCTTCCTTGCGCAACAGCTCAACCTGCATCCAATCGCTGCCCTCGCGACTCACGCTGAGGCTGATTCTGCCTTGGGCATTGACAACACGGTGCCAAGGCAGATCGGAGGGCAGAGGCAAGCGCTTCAGTGCCCAACCCACCTGCCTTGCGCAGCCCCAGGCGCCGATCAGCTCCGCCACCTGGCCATAGGTGGCCAGCCGGCCAAACGGAATCTGCGCCACCACCGCGTAGACCCGTTGATCGAAGCCGAGGGGTGGATCAGCACCACGGCTCACCGCGCCAACGCCGCCGCTGCCCCAGGCGGCGGAGCTGGCGCTGGCGCTGGTGGGGGCGCTGGTGGGGGCAGACATCGGCGACTGGCCCTCGCGGCGGGGCTGTGAACCACCAGCCTGGCTCCCCATGGCTGGGGCCGCGGGCCTGGATGCTGGAGTGGGGTGTCGTGCCCCGCCGCGCCGATGCCGCTGCTGCCCCGCCGTTTCGAGCGCCTCAAGGCGGTTCTGGATCGCCGCATGGCGGATCTGACGCTGCTGCTCGAACAGGTCGACAAACCCCACAACCTCTCGGCGATCCTGCGCAGCTGCGATGCGGTGGGGGTTCTGGAGGCCCATGCGGTCAGCCTGCCCGGCCGGCTGCCCCGGTTCAACAGCACGGCTCAGGGCAGCCAGAAGTGGGTGCCGCTGCACCGCCATGCCAACGCTGCGGAGGCGATCGCGGCGCTGCGGCAGCGCGGCTTCCGGCTCTATGGAACCCATCTGGGAGTGGAGGCGGTCGATTATCGCGATTGCGACTTCACCGGCCCCACCGCCTTCGTGCTGGGGGCCGAGAAGTGGGGCCTGCAGGCGGACACCGCTACCGCGGTGGACCAGGCGATCTTCATCCCGATGCGCGGCATGGTGCAATCGCTGAATGTGTCGGTGGCGGCAGCAACCCTGCTGTTCGAGGCGCTGCGCCAACGCCAGGCGGCCGGGCTGTTGCCCGAGGCGGGCGCGGGGGTTCCCGCCGAGCGCCACGGGCGGCAGCTGTTCGAGTGGTGCTATCCGCAGGTGGCCGCCTGGTGCCGGCAGCAGGGCCGGCCCTATCCAGCCCTCAATGCCGAGGGGGTGATCCAGGAGGAGTTGCCGCGCACGCTGCGTGTGCGCTGCTGATGCCTCGATGGCAGCCCCCCGGCTGTCTGCGCCTGCACCCCTGGGGCGCGGCTGATCTGCGCGGCTCCGCGTCAGCCCCTGATTTGTTCGAAATCGGCCAGCACCGCGGCCTGATTGCGCAACACCCCGAGCAGGTTCAGGCGGTTGCGGCGCACGGCCTGGTCTTCCGCCATCACCAGCACGCTGTCCGGCCCATCGAAGAACGCCGCCAGAGTGGAGGCGCTATCAGCGAGTTCGCGGGCGAGTCTTGCATAGTTTTGCGTTCGCATTGCAGCGTGTGCCTGCCCAGCAGCGCTGTTTAAATTCAAGGCAACTGGATCGGCAACGCAGAGCATTGCGATCTGCTCGAGGCCCCGCAACACTTGCAGCATCGCGGTCTCGGAAGGCTTCTCAAACAGCGCTGGATCCACCACCTGGGCGGCGTTGAGCTCGGTTGTCGGCAGATCCCCCTTGGCCGCCAGCCGGGTGGCCCGCTGCACCACCGCCTGCAGCGCCTCCAGTTGGCCTTGGTCGCGCAAGCCGGCGAGCAACGCCGCCCGTCGGCGCGCATCGGCCGGATCGGCCAGCAGTCGGCGTTGATCGACCCCCGGCCCGGCCACCGCCTGCACCAGATCGATCGGCGTGCCCCCCTCGTCCAGCAGGCTGGCCAGCCGCTGGCGGAAAAACTCGCCGATCTCGGCCGCCAGGTCATCGGCATCGACCGCGAAGTGCGCGAACAGGCTGGCCGTGTGGGCCGCGCCGCGCTGCAGCAGCTCGCCCAGGTCCAGGCGCCAGTTCCGATCCCACAAGATCAGCAGCACGCCATTGCCGGCCCGCCGCAAGGCGTAGGGATCGGAGGAGCCGCTGGGCCGTTGCCCCGCCGCCCAGATGCTCAGCAACAGCTCCAACCGCTCCGCCAGGGCCACCACCGCGCCCGGATCGGTGCTGGGCAGGGCATCGCCGGCCCCCCGCGGCAGGTAGTGCTCCAGCACCGCCAGGGCCACCGGCCGCGGTTCAGCCTCCGCCAGCAGGTACTTGGCCCCCATCACCCCCTGCAGCTCCGGGAATTCGCC
>CAYOCW010000109.1:0-6885 GCA_964402615.1 uncultured Cyanobium sp. | reverse complement strand
CCCAGTCCGACAGCAATCCCTTCACGCCAGCGGTGAATCTCTACTTCGCCTTGGAGGCGGCCCTGGAGATGATGCAGGAGGAGGGATTGGAGGCGATCGTGCGGCGCCACGACCGGCATCGCCGCGCCACCAGCGCGGCGATGCGGGCGATCGGCCTGCCGCTGTTCGCGGCGGAAGGTCACGGCAGTCCGGCGATCACGGCCGTGGCCCCGCAGGGAATCGATGCCGAGACGCTGCGCAAGGAGGTGCGTAGCCGCTACGACATCCTGCTGGCCGGTGGCCAGGATCACCTCAAGGGCCAGGTGTTCCGGATCGGCCATCTGGGCTTCGTTTGCGATCGCGACGTGCTGACGGCTGTGGCGGCGATCGAGGCCACCCTGCAGCAGCTGGGGCTTGCCACGGCGCCAACCGGCAGCGGCGTGGCGGCGGCCGCCGCCGAGCTAGCTCGCTGAGCAGCAAGCAGCGGTTCGAAGCCCGTGGTCGCTGCGGGACGGCCTTCAAGCCGCGCCCCCCGACCGGATCCAGGCCAGTCTCCAACGGGGTTGCCTGGATCCTGCCCGATCGATGCGGGTCGCGGATCAAGGGTTGGAGGGTCTCGCGTTTGGAGGCTCAAACCATGGCTGTGCGGTTCTGCTGTATCGGGGGTGGCAGAAGCGGTTGTCCTCTTTAAGGTCGGAGCGTCAGACCCGACCCCTTGATGCGCCGCTCCCTCCTCGCCGCCAGCGTTCTGGTTGCCCTCGTCGCCGCCGGCTGCCAATCCCAGAACCTGGCCAAACGCGAACAGAAGACCGAGGCCAAGATCTGTGATCAGCTCACCGCTGTTGGCGCTGCGTTGGAGCAGGTGGCGGCGTTGAAGCCCACCTCCACCGTGGGCGAGGCCCAGGCGGCCGACAAGGCCCTCAGCTCGGCGTTGGACCAGCTGGGCCAGGCTGAGCAGACCCTCGAAAAGCTGCGGCTGCAGGCGTTCCAGAAGCAGCTGGAGACCTTCAAGGGCGAAGTCACCCGGGTGACATCCAACAAGAAGCTCACCTTGGAGGAGGCCGCCATGGTGATCAAGGCCAAGACTGGCCCGGTGATCGCCGCCCGCAAGGCCCTCTCTGGGGCGGTGAAGTGCCCGGAGCCGGCGGCGGCCAAGCCCTGAGCTGGATGCCAGCCTGGCGGCTGGGGAGGCTGCCCTGGGCAGAACTTCAGCCGCTGGGCCCGCCCAAGGCCTTAACATCATGGCTCTGAGCTCGTGATCCGGCGGGCTCACGCTTGGCCCCACCCATCGCCGCTGTGCTTCCATCCGCCAACATCGGCAGATCGTCATGGTTCTGGACCACGTCCAGCAGCAATGATCCTTGGCAGCACGATGGTGGTCACGCCGATCTGCCTGGTTGCGATCCACAGTGCTGCGACCTTGGGCACCTTTGCGGGTGCAATTCAGTTGCGGGTGTAATTCAGTGGTAGAATGTCAGCTTCCCAAGCTGAACGTCGCCGGTTCGAATCCGGTCACCCGCTTATCAGTTAAGGGCTGAGAAATCCCCCCAGGAGCCAGTCTGGCACTGGCTTTAAGGCTGACAGCGGCTGACCGCCCCTGACAGGCCGTGCCAGGCTATAGGGCCGACCTTCTCACCTGGCTGAGGCCGCCCCCTGGCCGATCGCCATCCGCGTCGAAACCGCTCATGCCTTGTCCCGCAAGGGATGTCCAAGGGGCTGGGCGCTCACGAAGCAGCGCGGCTTCGCCGGGCTCAACATCACCGCCAAAGCGGGCGGCGGCAAGCGGCGACAGATACAACTTCCGATCTCCTGGCGCTTCGACAACGCCAAGAAGCTTGGCGCGGCGGTTTGCAAGATCTATGCCGGCTTCAGCAGTGGCATAGAACCCGAACTGGCAGCAAACAAGATCACGATAGATCTGCAGGCAAATCAGATGCCAGAACTGCTGACACCCAGAAGCCAGATTCAGAACTGGGCGGGACGGGTGAATCAGGCGGGCCGTCCGGCAAACAAGGGGGAGTGGAGGCCCACAAGCCTTCTGTTCACCATCACTGTTTCTTGACCATGACTGTTCAATCTGAAATCGCTGGTTTTTTGGCAGGTGAGGCCAGCACCAACCAGGTGTTGATTCAGGACCCTGGCCTCATGGAGCTCACCGAATGCGAGCTGGAGGGGATCTCTGGGGGTGGATGGTTCAAAAAAGCATTCGGTATCTCCACGCCTAAGTTCCTCAAAAAGTTGGATGATAAAGTTAACGAGCTTCCAGGCGGTTGGCTCGGACTCATCGCTACGATCTACAGCGGTGGCGCAGTCGGTGGTGTTGGTGGGGCCGCGGGCGCAGGCTTGACCCACATGCATTGATCTCCCGGTTTCCCACTTGTAGCTTCTTGCCATGAACGATCAGTTACTCACCCAAGCCCAGCTCCAGGGAGTTTCTGGGGGAAGAAAAACGACTCCTCCTGTGCCTATTCTGCCTGGCCGCCGGGATCGATGGCCGCTGCCGTATCTGCCAGAGCCTTCTCCAAAGCCGCGAATTCCCCCTCTGGTGCCAAATCCTTTTCAACGGCTTTAATGGAGGTGGCTTCTGCTGAGCATCGTTGTTAGAGGGGTGATTTCACATCGGTGAAACCGCGCAATCTGTCCAGTCAGCTCGTCTGGCTGGACATTTTTTCGCCCGCATCTGAGAGTTTCCGGGCTCTGCTCTTGAGCAGGCGCTTCGGCTGTGCTCGCGGTGGCGAGCGCGGTGGCGAGTGCGGTGGCGAGTGCGCAGCGTGAATCAGGCCGACGGTCTGGCAAACAACGGACTAGTGTAGGCCGCTGAGGTCTTCTGTCTACACTCACTCTTGAATGCCAATGTCTGCTCAGTCTCGCCTTTTGAATCGCATCGCCGCTGAGCTTGGCGTGCCTCACGACCGGCAGCGCGCCGTGCTCAACGACAGGCAAGTGGCCGCTGCCCCGGAGTTTGCGCCGATGGCTTCGCTGGACCCGTATGCGGCTATTCGCACGCTCGACTTGGTATACAGGCCGCCGATCTTCACAGGGGATAGCCGCGATGACCGCATTCGTAACATGTCCCGCAGCCCTTACACAGCCGATTGGGAAGCGCTGAAACCAAGCGGTTTTCAGTCTAAATACAACAAGGTGCTGGACCTGGGTGGCGGCCTGTTTCAGGTTACTCTCCAGCAGCCTGGAGCGCATAAATACGACACGATGGAAGCGCTGTATCGGTTTGACCCTGTAACGGGCCGCTACCAGCTACAAAACGACCCGATGCTGGCCAAATCGCGGCAGATCTCCTCAGGCCAACAGTTTAAAGACACGATAGAAGAGATGCTGCCCTGGGCCGCTGGGATTGCTACGCTTGGGTATGCAGCGCCCTATTTGGTTGGCGCAACCGCAGGAGCCGGCACTGCCGCTGGTGCTGCAGCCGGTACGACTGTTACAAGCGGGCTACAAAGTTACATGGTCAATCTGCTTGGCAGTGAATTGGCTGGAACGATTGCGACCAACGCTTTAGTCCAAGGCGGGCTTGGCGGTATCTCCGCGGAACTGCAAGGCGGCAACTTCATGCAAGGCTTTAGGCAGGGGGCGCTCGGCGGCGCCTTCGCAGCAGGCGTAGGCTCGTTCATATCCCCAGCTTTCCGTGGGCTGAGTCAAGCAGCCAGTGAAGCTGTCAACGGTGGCACGTTCGGCAGGATTGTTGGCAATGCTGTCACAGGTGCCGGCACATCTGCCTTTGCCACTGCACTCAGGGGTGGCAACAGCCAGGGGATTCTACGTAGTGCCGGAGCAGGAGCATTGGGGGGCGGCGTCAACGCGGGGCTTGCAGGGCTTGTTGGAGAGCTGGGCTTGCCCTCCCCCGCCTTGCGGCTGCTGGCCGGATCGCTCACTGACGCAGCACTTGGTGCGGACGGGGATGCCATTGTCCATCGGTTGGCAACCCAGGGGCTGGGCGAATTGTTGCGCTACTCACCAGACCTGGGCAACATTCCTTCAGCGCCACGCGGCGTAGTGTTCGCAATGCAAGCTGGCAGTCTGCCTGGAGATGTGAATGGTTATCTCAGTGACAACGATGGTGGACGATACGTCTTCGACCTCACCAATGCAGTTGCTGAGGGAGGCGAGCGCGGCTTGCCGGTCTTATCCTGGACTGATTTCATGGTTTCTCCCTGGTTTAAAGACGCTTCTTTGATCCCAGTAGATTTCGTCAGCATGCAGTTCGAGCCAGGCTGGGTTTATGCCGTAAAGGCGAGTTTGTCCCCGAGCATTGAAATAACGGGCAAACGCGAGTCTGGCCATTCCAATGCCATATGTTTGGCAAGCGTCAGTGCTGCCAGTGCTGGAACTCCTACGGCTGACGGTGGAAAGTCACTGGCTGGGCATCTATGGTACTCAGTGAGCTGTCCAAGTGAAATCGGCAATGGCTGGGAGACTGGCCCCTACAGTTTTGGCTTTTCTCAAAAGGGTGGCAAGCCTATTGGTCCTGGAGGCGTGAATGTAGATGGGGATGATCATAAATATTACAAGTCTTATGTTACCCATACCTTCTCGGTTACCGTGGAGGCTGCGGAGGCCATGCGAGGATTTGGGCAGGATCCCTTTTCCAAAGGGACCTTCAGTAGCTTCTACAATGTGTTCACTAATAGCTGTGTTGATTTTGTTTGGAAAGCTCTTGAGATTGGTGGCTTGAATAAAAGTGGGTTCCAGGGTGCATTGGTCCCGACGGACAATATTGGCTGGCTACGCAGTCTCGATCCCGTTACTGGTCGATTTCTGCTTGCACCGTACGACCCTTCCAAGGTGAATCCCAAAACGCCGCTCCCCAGGCAGGAGGAGCCAAAAGGCCAACAAAACAACTCCGGAATCCAGAATATGGTCATCTTGTTTACGGGTGAGAGTCTCGGTCGAATCCATCCCAACCCTATCTCCTTGCCGGTTTTCCCAGAGATGCCCAGTTTCGATAATCGGAATCTCTTTGCGACTGTTGATTCGGGCTACGGAGCCTCTTCCCTTCCATCAAGAGGCAGCGGTGAAATCACCGACTTTCTGTGATCAGTGAGGCGCCAGGCCACAGGCTAAGCAAGCTCTGGATGGCCTGGCGGATCCATGTGACAGTGCTTTTGTGATTGCAGGGTGTGGGTGGCCAGTTTACGTGCAGCTGGCTCGCTCTTTTGTGAAATGGGCGTGCGTGCAGGCGGAACCTTGGGAATATCTGCGACTTGGCTTTTTCCTGGTTTTTTCTGGGATGATTTGTTTGTTCTCTTTTGGCCATTTATTTCCATGCTCGCTAGGATTTTCTCTCCTCGCCTGGAGTGAGCGAGATCCTTGGCCTTCGCCTCTGCCAGGGCGAGCGCAATCAGTGTCTTGTCCGTTGTTGCAGCCTGGCGCCCCCTCTCACCCCTGCATCCCCCTCCAGCATGAGAGCCCCCCAGCCTGGTTCTTTGCCCTCCGTGCGGCGGCTTCGCCATGCCAGCGCATCAGCGTTAGCCCCGGCGCTGGCAGTGGCAGCTGGTGGTGACCAAGCCGCCTGGCCGATGACCAGCCAGCTCCCGTCATGGGCCGGGGTGACGGGATGAACACCGGTTCCGAGCACCCCTGGCCCGCCGCTGCCTCGGGCGTTGCCCTGCTGGACGGGGAAATCGCCCTGATTGCCGTGTTGCGCGACCCCGAGGGTCGGGTTCTGGAGCGACGCACCCTTGCCTGTCTGGAGGCGCCCTGTCTGTTGCCGCCGCCGCCGCCGCTCCCCGATGGGGTGTCGTTGCGCTGGAAGGTGGTGCGGGCTGCCCGCTGGCAGCCGGTGGGGGAAGGAGGCCTGGCATGGGCTGCCCTGTCGCCGGCGCCCCTCCCTCACCTGGCGGAGCGGCTGGCGCAATTCCTGGCTGCCCATGGGTTGGCCCCAGCCCCAGCCACAGCCACCGCCGGGGAAGCCGCACCGCCCGCCCCCGCCGCCCCCCGCTCCCCCCTCCTGGCCCTCGCCGCCCGCCTCGCCGCCCGCCACGGCACAACCGCCGTGCCCCTGCTGGATCCGCCTGCCGATCCCCTCGACCATTTGCGGGCCCTGCTCGAGCAGGCCGGCCTGATCGCCCTGCCGCTCCAGATTGAGCCGGCCGACCTGCGCTGCGATTGCGGCGACCTGATCCTCTTGCGGGAGAGCGGGCCCCTGCTGCTGCTCTCGGAGGGCGATGGCTATCACCTCTGGGATCCCTCTTCCCCAGCCCGCGCGCCCCGCCGCCTGCGCCGCCGCGACCTTCCCCGCCGCGGGGGGCCGTGGCCCGCCCTCGGTGTTTCCCCCGGCCTGCCCGCCGGCGACGCCTCCCCCGCCGCCCTGCTGCGCTTCAGTACCGGAGCGGCCCGCCAACAGGCCGCCGTGTTCATCGCCGCCGTCAGCCTCGGGTTGGCGATCGGCTTCCTGCTCGCCATCGGCAAGGAGGTGGGCGCCGCCCGCTGGATCGCCGGCCTCGGCGGCGTCGGCGCCCTGCTCGGCATCGGCCTGGCCCTGCTCAGCAATCCGCTGCGCCCCGTCTTGATCACGGCGTTGTTGAGCACCTTGCTGGGGCTGCTCGTGCCCACCTTCAACACCCTGCTCACCAACCAGGCGCTGCCCGAAAAGGATGTGCCCCTGATGCTGCAGCTGGGCGCCATCCTGCTGGTGGCCGCCTTCGCCGATGTGGGCCTGCGCTGGAGTGAATCCAGCACCCTGCTATCGGTGCAGCAACGGGGCGGCTACCGCCTGCAGCTGGCCGGCCTGCACCGGCTGCTGCACCTGCCCGCCTCCTTCTTCCACCGCTACCGCGCCGGCGAGCTCAGCCTGCGCTTCGGGGCGATCGAGCAGGTGCAGCAGGAGATCCAGACGATCCTCAGCGGCGGCGCCCTGCAGGCCCTGCTCAGCGCCGTGTTTCTGCTGTT
>CAYOCW010000108.1:0-6895 GCA_964402615.1 uncultured Cyanobium sp. | reverse complement strand
TGTCCACCAGCGATTCGCGGCAACCGTAGAGGTTGTCGAACTTGCTCTTGGTGACCGAATCATTGACATTGATCGCCGGGAAGGGCAGCTCACCGCTCTTCTGCAGCTGATAGAGACGGGCCACACCGGTGGTGGTTTCTTCGGTGACGCCTTGAATGTTGGCCTTGATGCGCGAGTAGAAGCCAGAATCCACAGCCAACTTGGCGCGGACCGACTTGAACAGGGCGATCTCCTCCTCGCTGCCGGGATTGTCGAGCACCGAGAGATCCTGCTCGGCGCGGCTGCCGAGGATCACCGGGCCGGTGGCGTCACCACCGTCATCGAGGATCATGTTGGGTGTGCCGCCATCGCCCCACTCCAGAATGCGATGCGTGAACGCCCAGTACTCATCCAAGTTCTCGCCCTTGTAGGCGAACACGGGGATGCCAGCGGCGGCGATCGCCGCAGCAGCGTGATCTTGGGTGGAGAAGATGTTGCAGCTGGCCCAGCGGACCTCGGCTCCAAGGGCCACCAAGGTTTCGATCAACACCGCGGTTTGGATCGTCATGTGCAGCGATCCAGCGATGCGGGCACCCTTGAGGGGTTGCTCGGCGGCATATTTGCTGCGCAGGGCCATCAGACCGGGCATTTCGGTCTCGGCAATGGCGATCTCCTTGCGACCGAAGTCGGCCAGGCCGATGTCGGCGATCACATAAGAGGCCACGCCGAGACTAGCCAGAGCAGCCTCGGGGCTGGAGGGTGTTGCCACCATGAAGGTTTCAATCTCCCGGCTGGGAGGACGATGGTTGGGGAATATCCGCGGAGACGCCGAGGCTTCGGGCTCGCTAGTCTCGCAATCTACAGCCATGAACGCTGCCATCGCGATCGAGGTGTGCCATCTGGCCGATGCGTCCGCCACCCAGTCCCTGGGGCGGCGGCTCGCGGCCCGGCTGCTGGCGGCAAGGGATGCGGCGTCCGTGGTGCCGGCGCCGCCAGGAGCGCTCCTCCCCCCGACGCTTACCCCTCCCCCGCAGGCGCCACCGGGCTTTCAGCTGCTGCTGCTGCGCGGCGAGTTGGGAGCTGGCAAGACCTGTCTGGTGCAGGGCCTGGCTGAGGGGCTGGGCATCGCTGAGCCGATCACCAGCCCAACTTTCGCCCTGGCCCATCACTACCGCGGCCTGCGGGGTTCCTTGCCGACGGCCTTGGTGCACCTGGACCTCTATCGCCTGGAGCAGCCCGCCGCCGCCGATGAACTGTTCGCCCAGGAGGAGGAGGAGGCCCGGGCGCTGGGAGCGCTGCTGGCGGTGGAGTGGCCGGAGCGGCTGAGCGTCCTGCCCGAGCCCTGCTGGTGGCTGCAGCTTGAGCTGGTGGGGGATGGGCGGCTGGCGCGGCTGAGGGGCCCCAACCTGGATGCAACCGCGCGGTGAAGGTGCGTGCAATCACCCGAACGCTCGTGATCTTGGCTCGCGCCACCCCCTGCCCCGCTACATGGGGATGCGCTCGTGGGGCCTCTCGAGCCGTCTGCCCGAACACCTCGATGCGGGTGCAGGGGTGCAGCGGCAGCTTCGTGGTGGATCTGGGGCGGAAGGCGGTTCGATCGCGCTGACGACCTCAAGGAGATACCCCAGTTGGACTGGATTAAAAGCCTGCTCTGCAATCGGAAGATCAGCTCAAACGATACCTTGCGCACCTTTATTTTGATAGCTACGTCGGGACGCTGGCTGGGCGGGGGTGGGCACTGTTTCCGCTTCAACCGATGCTTCCTGCTGGCAAGGTTGACCGATTGGACCACGACTACAGTCTGCTGTTCCCTGCGATTCGCCGGGTGGATTCGGAGAGTTGCGGAAGCCTGTGGGCTATGAAGTTAAGAAATGTCTCAGCAGTGGGGGCTGGCAAATGCCAGGCATAAGGTTCGAGAGTGGGGTTTCATCAGGTCTGAGGGCCTGCATTGGCAAAATGGCCACTGTTTCTGGTGTCATCAATGGTTGTGACACAGGCCTCGTCAGGGGTCTGAGCCTGCAAATCATCGATGAGCTCAATCTGCTGGTTCCCAATGCCTTGGTGAATATTTCCGACCTTTTTGTCGACGTGCAAGGTAACCAGATCAATCCTTTTCTTCAGCCCAAGGCCAAGCAGTCCCTCGATCTTGCGATCAGGGAGAGAGGCACGCGATTAATCATTAATTCAGCTTATCGTACCGTTGCTCAGCAGTTTGTTATCCGCGGCCAATTCGAGGCTGGCTTGTGTGGCATTACCGCAGCCGCTCAACCCGGTTCCAGCAACCATGAGGGCGGCCTGGCCCTGGATGTGGAAGATCCCGATGGCTGGCAACCCTTCTTCGAGCGGCATGGCTGGAAACGGCTTGGTCGAGACTTTGATTTTCCTCACTTTGATTACAATGTTTTGGCCGGAGTGCGTCAGGATATCAAGCAACTTGGCGTGAAAGCATTTCAAAGCTTGTGGAACAAGCACAATCCCAATGACCTGCTGGTCGTGGATGGGGGGTATGGGCCGAATACGGCCTCCCGGCTCGGCAAATCACCGGCGAATGGATTTGGCATGGCGGCTGTGGTCATTCTTCGGCCCGGCGACCGGGGAGCCGAGGTGTTGGCCTTGCAGCAAGCACTGGGTCTCACCGGTGAAGCGGCAGATGGTATTTACGGCCCAGCAACGCAGGCGGCCGTAAAACAACTTCAAGCCTCCAAAGGTCTCAGCCCGGATGGCGTGGCAGGCCCGGCAACGCTGGCAGCGTTGGGCTTGCGATTCAATGCCGCTGCTCCACAGGGGAGTCCAGCTCCAACGCCGACCAGCGCTGCGAGCCCACCGGCTCAAGGGAGCGCCACCGACGTTGGCGTCAGTGCCCAAGCGCCTAAATCCCTGGAGGAGCTGCTGAGCAGCAAGGCGACCATCACTCTCGATTCATTAGCAGCCAGTCCGGACCTAACACGCCAGATCCAATCACGGCTGAATGCCATCGGCTTGCTGCAGACAGACTCTGTAGATGGCATCTTTGGACCCAAAACCAATGCAGCTGTTGAGAAGTTTTGCAAGGCCAACTTCTTGGATAATGCCACATCGCGCAAGTTGGGCCCCACCTTTGCCAAGAAGCTGCTGGAGGCGAGAGGCGTGCCCACCGGTGTCGTCGTCGATCTTGATCTGGGTGTTTCCACCGGTAATCTACCCGCCGCTTTTCTGAAGGCTTTGCAGTTTACCTTGCCCGCTGAGGGAGGGCGCGTGGATAATCCAGTCGACCCCGGCGGCCGCACCAACAAGGGAATTATCCAAAGCGTTTATAATGCCTATCGGCGCAGCAAAAATCTCCCCCAAGCCGATGTCTTTAACATCAGCGACCAGGAGGTGTCCGATATCTATTTCAACAACTATTGGAAGCCAGCTCAGTGCAACGCCATGGTCCTGCCACTGGCTGTGGTTCAATTCGACACAGCCGTTAACTTTGGCGTTGGTGGAGCCGTTCAGTTTCTGCAGGAGGCCCTTGGCCTACCTGCTGATGGCGTCTTCGGGCCACAAACCCAGGCCGCGTTTCAAACGAATAACACCAAGGCCCTGGCGAATAAAGTCGTTGATGGCCGCATCGCCTATCGCCGACAGCGCGTCGCTGAACGACCGAGTCAAGGGATCTTCTTGCAAGGCTGGCTGAATCGAGACAATGCCCTGAAGAGGTTCATCGAGCCATTGAGCTGATCTGAGTCACAGTAGTTCCCCCCTACATTGGCCCTCGAACTGGGGTCTCGAACGATCCTGATTTGCGGGAACCGCTGTAATCTGACAACTGCAACAAGAGCCGGAACCAACCATGGCGTGGATCAGCCGCCAGAGCCTGCCAAGCTTGGCAGCTCTGGCGCTGTTGATTGTTTTCATCCCCGGCTCAATGTCCAGCCCCAGCCGCGCTTCCAGGCTCAGTCGCCCCGAATCGGGCGTTGATGGCTTCCGCACAGCCGTCCCCGATCGTCAGACATTTGCCCACTGGCTTGATGGCATCCTCAGCCTGGATCGCAACAAGGCGCTGCTGGCTGGTTTGGATTGCCGCCATCCAGGCACGCAAGCAGAGATCAGCAACTGCGCAGCTCTCTTGGCCAAAGAGTCTGATCAGATGTTGAATCAAATGTACCAAAAACTCCGGGCAAGCTTGTCTGCGGACCAGGTCAAACTCCTGGTGACTGCCCAGCTGGCTTGGATCAAACTTAGGGATGACCACTGTGCTTTAGAGAAGAGCTTTCTGGCCGGTGGATCCTTGTCCGTTACGGCGCAACTGACCTGCGTTAAACGCATGAGTGACGCCCGCACAACAGAGCTGAAAGGCCTGCTTTCAGCACGCAACTTTGATGGCAACAAACGTCCTGCCCTGACCGCGCCAGTCCCTGGACTTCCGATCAATCCGCAGGCAGACACCCTGATTGGCCCCGGACGAATCGGCCCTGCGGCGATCGGCGCAACCCTGGGTGCTTTGCGTCAAGCACTGCCCGATCAGGCTACACTACAACCAAAACGAAGACTGATGGTTGATAGCGATGCAATTCCGCTCATCCGGGATCATGTCGTTCAGCTCTACATTCTCTTCCCAGTGGGAACCGCCGTGACAGATGCGAGCATGATTCGAGCGCTTCTGACAACAAATCCGAACTTCAAAACGCAAGAAGGAGTTGGCCCAGGCATGAAGCTCACAGCGGCTGCACGCATCTACGGCCAGCCAACACTTTTCTACAACACATCAAGTGAGAGTCGAGAATATGTGAGCTTCTCCAGGCAGCCCTCCAGGCGGATTCGCTTCGGGGTTAACCGGGCTGGACTCGACCTAGCAGGTAAATACAACACTCCAGGGAAGGAGTATAATCAAACCCAGCGCTATCATGCTGAGGCCACAATTGCGTTTGTTCAGGTTGATGCTCCCTGATCGCTTTGCATGATGCCGTCGATCCGTTGCTTGAACGCTTGAGGCCTCCCCAGGCCACTGGACTGCCGCCTCCTCTTGATCACACCGCTGATCTCCGTGCACTGGTTGAGCAATAGCGAGGGCGAACCGGTCGCCAACCACTCCAGCAAGGTCGCGATGATGCGGGCATTCGCGGCCGGGAACGGATAGCTCTCCAGCTCATCGGGCTGTACCCAACGCACCTGCTGGGAAGCCAGCGGTTGTGGTTCGCCGCTGATCCAGCGGCAGAGGTGCACCACAAAGCGCAGCCGTTTGTGGCTGTAGGCATGCTCCAGAGTGATCAGTTCCTCTCCCACCTCCACCTCGATCGCCAGCTCCTCGCGCAGCTCCCGCTGGATCGTGCTGGCGATCGGCTCCTCGGGCTCCTGTTTGCCGCCGGGAAACTCCCACAGCCCCCCCAGCAGGCCCTCCTCCAGGCGCTGGTCAATCAGCACCCGCCCGGCTGGATCGAACACCACGCCCACCCCGATCACCTGGAACGGCACGAGGCGGGAGCTGTCCTTCACGGGGTAACGGCCGGGATCGCCGGCAGCGTAGGCGGCGCAATGGTTGCTCCACGGGCACTCCGGGCAGCGGGGCCGCCGCGGGGTGCAAACGCCGGCGCCCAGATCCATCAGGGCCTGGTTGAAGGCGCGGGGCCGCTGCCGATCCAGCAGCTGCTCGCTGATCGTCCAAAAGCTCGCCAGGTCGCGGGCGGGGGGCAGGGGCCTGGCCAGCAGCCGGGCCAACACCCGCCGCACGTTGCCATCCAGGATCGCGGCCGGCTGATCGAACACCGAGGAATGCAGGCTGCCAGCGGTGCTGCGGCCGATGCCGGGCAGGGCCAACCAACCCTCCAGATCCCTTGGCCAGGGGTCGGCGCCATCGCGCTCCAGCAACAGCTGGGCCGCCTGCTGCAGCCGCCGCGCCCGGGAGTAATAGCCGAGCCCCTGCCAGAGCCGTAGCAGCTGCTGGGGGTCGGCCGTCGCCAAAGCGTCGAGATCGGGCAGGGCCGCCATCCAGCGCCGCCAGTAGGGCAAGACCACCGCCAGCTGGGTCTGCTGCAGCATCACCTCGGCGACCCACACTCCCAGACAACACAGCTCCTCACCCGGATCAGGCCAGCGGCCGTCGGGCGTGAACATCCACGGCTTCTGATCGATGCGACGCCGTCCGTGGGCCTCCCACCAGTCCAGAAGCTGCTGGCGCAGGACCGCAGCCTCGTCCGTCAGCCGGCTCAGATCGGGGTCAGACACGGGGCCTGGCGTGTCAGTTGGCCTGGGCACGACAGAACTCAGGCGGCAACCAGCTGCAGGTCACCGCCCGGGGGCTTTCCCGCCAGACCGAGCCGCTGCAGGATCCGCCCCACCCGGGCAGGGGGCGGATTGCCTGACCGCGACCTCTCTGGAGCCGCCGAGCCTGACTCCACGCTCCTTGGCGGCAGCCAATGCCTCCCGGCTGCGCTCACTGATCCGCCGGGCTTGGAACTCGGCCACGCTGGCCATCAGCGTGAGAACCATCCGGCCGGCGCTGGTGGTGGGGTCGATGTCCGGCAGGTCACAGAACACAAGCCCGCCCATCCCGGTCTTTTCGGTTGCGTTGGCGCGTTTCAGAACGAAGCCGGCATCCCGGGCCAGCCGGTCGATCTTGGCCACCGCGATCAAGGCCCCACGCTCAGCCAGGCCCAAGCGCAGATCGTTCAGGCACGGCAGCCGCTGCTGCCGACAGGCGTCGGCGATGGCATCGAGCTGGGGCGGGGCGAGGGCGGGGCTCATGGCATCGGGCCGGGTCGCGGCAATCACGCTCCAGTCTCGCCCACCCGGGCCCGATGGAAGACGCCGCCACGACGCAGCATGGGGCCCAAGCGATGCTCCGCAGCCACCAGCCGCCCCGCGACCACTCCAAGCGGACAACTTTGCTGACAGTGAGGGGCAGCGTGAGCTTGATAAAAAGGAGAAAGCCCTGACGGAGGCAGCAACGCTGTTA
>CAYOCW010000107.1:0-7006 GCA_964402615.1 uncultured Cyanobium sp. | reverse complement strand
GCAACCTGTTGGGGCTCGAAGTGGTGACGCTGGAGGCCGAGCCGCGGCTGCTGCAGCTGGATGCTCGGGCCAGCGAGCCGCTCAACCACGCCTATGGCTGCAACGGCATCCTGACGGCGCTGCGGCTGCCCAGCTGCGAGGCCGTGGCCTGGCAGCAGCTGGTGGTGGGCTTCGACGATTGGGATCGGGCTTTGGCGGCCGCCCAGACCCTGCCGACCACGGCCCTGCTGCTCAATGCCCTCTGCCTGCTGGAGGCGCCGATCGCCGCCCGTTCACCCTGGCCCGCCGGTTGTCCGGCGGCTGCGGCCGGCGAGCACCGCCTGCTGCTGCTGGCCGCCCCGGACGCGCTCGACGTGTTGCCGGGCTGGCTGGGACGCCACGGTGGCAAGCTGCGCTGGCAGGCTCCCCAGGGCCAGAGCCGGGGCGTGCCGCTGCGGGAGCTCAGCTGGAACCACACGACCCTGCACTGGCGGGCCCATCACCCGCACTGGACCTATCTGCAGTTGCTGCTACCGCAGCCGGAGGGACCGGTGCTGGCGGCGCTGAGGGCCCGCTGGGGCGAGGATCTGCTCTGGCACCTGGAGGCGGTGCGGCAGCAGGGGGCAGCGCGGCTGGTCGGCCTGCCGCTGTTGCGCTGGACGGGCGAGGCCGATCTGCAGGCCCTGCTGGACCACTGCCGCAGCCTCGGGGTGGTGATCTTCAATCCCCATGTCCTCACGGTTGAGGACGGGGGCCTGGGGGTGGTGGAGGGAGACCAGGTGGCGGCCAAGGCAGCCCATGACCCCGCCGGCCTGCTCAATCCGGGCAAGCTGCGGGGCTGGCTGGAACGCCAGGCCTGAGCGGCCGGCCCAGCGCCCGCAAGCCTGCATCGCAGACAACGAAGCCCGGAGCAATGCCCCGGGCCGTTGACAGCTCATCGGACGCTAAGCAATAAAGCAGATGAACCTAATGATGCACCGATGAGGATTGATTTTGTTGTCGGGCAGGCTTCCTGGGCCTGCGAAAGAATGGGTGGTCGTATCAAATGGAATATGGCAGGAGCGGAGTCGCTGGCGCTGCCACCTGGGGCCAGGTCACCAGTGGGACGGGTTCATGAGTCCGGGGCACCTGAAGGCGATGCAGTGGACGGTGGGGCAGAAGAAACAAGTTCAGCCCGCACCTGAACCGTCAGAGATCCGTTGAGCGTGTTGGAGCAGGGGACGGATCGTCAGCGGACTCCTGAAGTCTGCTGCGGTGGGTTGTCATCCATCGGTTGGAGCCTCCGATTTCTGTTGACACCAACTTCGGCCCGCCTGGCCGCTTTGGCAAGGGGCCGGAGCGGCAACGACATCGCTCTTGAACTGTCGCAATCGCTATTCATGAAGCGAGCTTCACAGACGCGGCGTCAGACCACCGCCAGGGTGAGCTGACGCCCACGGCGCACCACCCCGACCAGCCGCCAGCCCACAATGGATCCCCCGACCCGAGCCAACCCTGGAGCTGTCCCACCTGCTGGCCGAACTGCTCAGCTTCGCCCTGGCGATCGCCTTCAGCCCGCTGCATATCGCTCTGCTGCTGTTGTTGCTGCTCGGACCCGATCCGCTGCGGCGGGGGGGATGGTTCGTGGCCGCCTGGATCCTGATCGCGGCCGTGGAGATGGCGGCGCTGCTGAGCCTGGGCCACAGCCTGCTGCTATCGATGACGAAGGGAAGCGACCACCGCACCGGCCTGGATCTGCTGGCGGCGGGAGGGTTGTTGGCTCTGGGGCTCAACAACCTGGTGGGTCGCGGCGAGCGGGGCGCGCAGGCGGCGCCGGCCTGGAGCGCGCGCCTCGATGGCTTCAGCCGCATGGCCTTGCTGCCGCTGATCGCCTTGAGCGGCGCCATTCAGGTCTTCAGTCCGGATGATCTGTTCCTGGCCTTCAAGGCCGCTGCCGCCCTGCTGGAGGCGCACCGATCCCACGGGCTGGAGGCGCTGATCACCGGGGCCTACAGCCTGGCCAGCGCCGTCTTTCTGTTGCTGCCGCTGCTGGCGGCGCTGCTGCTGGGCCCGCAGCGGCTGCAACCGCTGCTCGAGGTCGGCAAGGTCTGGCTTTACCGCCGCGCCGATGCGCTGGTGGGACTGATCAGCCTGGGGTTGGCGGTGTATTTCGGCTGGCAGGGCATCGAGGGCTTGCGGCTCACCTGAGCAGCGCAGCGCTGCCGTCCCCAGGGGCCAGCGCCTGATCAGCTCTCAACGTTCGCGTGAACGGGAATGCAATTTGCGCAAGCTTGATCGCTTGCTTGGGTTGTATTTCAAGCCAAAAAATGCAAGCCAGTAGCGCGTGAACCACTGCAGGGTTCTCTTGGCGCCGCTCCTGCCGCCACTGAACAGGCGCTGCAGTGCCACCACCAGGAGCAGCAACGCCACGAACAGCCAGGGAGCAGCCTCGCCAAGGGCTTCCGGACCGGTGGCTCGGACGTGTCGCTCCGGCAGGTCGATGACCTCAAGACGCCCTGGCTGATCGGCTGTCTGGGATTGTGAACTGGATGATGTCACGGATGTGAAAGCAAACAGGCAGCACCACAGCCAGACAATTGTAGGCAATGCACCGATCAAACTGGGGTCGAGCCATCACTGGGAGGCATGGATCGGCAACGGTGCCCCTCCACTCGGCTGAGACCTAGCTTTAATCCTGCAATTTTTCTACTGGTTTTTGGAGGGGTTGCGGCTCGGCCTGGGTGATGAGATGGAAGTACTTGGGATCACGTACAGGTTTCACCTGGGGCCCACGCGACCAAATCGTCCAGCGGGATGGCTGTTGATCCGGGGAACCGCCTGAGCGCAGCTTGGCCAACACCAACAGGACAAGAACCAGAGCCGTGCCGACGCTGAACCAGCCAGCGTTGGCGAGCAGCGGATTGGCATCGGGTTGTCCGCCGACCGGTCGGATCGGTGCCGGCGCCAGCGGGACCACCGGGATTTGGGCCAGGAGGGTCGCATTGGGCATCAACAGGAGTCCGATCAATCCAGGCTTGGGCTGCCCTACCAATCCACGGGCTGGGATCCAGACGGGATTGGCAAACAGGGACGAATCCACCAACCAGGCATGGCCCGATCAATTTAGTTGCAAAAATGCCGCTTGGGTTCAGCGGATGGCCAGTGGCAACGCCGCGAATCCTGGCGGATGGTCCGGCCGCCAGCCGTTCTGGCCTGGCCGAGCGCCGGGTTGCTGTCGGGATCGAGGCGCGCGGCGCTCACGGTGTCACGGGGGGCCCAGCGCCAAGAGGGTCTCAGCCGCGACCAGGGTCCTACCGCTGCTCCGGCTCCGCCAGCCGCGCCAGCCACAGGCGCCGTGCCGCCGCCGATCCCGGCTCCGCCGCCATCACCACCCGCCGGCTGGCCCGACTCACCGCCACGTAGACCAGTTGTCGTCGCAAGCGCTCATCGGAAGGGCGGAACACATCAGCCGCCACAAACACCTCCTCAAACGTGCTGCCCTGGGCCCGATGCACGCTCAGCACCGCCGCCGGTCCGAGCGCCGCGAAGGCATCGCGCAGCAGGAAGAAGCGGCGCCACAGCGCCCGGCCGGCGCTTTTGCCCGCCGCTGCAGCCTCCTGGCGCAGGCGTTGCAACGCCTGGTCCAACTGCTGGCGACCAGCGCTGCCGATCGGTGGCTGCAGCCGCAGCACCAGCTGGTGGGGGCCGTGATCAACCGTGACCTGCCAGGTCTCGATCACCGTTTCAGCGCTGACTGCCCCGAAGCTCGCCAGATCACAGCTCTCCGGCTTGACATCCCGCACCAGCAGCTCCTGATTGGAGGCCAGCACCAGATCCGGCTCCTCGGCCACCTCCCCGCCGGCGTGGCAAGCCGGGGCCATGACCGCTTGGCGACTGATCAGGACCTCCCCCGGCAGCACCGGCACCTGGTCGGCCATCTCCCCGTGCAAGGCCCGTCGGGCGATCGGCACCAACCGCTCAATGGTGCGATTGGTGTAGCAAAGAATCCGGGCCAGATCGGGGTTGTCCTCGGCGCTGCTGCGCCGCAGGGCGGCCTGGGCTGCCTGGAGCCAGGCCTGTCGATCCAGCATCGCCACCTCGCCCATCGGGCTGCGCACCGGCACCAGGATCGGCGGACAGCGGCAGGGCAGGGAGCCCTGGCGCAACCCTGTCGCCAGCCGCAGCACCGGCCCCTGGTGGCGCACCACCTCCCCCAGGCTGGCGCCATGGGCGCGTTTGAGCGAAAACACCGGACTCTCTGCCTCCCCGACCGGCGGCAGCTGAGCGGGATCGCCCACAAACACCAGTCGGGTCTGGAACGGATGGGCGGCCCGCAGCGTGATCTCCAGCAGCTGGCTGTCCACCATCGAGGCCTCATCGATCAGCACCAGCCCCAGGTGCTCCAGGGCCAGAGCGCTCTGGGCGGTCTCCTCGCAGCGCTCCTGATCGCCATGGCGTCGCAGCTTGAGCCGCAGCAGGCGATGCAGGGTGGAGGGATACCAGGTGGGGCGCAGGCGGGCCCGCTCCAGCTGGCGATGCAGCACCGCCACGGCCTTGTGGGTCGGGGCCACCACCGTCCAGCAGAGACCGGCGCGATCGGCGAGCCTCAGCAACCGCATCGCCAGGTAGGTCTTGCCGCTGCCGGCAAAGCCGCGCAGCACAAAACAACCGCCGTCCGCAGGGCCCTCCAGCCAGCTGACGAAGGCGCTGAGGGCAGCCTGTTGATCGCTGGTCAGCTCCGCTGCCGCGCCCATCGGCTTCGCCCGCCCGCATCGTTCGCTCTCCACCATGCCGTCCCTGGAGCCCCAAGACCAGCGCTCCCGTGGGGTGCGGGGCTCAGCCTGGCCAGGCGCCCAGGCGCAGCAGCAGGCGCAGCGGCGACCCCAGCCACACCAAGCCGGGCAGGGCGATCGCGGGGCCGATCAAACTGCCGACCAGCACCTCCAAGCGCGTGTGGCCGAGGTTTTCCTTGAGCGGCAGCACCGCGTCCCCCGGTGGGGTGGGCCAGAGCTCGATCGGCAGGGCATTGACGCGGGCGGCGATCCTACCGGCCATGAAGCGCACGCCACTGGCGTCGTACAGGATGATGAAGCAGAGGCTGGCCGCCAGGGCAAACAAAGGATCCTCAAACCCTCGCTCCCAGCCGATGCCGGCCGCCGTGCCGGTGATCAGGGCGGAATGGCTGGAGGGCATGCCGCCGGTTTCGGTCAGAACGGCGGGTCGCCAGCGGCGATGCACCACCAACTCGATGCCCAGCTTGGAGAGTTGGGCGAAACCGCAGGCCGCCAGGCCCCACCAGAGAACGGCGTTGTCGAGCAGGGCCACAAGCGGTTGGCTGTTGTAGAGATCGCTCGGCAAGCTGACAGCAAGGGTCATCGATCGCGGCTGGTGATGAAGTCGGCCAGGGCCAGCAGGGGGGCCGCCTTGCCTTGGGCACCGTAGGGCTCGAGGGCCTGCTTGGCCTCCGCCACCAGGGCATCGGCCCGCTGACGCGATTCCTCCAGTCCGAGCAGGTTGGGATACGTGGTCTTGTCCGCGCTGAGATCCTTGCCCGCCGTCTTTCCCAGCACCTCGCTGCTGGCGGTCACATCGAGAATGTCGTCGATGATTTGGAAGGCCAGACCGATGCCGCGGGCGTAGGTGCGCAGGGCCGCCAGCAGAGTCTCCGAAGCCCCAGCGACCAGGGCGCCGCACAGCACGCAAGCGCGCAGCAGGGCGCCGGTCTTGTGCAGATGGATGTACTCCAGCGTGTCGAGGCTGACCTGCTTGCCCTCGCTTTCCAGATCCACCACTTGGCCGCCCACCAGGCCGGGCGCTCCGGCCGCCAGGCTCAGTTCCCCCACCACCGCCAGCAGTCGCTCGGCCGGAACCCCAGGGCTGCGCAGCGCCACCATCTCGAACGCCCGGGTGAGCAGGGCATCGCCGGCGAGGATGGCGTGGGCCTCGCCATAGACCTTGTGGCTGGTGGGGCGACCGCGTCGCAGATCGTCGTTATCCATGGCGGGCAGGTCGTCATGGATGAGCGACATGGTGTGAATCATCTCCAGCGCCACCGCCGTGGGCATCGCCAGCTCGCTGTCGCCGCCGGCCAACTCGCAGGCCGCCAGGCAGAGGATGGGGCGCAGCCGTTTTCCCCCCGCCAACAAGGAGTAGCGCATCGCCTCCCGCAAACTCTCGGGCCGCTCGGGGCCGAGGGAGGCGTCGAGCGCCTGCTCCACCCTGGCCCCGGCCTGTTGGAGGTAGGCCTGGAACGCCAAGGCGCTCGGGTCCCCCGGGGACAGGCTCTCAGAGATGGTCAACGCCGCGGTCATCGGGGATGGGCTTGGGGCCGTGGGGGACGTGGGCGGGATTCTCTCAGGCCGGATCGTCACCGCTGCTTGGCGGGCCCTTAGGGGACCAAATCCCGCAAGGGATGTTCGAGACCGTGGTGATGGCACCAGGCCACCACGGTGTTGACCAACAGCATCGCCACCGTCATCGGTCCCACGCCTCCGGGCACCGGGGAGATGGCGCTGGCGATCGGTTCCACCTCCTCGAAACGCACGTCACCGCAAAGGCGGGCCGGAGCTGATGCCGTGCCGCTGGCCTCGGGCGCGAGCCGATGGATGCCCACATCCACCACCACCGCACCGGGCTTGACATGCTCGGCGCCGATCAGCCGCGCTCGTCCAGCCGCCACCACAAGCACATCGGCATCGCGGGTCAGCCGGGCCAGATCGAGGGTGCGGGAATGGGCCACGCTCACCGTGGCGTCGGCGGCCTGCAGCATCAGCGCCATCGGCTGTCCGACCAGAATGCTGCGTCCCACCACCACGGCGCGCTTGCCCGACAGAGGCACCCCCGCGTCCGCCAGCAGGGCCATCACCCCAGCCGGGGTGCAGCTGCGCGGGCCCGGCTCCCCCTTGAGCAAGCGACCCAGATTCAGGGTATGCAGCCCATCGGCATCCTTTTCGGGATCGATGGCTTCCAACAGGGGCCGCTCGTCGAGGCCGGCCGGCAGAGGCAGCTGCAGCAGGATGCCGTCGACGGCGGGGTCGGCATTGAGGGC
>CAYOCW010000106.1:0-7034 GCA_964402615.1 uncultured Cyanobium sp. | reverse complement strand
TGCGGCGCGAGCTGGCCTGGGAGCCCACCTACGACCTGGGGGCCGCCCTGGCCGACAGCTGGGCGCACGAGCACGCCCTGCGCCCCGACGGCCAGCCCGACTTCAGCGGCGATGCGGCCCTGCTCGCTGGCTGAGCCGGGCTTGGTTTGCCGTGCCTGGCATGCGCGGCTGGAGGCGCGGAACCAGGTCCCGCGGGCAGCATGAGCGGCGGCGGGGCCTTAGCCCGCCCGCCGTGGTCGCAGGTAGCCGAGGGCTGAGCTGAACGCCAGCAGCAGCGAGGGCCAGAACAGCCACCAACCCCGCGCCGGCCGCAGCACCCAGGGGACCAGCTCGCTGGGGAGGGAGGCGGTGAGGCCGCGGTCCCAACCGCTCGGCCAGAGCAGCAGCAACAGGGCGGCGAATTGCAAGATCGTTTTGGCCTTGCCCGCTGCGGAGGCCGGCCCGCCGCTGCCCTGGCCGGCCCGCCAGCCGGAGATCAGCAGCTCGCGGGCCAGCAGCAGCCACACGGCCCAAAGGGGCAGGTGGGGGGCTGATGCCGGTTGGCAGCCCAGCCAGAGCAACGGCGCGCTCACCAGGATCTTGTCGGTGAGGGGATCGAGGCGGGCACCCCAGACCGATCCGCCCCCGGCGCGGCGGGCCAGGATGCCGTCCAAGGCGTCGCTGAGGCCGCCGAACAGCAGCAGCAGCCAGGCCAGACCCTGCCAACCCGCCTGCAGCGCCAGCAACAGCGGCAACCCCAGCAGCGCCCGTAGCACAGTGAGCAGATCGGCGAGGCGACGCAACGGGGCTGGAGCGGAACCCTGGCATCCTGCCTGGCGGCAGAATGCCCCAATCCAGGAGAGCCGCATGGTTGTCGAGCGTCCCGTTGCTGAGGTGATGACCACCCCGCTGATCAGCGTGCGCCCGGACACACCGCTGCAGGATGCGGTGAAACTGCTCAGCGAGCATCACATCAGCGGTCTGCCAGTGCTGTCAGCCGACGGTGCGCTGGTGGGCGAGTTGAGCGAGCAGGACCTGATGGTGCGCGAAAGCGGCTTCGACGCCGGGCCTTACGTGATGCTGCTGGATGCGGTGATCTACCTGCGCAACCCGTTGGACTGGGACAAGCAGGTGCATCAGGTGCTGGGCAACAGCGTCGGCGATGTGATGAACAGCCAGGTGCACACCTGCGCTGCGGCCACGCCGCTGCCGCAGGCGGCCCGCCAGCTGCATGAGGCCAAGGTGCAACGCCTGTTTGTGCTGGATGGGGCCGGCAGGCCGGTGGGGGTGCTCACCCGCGGCGACGTGGTTCGGGCCCTGGCGGCGGCAGGCTGAGCGGCCACGCCGGCTTTAAGGAGGACTCTCGAAAACCCCGCCACCCTGAGCGAGAATCACCGCATGATCGCAGGTAGTGACGTCGATGCAAAAGAAGGACGTCGATGCAAAAGAAGGACACGGAATGAGCTGCCAAGACCACACCGGCCGCGCAGCCGCACGAGGGCACCTGGGCCAGCACCCCGAGCACCGCAAGGGACCTACCGCCATGCCGCGGAGGGCGGCGCTGGCCAATGCACGCCGTGCGCAGCCGTGGCACGCTCAAGGACGGCTGCTGCCGACCGGAGCCTTGCGGTGACGTCCTGGCCAATCCGGGCCAGCCTTGAACAGGGTTGCTGCTGACTCGAGGATCCGCCGGTTCCGTGCGGCGATGAGCTGCGCATCAGGCCTGCTGGACGACGCATCACTGGAGCGCTGGAGGCCCTGGCTTCCTTCTCGCCATCCTTCCTGGCAGAAGGGCGTGAGCAAGACGAGCAGCAGGAGCGGGAGGCGCTGTGAGCCTCAGGCCCCGCTATCTGCTCGACACCAACATCTGCATCTACCTGATGAAGCACCAGCCACCGCAGGTGGCGGCATTGCCGGTGGGGGCGCCGGTTTCATCCACGTCGGCCACCGGCTGCTGGCGGGCGGCCTGCAGTGCTTCTGCTGTGGGTTGCGCCAGGGCTGCACTCAACCGCTGGCAGATGGTGGGGGCAGACAACCTCGGTCCACCGGCGATCACCATTGTCCGGCCAACGTCATGGGTGCCGGACACCGGCCTTTGCCGCCAAACCGTTGCGGATCGCCGCAGGCCGGTCAGCGGACCAGCAGAATCCCGGAATCTGGTCACCCCTCCAGCCTCCCTCCACCCGTGAGCCTCCTTGAGCTGGACCCCTCTGCTGGAGGAAGCAGGCCTGAGGCCCCCTTCACCAGGTCTGCCCAAGGACTGGCCGTTGCGAACTCGGATCTGGACCTCGCCTTGACCGCGCAGATCGTGGTGGCCTGGGTCGGTGAGAGCGGGGAGCAACCCCGCCTGGGGTGGTGGCAAACAGATCTGGTGTCCGAGTTCGGCGGGGAAGACCTGCTCCAGCGGCTTCTGCCTCGAACCTGGCCGTGGGCGATGCTCCAGGCCGTGCGTGAGGCGGCTCGTCGCAAGGACGAAGAGCTGCGGGCCAAGGCCGGCGATCCCGACCAGCTGGTGACCCTCTACCGCTTCGGGTTCGAGCTGGATGAGCAGATCGAGGAGCGCCTGCAGGCCCACAAGCGCGGAGGCCTCTCTCCTGTGGATGCTCTTCCGGGCCTGGGGGATGTTTTGGGTAGCACGTTCCATCAGCCCTGGGACAGGGCTCAGTTCCTGCAATGGGTGGAGGCCCATGGGCCCGTGCAGGCCGAGGCCGTGCCCACCGGTCGCCAGCTGAAGGGGGCCATGCCGGCAGGCTTGGACCGCCGGGTGGCGCAGCTGGTGGCAGCACTGGCGCCTCTGGCCGATCGCTACCCCCTGCCGCACTTCCGGCTGAAGCCATGAGCAAGGGGGCCACCAGCAAGCAGCCGGACACCAAGTCTGCGGTCAGCAAGGCGCCCAAGGCCGGGATCGGGACTGGCGCCGCGACCCAGCCAGCGAGCCGCAAGGCAAGATCCAGCCGGAGCGCGGCTCCGAAATCCGCCGCACGCCCCAAGGAGGAGGGCCGTCTCCACACCCGCGTGCTCAAGTGCACGCTGGAGCTCGCCAACTCGCGCATCTTTTGGGCGGAGAGCATTGCTGCGGAGCCCATGCAGGCCGAGGCAGCTTTTGAGGCGGGGTGGTTTGGCCACCGCAACCTCACGCGGATCCGGGAGCTGCTCACCAATCTGCGGGCCCGCTACGGGGCTTTCCCGGCGGCCTTGCAGGTTCTGCATCGCTGGCGGGGCATGGGCGGCGACACCCAGAAGTTGATTTGCCATTGGCATCTGCAGCTGAGCGACGCCCTCTACCGCCTGTTCAGCGGGACCTTCCTCCCCGATCGCCTGCTTGAGGGGCAGCCCACGGTCAGCAAGCAGCAGGTGGTCACTTGGCTGGGCGATGCCGGTGGAGGGCGTTGGTCGGGGAGTACACGCCTGCAGCTGGCCAGCAAGCTCCTCTCCACGGCCTACAGCGCAGGGCTGATTCAGGGCAAACGTGATCCACGGCCGATCGTGTTTCCCCTGGTGCCCGATGACGCGCTCACCTACCTGCTGCATCTGCTGCGGGAGGTGGACTTCGAGGGCACGGTGGTTGAGAACCCCTACCTGCGTTCCGTGGGGCTGGAGGGAAGCCTGCTCAACGATCGGCTCAAGCGCCTGCCGGACCTGTGCTACGGCCGCCAGGGCGAGCTGGTGGACATGGGCTGGAAGCACGAGGGCCTGGCGGAGTGGGCGGTTCACGCCGGCCTTGGTGGGGCTGAACAGCGGGAGCTGGCGGTGGCATGACAGGCACGCTTCCGCTCTTTGGCCAGGCTCAGGAGGCCATCTCGGCTTTGCGGCGCGATCTTGTCGATCCCGAGGACGGCCCACGCATCAGCACGATGCGCAACTACCGCTTCGCGATTGTTCAGTACAGCCCCGAGCACGAATACGCGATCCGTGCTGAGGTGCAACGGCTGGTCTCTGAGTTGGAAGCCAAGGGCTGGTTTGTGCTCACGATCGACCTGCAGAAACTCCTGCTGGATCGCATTCGCTCCCAGCCGGACGACTGGGCCGAGAAGGTGATCGCCATGGAGACACGCATGGCCGAACGGCAGCTAGAGCGGGGCCTCAACTATCTCAAGAGCAAGCTGCTGCCCCTGGTGGAGGGGCCGGAGGGATTGGCTGGTGATTGCCGGCGCCTGATTCAGGACTTTGTAAAAGCGCACCCCGACAAAGCCGATCAGACCTTAGTGCTGATCGGACGGGCGGGAGGTCTGTATCCGTTCTTCCGCTCCTCGGCGTTGCTGCGGCACCTCGACGGTCAAACGGGGAACGTGCCCGTGGTGCTTCTCTATCCGGGCAGCAAGCAGGGGCCTACTTCCCTGTCATTCATGGGTCTGCTCACTCCCGACAGCGACTACCGCCCCCGCATCTACCCCTGAAGAGACATCCATGACATCCAAACCCCTCCACACTCTCTTCCAATCGGATGTCAGCCGCGACATCTCGCCGGTGGTCTATTTCCATGAGCAGACCCCCGAAAAGATTCAGGCGGAGGTCAGTGAATACATCATCACGGGGGGCTGGCCGGAGGAGCACCCGAATCGCCAGCGCGTGCCGGATGGCATTCATGAGCAGTACGTGCGCCTGCTGCGCGGGATCAGCCGCGAGCTGGAAAAACCGGGCGGGCCGGAGCTGCCCACCGCCTGGATCTCGGGGTTCTTTGGATCGGGGAAGTCGATCTTTGCCAAGCTGCTCGGCCTGGCCCTCGATGGGATGACGCTGCCGGATGGCACCTCGCTCGCCGAGGCCTGGTTGAAGCGCGACAGCTCACCCCTGGCGGCTGAATTCAAGGAGGCCTGGGCGGCGCTGCGCCAGAAGATCGAGCCGCTGGCGGTGGTGTTCGACATCGGCAGCGTGGCCCGCGACAACGAACATGTGCATGCCGTCGCGCTTGGCCAGGTGCAGAGGCGCCTGGGCTACTGCTCCACCGAGCCGCTGGTGGCCGACTTCGAGCTCAAGCTCGAGCGTGATGGGCATTGGCCGCAATTCCTGGAGAAGGCTGAGCAGACCCTCGGGGAACCCTGGAGTGCGGTGAAGGACCAACAGCTCGCCGAGGAGCAGTTCTCGCTGGTGCTCTCTCAACTGTTCCCGGATCTCTACCGGGATCCGATGTCCTGGTTTGAGAGCCGGGCGGGCACCCACCAGCGGCGCGATTCACCGGAAGAGGTGGTGAAGGCGATCCGCGACATGCTCAAGCACCGCCAGCCGAACGCCACCTTGTTCCTGGTGATCGATGAGGTGTCGCAGTATGTGCTGAACAACCGCGACCGCACCGACCGCCTGCGGGCCTTCGCTTCCGCTTTGGGCTCAACCCTGCGGGGCAAGGCCTGGCTGCTGGCCCTGGGACAGCAGAAGCTCGACGAGGCGGCTGGCGACACCTTTCTGTCGTGGGCGAAGGACCGCTTCCCGCCCCAGCTGCAGGTGTATCTGGCGCCAACGAACATCCGTGATGTGGTGCATCAACGCATCCTCGCCAAAACCGCGGACGCCACCGCCCAGCTTCGGGAGCTATTCGAACGCCACCGCGCCGATCTGAAGCTCTACGCCTATGGCTGTGAAGACACCACGGCCGATGCATTTGTGGAGGTGTATCCGCTGTTGCCGGGTCAGATCGAGCTGATCCTGCGGATCACCTCGGTGTTGCGCAGCCGCTCCAGCCGTGCCCAGGGCGATGACCAGGCGATCCGCGGTCTGTTGCAGCTGCTGGGTGAGTTGTTCCGAAGGCAGCAGCTGGCCGACGCCCCGATCGGCACCCTCGTGAGCCTCGATCAGGTGTATGAGGTGCAATACACCGCCCTCGATGCCGACACCCAGGCCTCGATGGCTCGCATCCAGGCTCAGTGCAGCGGCGAGGGGAGTGAGCTGATGCTGCGGGCGGCCAAGGCGGTGGCGCTGCTGGAGCTGATTCAGGACACCGACCCCACCAGCGAAGAACTGGTGGCCCGCTGCCTGGCCGATCGCCTGGATGGGGGCAACCAGCAGCCCGCCGTGCGCCAGGCCCTCGAAGAGCTGCGACGACGCAACCTGCTCGGCTACTCCGAAAAACAAGGCTTCAAGATTCAGTCCAGCGCCGGGGAGGAGTGGGAGCGGGAGCGGGCTGATTTCCCCTTCAGCCGGCAGGAGCTGAGCAAGCAACTGCAAGAGAGCCTCAAGGGCCTGATGGGCGATGTCTCCGGCACGGAACGGCCCAAGTTGGAGGGGCGGCCGTTCCCGTGGGAGGTTCGCTATTCGGACGGTCGCCATGCCCATGACGCCCAGCTGCTCGATCCCCGCGATGACGCCTGCCTGACGCTGGATCTGCGTTGCCTGCCGCTGGAGGAGCGGCTGGAGAGCGCCTGGGTGCGCCGCTCAGCGGAGGATCGACAGCTGAAGACGCGGCTGCTTTGGATTGCCGGCAACCGTGATGGCGTCGAAGACCTGGCGCGAGAGCTGCACCGCTCCGCGGCGATCATCCAGCGCTACCAGCCGAGGCGCGAGTCGCTGCCGCCGGCGAGGCAGCGGCTGTTGCTGGATGAGCAGACCCGCCGCGATGCGCTGATCCCCCAGCTGAAGCGGGCCTTGGCCCAGAACTGGCTGGAGGGGAGGCTCTACTTCCAGGGCCGCAGCCTCGATCCCAAGGATTGCGGCCAAAGCTTCGGGGCGGCGCTGCTGGCAGCCGGCACCCAGGCCCTGCCCCTGCTTTACCCCTACTTCCGGGCGATCCAGGTCCTGCCCGTGGAGCTGAACCAGCTGCTGCAGCCGGAGCTCAGCGGTGCCTCCAGCAAGTTCCTGCCGGAGGGGCTTGGAATCCTCGAGCTGGACACTGGCCGCTATGTGCCCGCCTGCAGTGGCGAGATCCCGCGGCGGGTGCTGCAGACGATTGAAGATGACGAAAGCCTGGAAGGCACCGAGCTGCTCAAGATCCTGGGTTCCGCTCCCTATGGCTATGCCCCGGGTGTGGTGAAGGCTTGCGTGGCGGGCTTGCTGCGCGACGGCAAGATCGCCATCCAGCCCGAAACCGGCCCTGAGATCACCGCTCGCCGTGATGCCGGGGTGCA
>CAYOCW010000105.1:0-7158 GCA_964402615.1 uncultured Cyanobium sp. | reverse complement strand
ATGATGCCTTGTCTCTATCAACATGAACATGGGGAGGCTCGTTTGGCTCGTGACTGTAGAAGTAGACCCTGTAAGGACCGCTTCTGAGAATTGTTGGCATCCGCAATCACCGCCGTGACATCCACGATACCAACCCCGGCTTTCCTGGGCAGCGAACGCTAAATGGACGGACCCTGTAGGCCACAACCTTCGTGCCATTCTGACCTGTATCCACGCTGGCTTGCGCGACGTAAAGCCTTGAAAAGCCATTCTGTCACAAAGCTTTGCCATGACCTGCGGGTCCATGACCCCGTGCTTACCGGACCCTGTAACCCACTGTTCGCCAGGCTACAAAAGGTCGGCGGGGCTGGCCACTCCCAGCGGGTCGCGGTTGAGCCCATGAGCCTGACTGACCGACACTTCTCCCCTGAGACGCTGATGAGACAAGTGCTGGCCGCAGCGATCCAGCGGCGGTGGCAGGTCAACCTTCGTGAACCAGGGGAGCCGCTGGTTCTGCTGGCTGGACTGGCTGGGGATGCAGGCTTGCAGCTTCCGCAGGGGGATGGGCGGCCCAGGTGAGCATCATTTTGCTGGAATCAGCCAGGCATGGCCGGACACCAGCGCCAAGTCATTCCTGCAGCAAGCAAAGACAATGGTCTCGCTCTGCGTCATCGCTGCGACCATCGCGACCAGCAGCATCCACTGGCGCTGGTCGCGGAACGAGCCGTGTTGACGCCGCAGGCTGATCACCTCAGCTTGGAGCTGGGTGCGGGAGGTCCTGGCCGGTTGATTGGGTCTGCAAACCTCAAGCTTCCACTGCGCCCCGCCCGCCCCAATGACGCCAGACTCATTCTCTGGCAAGATTTCTTGAATTGTTGTCCGTCAGCGAGCTGATGAGGCTAGCTCCGAATCATCTGCCAGTCGGGGTCATTGAGAACATAGGTGTTGGTGTCGGGGTGAAGGGTGAAGCCATTGGCCCCATCCAGGGCCAAATTGAAGGCTGCTCCTCCTGGCACACCTCGGATCATGCGACGGCAGGCCTCCTTGACGATCTTGTTGTCGAGCCCAGTGAACATAAAGTGATCGGCGGCAATGTGCCTGCCGTGGGTGAAGTCAATGAACTTCACAGACCTACTGGGATCATCGCCACCCGCAATGCCAGCCCGCACGTCATTGATCAGCATGGAGAAGCGCAAGACGGCATCGTATGTATTATAGCTCAGATAGATTGAGTCTCTAAATCTAATCTTATCGATCCATTCGTGAAGCCGCGGTTGGCTGATGTCCGGCTGATGTAGCACGATCGTATCAAAAATGTCGGTTTCACCGCCGTAGATGGGATCCCTCACATACGATTCAAACAGATAGTTGCCCAGGCTGTGCATCAGCAGGCAAAACCTGAAGCCAACGGCTTGGCTGGCCTGGCGCAGGGGATCAGCGAAGAATTGATTCAACCCTTCGAGCGTCTGATCGAGTTGGATCGCTGAAACACGCGCGGCGGCCTGGGCTTGCCGGTAAGCGCGGATGGGGTTGGTGGTGATGGCTGGTGGATCAGCAGGCCAGGAAAAAAGCATCACATTTGCCTGATACTCCTCTTCCAGATGTTTCGCTTGCTGAAGTCCACTGCTGGCAGTAGAGCTGTAACCGGGAACAAAGAAGATCCAGTTGTAGGTTTTGTTGACCTGGTCATAGCGGAGACCGCCGGGGCTGTCGTCGTGTTCCCTGGCATTCATGCGCCGCACCAGATCGGCCAGCAGGGCGCAGCTTGGCCCGCAATGGTTCCAATTTCCTTGCGGAGGGGAGGGAACAAGGTTGACGATCCAGTCGCCCGCCGCAGCGGCACTGGCGGTGGCCAGTAGCACATTCTCGTCGCCGATCGGATTTTCGCAGGGTAAAAATATATCAGCTCCCTGCTGGGCGAGATTAATCTTGCGATTGGAGAAGAGGAGAATCATGACAAGCAATCAGTGGGTGGATTTGGGGAGGCGAGTCATGCTGATCCGCAAGGGCCCTCCATCGAGATCAGGAATGCTGCGATGGTTGTGCAGCATGCCAGGCCAATCATTGGCAAACAGGTAGAGCTCACCGTCCTCGCCCTGTGCCAGCCTGCTCGGGCCAGCCCTTGGGGCCGATGCGGATCCAGCCGTCTTGCCAGCAGCCTTGGGCCTCAATTGCAGCCGTGGCTCCGGGAGGTGAGCAGCACTCCGGTGGGAAAGCCGCGATCGGCAGGGCAGACAGCGGGGAGCTTGACCATCGCCCCGGAGGTCAGGGGGAGCCCTGTCTGCCATCAGCGACAGAGCTTTCGGAACACCCAAAAACCTGCGCAATCGACAAGCCAAACCAGGGCCTATAATTGAATGATTGAAGCATAGACCGATGCCGTGCAGGGCCATGCTGGTTTTGAGATTCTTTCAGTGTTTGATGCGGATCTGATGCACAGCCCCTGCAGTTCGTGTTGAGGAGTCATCGGAACAGACGCGGAGGAATTGCGGCTTTGTCTCGTGCGAGGTAGCCCGTGGTCCCCGCTCCCGGCCCCATCGTTCTGTGCAGCGCCGTGCAGCGCCACAGCTCCGGCAACGCCCTGGCGGTTCGATGCAGCACAAGCGCGTCGATCCTTCTGGAGCAGAGCCCCTGACCGCGCTTCGAATCCTGCCTAGGCTGAAGGGTCGGTTGCGGCCAGGTTCCGCCTTGGCTGGATCCCCATTGCGGAGCGAGCTCCATGTGCGGCACCTGTGCCTGTGGTCAACCGGAAGCCTCCGCGGCGCCAGCGGCTGCGAGCCCTGCCGTCGGTAGCCGGCTGCTGCCGCTCGATCAGCGCCTGCTGCAGCACAACGACCAGCTGGCGGCGATCAACCGGCGCCGCTTTCAAGCCGCCGGCGTGCGGGTGTTCAACCTTCTTTCGTCGCCGGGCTCGGGCAAGACCGCCCTGCTGGAGCGCCTCGCCCGCGATGGGGGGCCCGATGGCGCCATGGCGGCCTTGGTGGGCGATCTCGCCACCGATCTTGATGCCCGCCGCCTGCGGGAGGCCGGCCTGCCGGCCGTGCAGCTCAACACCGGCCAGGCCTGCCACCTGGACGCGGCGATGGTGGCCCGCGGCCTGGACTCCCTGGAGTCGGGCGGCACGGAGTTGTCCCAGCTGCGCTGGCTGTGGATCGAGAACGTTGGCAACCTGGTCTGCCCGGCCGCCTACGACCTGGGAGAAGACCTGCGGATGGTGCTGCTGGCGGTGGGGGAAGGGGAGGACAAGCCGCTCAAATATCCGGCGATGTTCCGCAGCGCCCACCTGGTGGTGATCACCAAGCTGGATTTGGCGGAGGCGGTGGGCTTCGATCGCGCCGCCGCCCGGGCCCACATCGCCCGGGTGGCTCCTGCGGCCGTGGTTCTGGAGACCTCGGCCCGCAGCGGAGCCGGCCTGCAGGCCCTGCTGCAGAGTTGCCGTGGCCGTCTCCCCCTCCCCCTCGGCTGAACCTGCGGCTTCCGGCCCGTTGGCGGCGGCTGACCCGGCCCAGCTGCGGCTCGACTGTCGGGGCGTGGTGCAGGGCGTGGGCTTTCGGCCGGCGGTGGCCCGGCTGGCCGCCTCGCTGGGGTTGAGCGGCTCAGCGGTGAATGTGGCCGGCGGCGTTCGCCTGGAGTTGTGGGGCTCTCGCCAGGCCTTGCAGCAGTTTGTGGACCGCTTGCCGCGGCAGCTGCCGCAGGGGGCGCGGCTGGAGCCATTGCAGCCCCATTGGCGGGCCGCCTCCGGTGCGGCACCGGCGGGCCTGGCGATCGGTTGCGCCAGCGCCAGTCCGCTCGGCGCCGGCCTGATCGCCACGGCCCTGGTAGCCGATCGCGCCCCCTGTGCCCGCTGCCTTGCCGAGCTGGACGATCCGCAGGACCGCCGCTACGGCTACCCGTTCATCAGCTGCTGCAGCTGCGGGCCTCGCTATTCGATCGCCACCCGGGAGCCGTTCTGCCGCAGCGGCTCCACCTTGGCGGCATTCCCCTTGTGCCCCGCCTGCCAGGCCGAGTTCGACGACCCCGGCAACCGCCGCTTCCACGCCGAAACGATCGGCTGCTGGGATTGCGGTCCCCGCCTGCGCCTGCTCGCCTCCGACGGCAGGCCGCTGGCGCCCGCGGCGCCGGGCTTCAGGTTCAGCGACCCGTGGAGCGAGCCGCCGGTCGCGGCTCCGCTGGATGCTCAGCTCGATTCCCGGGCCGCTTCCCTCAGCTCGCCCCTGCGCGAGGCGGTGGCATTGCTGCGCAGCGGTGCCATCCTCGCCTTGCAGGGGGTGGGCGGCTTTCAACTGCTGGTGCTGGCCCACGATGCGGCGGCGGTGGCGCGGCTGCGGCAGCGCAAATGCCGTCCCCACAAGCCCTTGGCCCTGCTGGTCGACGCTCCCGACCGGCTGCTGCCGCTGCTAAGGCCCAGCGCCGTCGCCCTGCAGGCCCTGCGCCATCCGGCTGCGCCGATCGTGCTGCTGCCTTGCCCCGCCCGGCTGCATGGCGAGCAGCTGCCGGGGGTGGCCCCCGGTGCCCCGGCCCTGGGGGTGATGCTGCCCGCATCCCCACTGCACAGCCTGCTGGCCCGGGCCCTGGCTGCGCCCTTGGTGGCCACCAGCGGCAACCGCAGCGGTGAACCGTTGTGCCGCGATCCGCAGGAGGCCTTGCAGCGCCTCTCCACCATCGCCGACGCCTTTTTGGTGCATGACCGGCCCATCGCCCGTCGCCTCGATGATTCGGTGCTGCAGCTGATCGAAGGGCGACCCTCCCTGCTGCGCCGCAGCCGCGGCTATGCGCCGGAGCCCCTCACCCTGGCCAGCCCCCCCGCTCAGCCCGCCGCACCCGCCCAGCCCGCCGCCCTGCTTGCCGCTCCCGGCTTGACGCCGGAGGCTTCCCGGCCGGCGCCGCCCGCCGCTGCGGCCTTGCTGGCCCTGGGCGGCGATCTCAAGGCGGCGCCGGCCTTGGCCGTTGGCGATCAGGTGTGGCTGGCGCCCCAGCTCGGCGATCTCGAGCAGTGGCGCTGCCAACAGCTGCTGGCCCAAGGCCTGGACTCCCTGTCCGAGCGCTGGGGGGAGCGGCTGGCGGCCGTGCTGGGGGATGGCCATCCCGACAGCCTGGGGCGCCAGCTGGCGGCCCGCTGGCCCCAGCCGCTCCCCTGGATCGCCGTGCAACACCACCTGGCCCATGCCCTCAGCGTGATGGCGGAGCACGGCTTGGAGCCGCCCCTGCTCGCCCTCTGCGCCGATGGCTTGGGCTACGGGGCTCCAGAGCTGGGACACGAGCCGCCGTTGTGGGGCTGCGAGCTGCTTTGGATCACCGCCTGCGGCGCCCAGCGGCTGGCCTGCCTGCGGCCCTTGCCGCTGCCCGGTGGCGACCAGGCCCAGCGCCAGCCGCGGCGTTTGGCGCTCGGCCTGCTGGCCCAGCTCGGTGCCTGGGGCCTGGAGCATCCCGGCGCGCGGTCGACGCTGGCGGCCTTCGCTCCAGCCGAACGGCAGCTGCTGCTGCAGGCCCTCGCCGCCGGCCTGAACTGTCCCTTCAGCTCCAGCCTTGGCCGGCTCTTCGATGGCGTCGCCTCCTTGCTGGATCTCTGCCAGCAGCTCTCGTACGAGGGCCAGGGGGGGCTGCTGCTGCAGGGGGCGGCCGATGGCGCCGCCAGGCCGGGGCTGAGCCCCTATCCCCTGCCGCGGCGGCCGGCATCGGGATTGCCGCTCGGCTGGCTGGACTGGCAACCGCTGCTGCGGGCGCTGCTCGCCGACCGGGCCGCGGATCTGCCGGTGGCCGTCTGCGCCTGGCGCTTTCATCACGGCCTCAGCCAGGCGCTGGCGGCGCTGCTGCAGGCGGCGGCCGGCCCGCGCGCTTGCCGCCAGGTGCTGTTGGCGGGCGGCTGCTTCCAGAACGCTTTGCTGCTGCACAGCCTGCTGCCGCAGCTGCGGGCCCACGGCCTGCAGCCCCATTGGGCCGAGCAACTGCCCAGCAACGACGGCGGCCTGGCCCTGGGGCAGATCTGGGCGGCGCGGCTGGGGCTCTCTATAACGCCTCCAGAGAGGTCTTGAGCCCGCGCCCGCCATGTGTCTTGCCGTGAGCGGTCGAATCCTGGCGATCCAGCACCGCCCCCCCGGCGCGGCGGAGCCGCCCGACGGCGCCGCCGCCGCTCCACCTGGAGCTGTTGCGCCGCTGGCGGACGCGGCGCTGGCGGGGTCGGCTGCAGCGGGATCGGCCAGCGACGATCCGCTCTGGCGCGTCGCGGAGGTGGACTTCGGCGGCGTGCGCCAATGGGTGAGCCTGGCCTGCCTGCCCCAGGCCCGCATCGGCGATCAGGTGCTGGTGCACGTCGGCATCGCCCTCAGCCTGGTGGAGTGACCCGGGGGGAGGCTTCCGCCAGCGGTGAGCGCAACCAGGCGTGGAAGCGGGCGGAGGCGAGGGTGGCGACGGCAGCTTGGCCATCGCTGACGCAGAACTGGGGGCCCAAGCGCACCAGGCGCGACTGCTCGTCACTGCCGACCAGCGCCAGCACCGGCACCCGCATCCCCGCCGCCTCCTGGTCGAGGCGATGGCGCTGCAGGCATTCCCGCAGGCGATGCTGCACGGTGATGTCGGCCGCCTGGTCCGGCGCCAGCTGCACCATCACCAGCTGCAGATCCTCGATGCTGCGGCAGTCGTCCACGATCAGCTGCACCCGGTCATCGCGCCGATCCACCGAACCCCACACCAGCAGCCGGGCATCCACCAGCAGGTGATCGGCCAGCCGCGCATAGCTCTTGGGGAACACCACCGCCTCGCAGCTGCCGCTCAGGTCTTCCAGCTGCAACACCGCCATCGCATCGCCTTTGCGGGTGGTGACGCGGCGGATCTCCGGCACCATCACCACCAGGCTCACCCGCGCCTTGTCCGCCTGCTCCTCCAGATGGGCCAGGCTGATCGGGCTGAGCAGCTTCGTGCGCGAGGCGATCTGACGCAGCGGATGGTCCGACAGGTAGAAGCCGAGCAGCTCCTTCTCCAGACGCAACTTCTCGGTGGGGGGATAGTCGCGCACCGGCGCCGCCTTGGGGGCGGTGGAGAGGTCTGCCGGACCAGCGCCAGGCTCGGAGGCCGGGTCGGCCGCCGGCGCCAACAGATCGAACAAATTGCCCTGGCCGCTGGCCCGATCCTTCGCTCGGGCGCTGGCCCAATCGAGGATCAGATCGAGATCGGCCATCAGCT
>CAYOCW010000104.1:0-7158 GCA_964402615.1 uncultured Cyanobium sp. | reverse complement strand
CCTCAACGAACTTCTCAAAGCTGCCGAAATCAGCATTGATCTTCTCCAGCAGGGCGCCGCTGGGGCTGCCGCCACCACCGGGCTTGATGCAGAGCCAATAGAAGCTGTGGTTCCAGACCTGGGCAGCGTTATTGAACACGCCGGCCTTGCTGGCGTCACCGGCCACAGCCGTGATCGTGTCTTCCAGGCTCTTCCCTTCCAGCTCCGTGCCAGCCACCAGGTTGTTCAGGTTGGTGACATAAGCGTTGTGGTGCTTGCCGTGGTGAAACTCCAACGTATTGCGGGAGATGTGGGGCTCGAGCGCGTCGAGCGCGTAGGGAAGCGCGGGCAGCTGATGGGCCATGGAACAGGGATCGGCGACGGTTGACAACAATGCCGGTGCTGGGGCGGCCGCAGAGATGCGGCTCGACGGCACTCAGACGGGCGCCGGCATCCTACTGAGTGTGTCCGAACGCCTGGATGGATGCGGCCCCCGGCGGGGGGGCTCGCCGATCCGGGAGGCCGGCGACCGCTCAGTTGCCGACCGCCAGCAGTTCAACCTCAAAGGTCAGCGTGGCGTTGGGAGGGATCACACCACCGGCTCCGCGCTCGCCATAGGCCAGGTCCGGCGGGATGACGAGGCGGCGCTTGCCGCCCACCCGCATGCCCGCCACACCCTCATCCCAACCCTTGATCACCCGACCACCACCCAGCGGGAAGCGGAAGGGGCCGCGCCCGTAACTGCTGTCGAATTCCTTGCCGTTGGCCAGGGTGCCGCGATAGTTGACGGACACCGTCTGGCCGCGCACCGCCTCAGCGCCCTGTCCCACCTCCTGGTCGAGGATCCGCAAGCCACTGGGGGTCACCACCTCCTTGGTGGCGCTCAATTCTCCGCCAAGGTCAGCGGCGCCGGCCAGCTGCTGATCCAGGTTGGCGTCTTGGGCTGGCGTGCTGCTGCTGGCCATGATGAACAAGGTGGGGTTGGGATCGTTGGGGTCAAGCTCCAGGGGCGAGACCACGGCGGCGCGGACGGCCACCGCAGCCTCGGCGCTGGCGGTGGCCGCTGCGATGCCGCTGACCATGGCGGCGCTCACGGCCTCGGAGGCGGTGGGGGCTGCCTCCAGGCTGGATGGGGCGACCAGCTGGCTCACGAAGGCCAACACCAGACAGGCCAGGCAGACCGCGGAGCTGATCAGGATGTCACGCATGAGCACACCCTCCTGGGGACGCGACCACTGGGCCTGGATTCTGACAGCACCCCTCAGTCCGGCAGCTCCAGCTTGGCGTTGCGTTGCCGCAGCTGCTGTTCCAGCCGGTCGATGCGACCGCGCAGTTCATCCAGCTCGCGCTGCCGGGCGAGGCCCAGGTCTTGCAACAGCTGATCGCGCCCCTGCTCCAGCTGGCGTTCCGCCTGCTGCTCCAGCTCCGGCGTCTCGCCCCGCAGCGCCCGCAACACATCGTCCACCAGAGCGGTGGCGAGGCTGGGATCGAGCCGGCCGCGGCGAACCCATTCCTGGGTCACGGCGCGCAGGCGGTCCGTCACCAGGGAGGTGGTGCCGAGTCCGCGCAACACCAGCATTTGCAGCAGATTGCCCTGGTCCATGACAAAACGACGGTGACGACACCGGTGCGGGAAGCTGCCCAGAGATTGGACGGATCCGGTGCGGAAGACCAGGGGACGATGACCGTCCCAAGCGTGGATCGCACGCCGCTGCGAGCCGGGCTCTTGGCCCTGGCCTCCGGCGCCTTGGCGGGCCTGGCGCTGCCGCCCCTGGGCCTGCCGCTGCTGCTCTGGCCAGCCCTGGCGCTTCTCTGGCAGCTGGTGCATGCCGGGCGGCGCACCGCCATCCTGCTCTGGGGGTTGGCGGCGGTGCTTGTCAGCCATCGCTGGCTGCTCTGGCTGCACCCGCTCGATTGGATCGGCGTGCCGGCTCCCCTGAGCCTGCCGCTGTGCCTGGTGATCTGGCTGGCCTGCGGGCTGGCGGGTGGCGCCCTGGTGCTGCTGTGGTCGCTGCCGTGGCGGAGGCTGGGGCTGGAGCGGCTCGACACCGCCCTGCTGGCGGCGACGCTGTGGGGGCTGGCGGAGGTGCTGCTGGCCCGGGGACCGCTGTTCTGGATCGGTCTCGGCGCATCACCCCTGCCCAGCGACCGCGCCCTGGCGGGGCTGGGGTCCCTCGGCGGGGCTGGCCTGATCGCCGCGACCCAGCTGCTGATCGGTTGGGGGTTGTGGCAGGCCTTGCAACGGCGTCAGCGGCGGCGCCGCAACCTGGCGCTGCTGCTGTTGCTGGTGTTGAGCGCCCACCTGCTGGGGGCTGGCGCCTTGCGACAAGCGGAGGGGCTGGCGGCGTCCGCCGCAGCGGCAGAAACGCTGGTGGTGCTGCAGCCGGCGATTCCCACCCGCCAGAAGTTCGAGCCAGCCCAGCAGCGACGGCTGCTGGAGCAGCTGGCCCAGACGCTCGACCGGCTGCCCGCTGCAGCGGCCGCTGCCGCCGAGCCGCCTAGAGGCGTCGGGACAGACGCGATCAGCGCCGTGCTGCTGCCGGAGGGTGCCCTGCCCCTGGATCAGCCGCTGCCCCGGACGGCGCCGGTGGAGGTGCTCTCCGGCGGCTTTCGCCGCCAGGGGGAAGGATTGCGCAGCGCCCTGCTGCGCTTTGCCCCCGGTGAGCGCTGGCCTGCGGGCGGGGTGGACAAGCATCGCCTCGTTCCCCTGGGCGAATGGGTGCCGCTGGCGAATCTGCTGCGCTGGAGTGGCCTCTCGGCGATCGGCGGACTGGAACCCGGCGAGAGCTCGCGGTTGCTGGAGCGGCCCCGAGGCGCCATCGGCGTGGCGATCTGCTACGAGCTCGCCGATGGCCAATCGCTCGCCCAGGCCAGCCGGGCGGGAGCGCGGTGGCTGCTCGCCAGCGCCAATCTCGATCCCTACCCTGCCCTGCTCCAACAGCAATTCAGCGCCGTGGCCCAGCTGCGGGCCATCGAGACGCAGCGCTGGCTGGTGAGTGCGGCGAACACGGGGCCAAGCCTGCTCGTCGATCCGGCGGGCCGCCTGCGGGGCGGCTTGCCGCCGCATGTCCAGGGGCGAGGCCTGATCCAGCTGTGGCAGTTGCGCAGGCTCAGTGCCTACAGCCGCTGGGGGGAAGGGCCCCTGGTGGCGGTGCTGGTGCTGGCGGCCGTCAGCCGCACTGGATTTCGGCCCCTGGCAACCTTGCGATCGAGCCGCGTTTGACAGGGGGGATATAGCTGAGGCCAGCCATACCATCGCGGAGCGCTGCTGGTTACTGGATACAGTTGCGATCAGCGCTCTCAGCGCTTGGCATCGATATGGGCCGCCTCCAAGGCACTTGCAACATCAAGAATAGCCGATTTGTCTACTAGAGAATGCATGGCGTGGGGCCATTCACTTCCGGCATCGGGAACCCGTGTCTTCAACGGTAAAACCGTTCTCAGCCACTCCGCAAAACGATGGCCTAGCAGGCGCGAGAGGCGGCCTGAAGGAGGGGTCGATCGCGGTTCGACAACCCCTAATTTTGGACGCTGCTCGAGTGCCATGACCTGCATGAATACATGTTCCCAGGCATCAATAGAAGCCTGGCTTGAATATCTAGATAGCGCCATCTGTCGGCCTTGATGACATAGTTTTTGGCGGAGTTCCAGGTCACTCAGCCTGAGGAGCTGGCGACAGGCTTCTTGGGCATCGCCAATCGGATACAACAGGGCAGTCGAGTCATGAATCAAGGCCTTTTCAAGCCAGGATCCAACATATCTTGAACTCACAATGGCCATGCCAGCTACCATGGCCTCCCAGGCAACAATCGGGCCTGTTTCCCACTCGGAGGTGATTAAAAATATATCATTCGCGGCCAGATATTTGGGCATATCTTGTTTCTGAACCAGGCCTTCAAAAATCACCCGGCCGTCCTGAACCCACGCCCCAAGCTGGCCTCGCAGCTCATCGAGACAAGGGCCCGTGCCGGCGATCGATAACGAATAATCACGGCCAGACTTGTCCAGTTCGACGAGGATCGGCAACAGATCCGACACGCGTTTTTGGCTGTTTTCAATGCGCCCGGCCCAGGCCACGCGCAAGCGATGCTCATCGCCACCGGTTTTTCCCGGCCCGGCAACAATGCCATAGGGTGCGTAGAAAACTCGTTGCTCGGGCACTGCCTGCATTTGCTTGACCAGCACCTCGGTCAACCTGTTGGTGGTGATCACTCCATCAAGGACCGAGGCGTAAGTGCTGATCTCTTCAAAAAAATCAGGATCGATGGCATGCAAAGTCATAACCAGCTTTGACGTTGAACGCCTGGAGGCAATCGCGGCATGGGCAGCGTAGAGGTTGCCGATATTGACGCCAACCACAAGATCGGCGGGATTGTCGCGCAGAAAAGCGATCAGTGATTGATGGCGGCCGGCATCGGATCCCGTCCTGTTGATGAAGCCCTTGGCATTTAAGCCAGGAAAATTCCGATTATATTCCTGCAGGCGATGATAGATACCATCTGGCACTCCGACGCTGACTTGGTGACCGCGCTCTCGCAATCCCAGCACCAGCATGTAGAGCCAATCCTGAACACCTCCGAGCAGGTAGGCCGATGGCGCGATAAAGAGCAACCTCATGCTGTCCATGACCCTTCGCGGTCCGCATGGCTAACGCAGGCCATTGTCAGGGTTGCCAGGCCCCGGGGCGCACGGCGTTGCCGCGTCGGCCGCTCGCTGCCGACGGCGCCGCCTCCGCCCTGCCGCATCCAAAAAGCCAAGCGCCGCAAGGGGAGTGACAGCCGGTGGCATTGATCCAGCAGTGCCCCCCAGCGATTGATGGCCTCCCCGTCTGCCCAGCCTCCCGCCGTCGCTGCCGAGCCTGGAGCCGCCCCCGGCACCGGCCCCGCCACGGCGCCGCTCCAGGCGGAACAGCGACTCCTCGCCAACGTGCTGGCGATGCTGGAGGCGGGCACCAGCCCCTGGCGGCGCGAGTGGGATGGCGCCGGCGGGGGCCACCACCTCAACCTGGTGAATGGGCATCGCTATCGCGGCGTCAATCCGATCTTGCTGACCCTGGGCCTGCAAGCCCGCCAGGTTGCGGCCGGGAGGGCCTGCGAGCTGAAGGACCTGCCCTACTGGTGTGGCTACGCGACGGCCCGAGCGCTCGGCCTGCATCCCCGGGCCGGCAGCTGCGCCATTCACATCCTGCGTCCCCAGCGCCAGCACCGTCGGGCGGTGGTCGCCGCTCATCCCGAAGCGTCCAGCCAGCAGACCAGCATCGCGCCGGTCGGCGACCCGGTCGAGAGCCCCCGCGGTGGCCAGGCTGCCCTGACCAGCCCCGGGAGCTGGATCCGCTACCGCCCCGTGGCCGTGTTCCACGTGTCTGACCTGGAGGGCGAGGCCTTGGCGGCCTTGGTGGCCCGGCGCCAGTCCCTCGCCAGCGCCTCGCTGCGGGCGGAACCGGAACGGCTGGAGCTGGCGGAGAGGGTGCTGAGCCAATGGCCGGTCCAGCGCGATCTCGGCGGGGCGATGGCCTGTTACCTGCCGGCCCTGGATCGCATTCAACTGCCTGTCCGCAGCGCCTTCCACAGCCCGGCGGCCTTCTACGCCACCTGGGCCCATGAAGCGGTGCACAGCACCGGGCACGCCTCACGCCTCAACCGCGATCTCAGCGGTTGCTTGGGGGGCGAAGCCAGCGCCGAACGCACCTATGCCCGCGAGGAGCTGATCGCCGAACTGGGGGCGATGTTGATCGGCGATCGTTTGGAAATCGGCAGCGATACGGCCAACCATGCGGCCTACCTAAGCCACTGGATCGCCCTGCTGCAGGAGTCGCCCCGCGCGCTGTATCAGGTGCTGGGCGAAGCCAGGCGGGCGGCCGACCTGGTGGCGCCGGAACCGGAGGAGTTGGCTGGGGGAGGCTTGAGCGAAGCCTGAGCGACAGCCGGGAGGCTCGGAGGCGAGAAGCCGGCGAGAAGCCAGCGCTGGCCCTCCGCTCCGGCCCAGGCTCCGCGACAGGCCAGGGCCTGGCCGAGGGCGGCCCGCAGGGTTGCTGCCGCTGGTGCTCACACGCTGGCCTCCAGCCGCGGAGCGGTCTTGAGCCCCTCGCACAGGCCTGCCACCGCCAGCGCTGCGCCGGCCTCCCGAGGCAGCACCTCGGCGCAGCCATTCACCAGCAGCCCCGTAGCGATCGCCGCGGCCAACCCCGCCTGACGGCCATCGAGACCACTCACCTCACTCCAGCGCCGCACGACCGGCATCAAGCGATCGAGGCTGTCCTGGAAGCCGAGCGGCGAGGCGCTGGTGCTGGTCGTGGCCATGGCCGCGCGGATGCGGGCGTCATCGGGACACTCTCCCAGCTGCTGCAAGGTGGCCTTGACCACCTCGATCAGCTGAGGTCCCCAGCTGTTCGCCTCGTCACAGATCACGGCGCTGCCGGCCGGCACCGGGCCCAGGTTGAAACTGCGCAGCAGCAGCGATCCGGAGAGCCGTGCCACCGACACGATCAGGGTTTCGGCCTGCAGGCGTCCGCCCTCGGCCAACAGCTTCTGGGCCGCCTCCACGATGAAGTTGGCCGCGGCAATCAGCTCGTTCTGTTCCGTGGAAGCCATGGGGATGGGCGCGGGTTGACGGGAGTTCAGGGCGGTGGCCGGGGCGGTCCAACCCCTGGCCTGACGCTGAGGTCGAGCGGCGATGCGTGGGAGCCCCTCACCTCGGCTTAAGGCCTCCCAGCGGAATCGGCCGAGGTCGGTGGGGATCCGCAAACGTCGACCAACAGCGGCCAGCCCCCGGACGCCGCGGCACAGCGGCTGACGCCAGCCGGCTCGGCTGCCGACCAGAGCCGCCGCCGTGGCGCGAAGCCTGGTGACAATCCGATGGGGCCAGGCGGGGGAGGAGCCGCAGGGCATGGCCGATCAGCGCAGCTGCCGTCAGCATTCCCCGCGTCGTTCAGCAGCGCCAGCGCCGAGCGGTCGTCAGGCCCGCTCAGGGCGGTTCAGGTGATCACCGTGGGACGGTCCATGCCGGTGCGGATCCTGATCTCGGCGAGGGCATCGATGGCCCCGATCAGATCAGCCAAGGCCCGCTGGGGATCCTGGTGCAGGTTGCCGGACGGCGGTACGTAGCTCTCCAGATACACCCTCAGCGTGGCGCCCTGGGTGCCGGTGCCGGAGAGGCGCAGCACGACGCGGCTGCCGTCAT
>CAYOCW010000103.1:0-7425 GCA_964402615.1 uncultured Cyanobium sp. | reverse complement strand
TGGCGGAACGCGACACGGCGCTGGTGAGCGTCGGCCATCGGCCGACGCTGCTGGCCTTCCACGACACGGTGCTGGAGCTGGACGGCCGCGGCGGCTGGCGGCTGCTGCCGGCGGCGGGTTATGAATTTGGCCGATCCGCCCCCGCCGCATGAGCGATTCGCCCCCCGTCCCCCGCGCTGCGTCGGCGCCGTCACCACCGCCCACCAGCGCCACCACGGGCGACCTGCCCGCCTTTGGTTGGAGCGCCTATGCCGAGCGGATCAATGGCCGTTTCGCCATGCTGGGATTCGTGGCCGTGCTGCTGATCGAAGCCCTGAGCGGCGACACCTTTCTGCACTGGGTCGGGCTGGTGCCCTGAGGGCTGCCGACTGATTCCGCCGGAGTGGCGCGGGGCCATGGCGCTCGGCGGCACCACTTCAGGGCAGTGGCATTGCCTCATGGCAGTTGGATCAGGTCCACCTGCCACGTCCCGCCCCGGCTGACCTCCAGGGCCAGCTGCCGGCCATCGGCTTGCAGGCTGAGCCGCCTTGGCACCCCCGGCGGTTGGATGGGCAGCCGTTGGCTGGTCTGCCAGGAGCGGCGATAGAGCACCAGTTCGGTTTGATCACCCCGCTGTCGCACCAGCGCCAGCCGTTCCCCGGCTGCGTCGATCGCCACGGCCAGCGGCTGGGCATCGGGGCGATCCAGACCCGGCAGCGGCACCGGCAGGCCCCGCTCCAGATCCACCAACAGCACCCGGTCCCGCCCGCCCCGTTGGCCGATCAGCGCCAGCCAGCGGCCGCTCAGCACCGGTTCTCGGGACGGAGCCAGCAGCTCCAGCTGGTGGTTGAGGCCGTTGAGGGGGCGCGGCAGATCGCCGGCGCAGGCCACGAGCAGGGCGCTGCCGAGGGCGCAGGCCAGGGTTGTCAGCCGGGTGATGCCCCGACAGGCGGTAGAGAATCTCCCCGCGTCCGACGCGGTGGGCGTCACGGCGTCCCCCCGCCGCGCAGCAGCTGACCTGGCGGCCGGTCGGGTTCCAACAGTCCCGAGAGATCGAAGACCTGCACCTGGGAACGGCCCTGCTGGAGCAGCAGCAGCGCCAGCCGCTGGCCATCGGCTGCAAGGCTGAGCCGTTGCGGTTCCAGCCCCGGCGGCGTGAGCAGCCGGCGCAGCTGTCCGGTGAGGCGATCCAGCAGCACCGGTTGGACGCGATCACCCTCCTGCACCAGCAGGGCGACATAGCGACCGTTCCAGCTCAGGGAGGGGGAGCGATGGGGCTGGAGCCGCCCCAGCTGGGGCAGGGGCACGATCCGCCCCGAGGGCTGCTCCTGCAGCAGCAGCGTCGCCCGGCCGCCGCGGTCGACCACGCTGGCCAACAGGCGCCCGTCGCCGCTCAGGGCGGGATCCTCCCGGTTGCCCAGCAGGCCGGGTGGAGGCCCGGCTGAGCGCCTTGCCCACGGCAGACAGCCCGCCAGGACGAGGGCCAGCAGCGGCGCGATCGGGTGAGCGAGCCGGGCCCTGCCGGGGCGGAACCGACCAGCGACCGGGCTGACCGGGCCTTGGCTTCGGGGATGCCCTAGGAGCCTGTTGCGCATTGCTCCGAATACCGGGCCAAGGGCAAGGAGATGTCACAACGATCACTCATGACGGTCTTTCGGCTTGCTTTGCGGAGCCGTGGATTGCCGTGCCTCGTTGCTGAGCAGGGCGGTCGGTTCAGTCGTCGAAGCGGGAGCTGTTGTCGCGGCGCGGGATGCTGCGCTCGCGGGACGGCGGGCTGATCGGCGTGGTTGGGCTGTGCGGGCTGGCCTCAGCATCGGGGCGGTTGCTCGGCGGGGTGCTGCTGGAGGCGGAGCGGATCGGCGTGAAATCGGCGTCGCTCACCTCGCTGCCACTGCGAGCGCTCCGGCTGATCGGGCTGCCCTCGGGGATGCCTGACTGGGCTGGGGGACGCGGCTCAGCGAACCTTGAGCTGGCGCTGGCGCGCTCGTTGGAGCTGGCGGAGCCCGGCGCTTCCGCACGGCGGCTGGAGCGCGGCAGCGCCTCGCTGGCGGGGCTGGGGCGGCTGCCGCGTCGCGGCTCCGCTCCCGAGTCGCGCTCCAAGCGACGGCTGCCGAATTCCGGGGTCGACCGAGCCGCACTGGCGGCATAGCGGCTTGGCTCGGGGCGGCCTGACTCGGGGCCACCGGGGGCGGGACTGCCCTCGCGCGCGGAGCTGCGGCCGCTGCGCCGGGGAGAGTCCCAATCCTCCTGGTCGTCGCGGCGGCTGGCTGCCCGTTCGGGGATAGCGGCCCGGCTGCTGCGCCGAGGGCGGTAAAAGTCGTCCTCCCGCTCCTCGTAGCCGCGAAAGCGGCGGCTCACGGGCGTTGGTTCGTCGAAGCGGTCCGGTTCCGCGTCCCAATCGGGGCTCGGGCCGAGCCCGCCGCGGCTGCGGGGCGGCAGCGGCTCATCATCGTCGAAATAGGAGGAGCGCCGGGCCTGTTCGGTGGTCACTCCCCGCAACCGCACGCTCTCGTAAGCGAAAAACACCGTGGTGCCGGCCAGCAGGAACTGGCCGAACTGCAGGATGGGATCGAGTCGCCAGCCTTGGAAGAAGAGGATGCCGCCGCAGAGCAGGCCAATGGCGGCAAAGAACACGTCGTAGTCCCGAGCCAGGGCCGGCTTGAAGCTCCGCATGAAGTAGAGCAGTGCTCCGCCCACGGCCAGGACGATGCCGACGATGCTGGCCCAGTTGAGACTGGCGTTGACCACAGACCGGGGCGTTATCAGGATTCAAATCACTGTAGGCACCTCGCGACCTGAAGCCAGGGCTGCCGCCCTCGGTCGGGATGGCGGCGAGGCCCGGGCGGCGGGGGGGAACCCGCAGGCTTGATCTCCTGCACGGGCGGGCGTTGCCGGCTCAAGCGCTGCGAGCGGCTCGGCAGGGCCGCCTCAACCTGCCTTACTGCCCTGCTGTCGAAGCGCGGGCAGCAGGGCAGATTTGGTCGTCTTGAGAAGCCCTGCCGCGAACTGCCGAGGCGACTGCAGGCGCGGCAACCGGGGTGCCGAGGCGAGAACCGTGTCGGCCCTGGGAGGGCGCGTCGCCGGAGTGGCCCCGGCAGCTGTTGCCTACCGGGGCGAGATCGTCGGGGCGTTCGGATGCTGCGGGACGCTTCAGAGACGGCGATCGACCCGATCGTTCTGGCTGATGAAGAAGAGGGCCAGGGAGATGGGGATGACCACGATCACCGCTCCCCAGACGAGGCTGCTCAGGAAGTTGGCGAGGGAAGGGGTCATGGCTGGAAGGGGCAAGTCCGATCGAGGCGCGATCCTAGGCACGGGCCGCGCGTTTCTAGGATCGCGACCGCCCGTGCTTAGAGCTTTGTGACGGCCCCGCTTTCCCTTGCCCCGCTGCCCTTGGTGCATCTTCTGCTGGGTCTGCTGCTGGCGATCTGGGCCCTGCTGTTCCTGGCCCGCATCGTGCTGAGCTGGTATCCCCGGGTCGATCTTGGTCAAGGCAGCCTGCGCTTGGTCGGAGTGTTCACCGAGCCGCTTTTAGTCGCCACCCGCCGAGTGATCCCGCCGATCGGTGGGGTGGATCCGACGCCGGTGATCTGGGTTGGGCTGGTGAGCCTGGCCCGGGAGCTGCTCGTCGGGCAGCAGGGTCTTCTGACCCAGATCATTCAGCGCGGCGCCTTGGTGGCCTGACGCCAAGGCGCCGCGCTGAATGATCGACGACGCCCGGGCCGGTGAGATGATTCTGCGGGCTAAGGCCGGTGAAACCCCGGGCGCCGTTGATGCCCTCTGCAGCGCCGCCGAGGCGGCGGATCCTCGGGGGCCTGCACCTCCGGGCGAGGCCATCCAGTTGGCGTGGAGCGTCGTCCCTTCAGCCGATGGTCAGGCCATCCGATCGAGGCGCAAGAGATGTCGCGTCTCAGTCGCCGGCCTGTTGCCAGCGGCGCAGCAGCGCCTGGGGCTCAGCCCCCGCTCCGATTAGCCAAAGTTGCCGGTATCGATCCACTCATTCTTGAGCAGCGACCACCAATCTGTCGCCAATCCTGATAGCACATATTGGTACGGCAACCAGCCATAGCCGCCGCTGCCCCATTGGGTGCCCCAGGAGTTGCGGATCAACAGGGCGCCGGTGGTTTCGGTGGCACCGCCGTTTGTGTTTTTGATCTTGAGATTGTCATCATAGCCCACGGCGTCAATGGCGTGGCCACCCAGAACCCTTTCGCCGGGTGTTGGATAGGGGATCTTGCCGCCAGTGCTGCTTGCTTGGCTGATCGAGTTGTATACTGTAAAGCCAAACATTGAGGGCAGCCCACTAGCCAGGTAGGTTTTGATCTGGTTCAGTAGATCTGCGGGGCGAATGCCGCGTGGGTCGAGCCTGTAGTAGGAGATGGCTTGGTAGTTCTGGGCAAATGAGTAGCAAAATGCCGGTGGTTCTTTGTCATAATCGGCGATCACGTACCGGTAGTATTCTTCAGGGGGTGTGCCGAAGAGTGTCAGAGCATACATGGTCGTGCGCAGGAAGGCGCCGGTGTCGCCGGTCCAGTGCAACAGATTGCGGGTAACCTTGTACAGGAAGAGGCGTGAGCTGTCGATGTGCTTGCCGAAGGCTCGCCGTTCAAAGTATTCCACCAGGCCAACGCCGGCGTGGGCTGTGCAGGAGCCGAGGCTGAGTTGATCCTCGATCGGCGAGCACCAGGGTCTCAGGTCAACAGTGATCGGCAATGAAGCGGCCGCTGCCGATGCGCCCACCTTCCCCAGCATCTGCTTCACGGAAGGCTGTGCCAGGCTGTTTAATCTGGCTGGCGCTAGATCGGCGTGGGTCGTGAGGTCGCGAATGTCCGGATAGTCGGGTAGCCATCCCAGGCTGGGAATGAGAAAAGATTCGCTCATGGACAATCACCCTGTTGAAATTGCATTTCACCCTAGTGATGGCTTGGATGGTCGTAATGCGGCTTTGCAAAAGTTGATTTTGGCTTTGGATTGCATGGGGCATTGAGTGACTATTGCATTGCATTCATATTGGCAGCCTTGATCTTAGGATAGTCGTTTTGCTTGGTTTTGCCTGCGGCAAATCTGCAGCGATTTTACGCCATCTTTCCGGTTGACCTTGCCGCTCGATGGCCTTGCGGTCCCGCGGCCGGACCTGGCTCGGCGCTGGTGCTCACGGCATCAGCGCTAATGGCAAGTACTAGCGGCTTCCACTGAGATCATTCGAGCCTACTATTGGCCTCTCTAGTAGGATTGAATCAGCAAGAATTGATGGCGTTAAAACAATGCTTGATCTCGCCAGGTTGCTGCTGGCTGGCTTGACCAGCGCCCCCATCATCACGCCAGCCCCATTGGCAACGGACGGCGTGGATCACAGCGCTGGTGCCAATCGCTCCATCGCCAGCCTGTAGGATCAATCAGCCAGCGGGTTCACCGTTTGGGTTCCTAGGCCTTGCTCTGCTCTTCAAGAGCAGCTTCGACACCCTTTCTCAAAACCATGTCAATCCTAGGACGCCAAGCCATTCTGCGTGCCATCGAACAGGGTGTCATTGCCATCACGCCCTTCCAGCCCGAACTGGTCGGTCCCGCATCGGTTGATCTCACCTTGGCCAGTACCTTCCGCGTGTTTCGCAAGGTGCATGAAGTGATCGAGGTTCGCGAAAATACTGATTATCGTGAACTCACCGACAAGATGGAGGTTCCCCCTGGCCGCCATATCTTGATCATGCCCGGAGAAACAATCCTCGGCATCACCAAGGAGCGCCTGCGCCTTGGCCCTGGTCTTTGCGGCTGGTTGGAAGGTCGCAGCCGCTTTGCCCGCCTCGGACTGATGGTGCACATCAGTGCTCCCTTCATGGGGCCTGGCATCGATAGCCAGCAGGTGTTGGAAATGAGCAACTTTGGTCCAGCTCCCTTGGCTGTCTATCCCGGCATCCCGATCTGTCAGTTTGTGTTTCAGAAACTCGACGGTGCTGAACGCTACGAGGGATCCTTCGCGGGGCAGACGCAAGACAGTTTTTAGGGAGCTGGCGACGGGGCGCCTGCCCAGGGGCGGTGGCCCTGGGCAACACCGAGCTGCCGCGGTTGTTCAGCCCGGTCACCAGCCGGCGCTTCAGGCCCTGCCCCAGCCCCGCAGCGCCAGCTTGCCCAGCGTGCGGCCCTGGCGCAGCCGTTCATGGGCCAGCTCCAGCGTCTCCACCGCAATCGGCTCCAAGCAGCGCGACAGGGTGCTGCGCAGCTCGCCCCGCTCCACCAGCCGCGCCACCCGCTCCAGGATCCGCCCCTGCTCTGCCATGTCGGCGGTCTGGAAGCGGGGGCGCGTGAACATGAACTCCCAGTGGAAGCTGGCGCTCTTGGCCTTGAGGCGATCGAGATCCAGGGGCTGGCGATTGCCCACGATCGCCACGATCGCCCCCCGCGGCAGCAGCAGCTCCGCCATCGTCTCCCAATAGGCGTCGGTGTCGGCGAAGTTGGCCAGGTGGCCCACGCCCTCCAGCCCCAGTCGCCACAGCTGCTCGGGCAGCGGCTGGCTGTGGTCCAGCACCGCCTCCGCTCCGAGCCGGCTCACCCAGGCCTTGCTCTCCGGCCGCGATGCCGTGGCGATCACCCGCAATCCCGCCCGCCGCGCCAGCTGGATCGCAATGGAGCCCACGCCACCCGCCGCGCCGATGATCAGCAGTGGTTTGCCCGCGTCGCCGCCCTGGGGATCGAGCCCCAACTGCTCGAACAGCGCCTCCCAGGCCGTCAGGCTGGTGAGCGGCAGGGCCGCCGCCTCCGCCCAGGAGAGGTTCGGTGGACAGGGGCCGACGATGCGCTCATCCACCAGCGTCTGCTCGGCGAAGCAGCCCGGCCGGCCGATGTCCCCCGCGAAGAACACGCCATCGCCGCTGCGGAACCGGGTCACCCCCTCCCCGGTCGCCTCCACCACCCCCGCCGCGTCCCAGCCCAGCAGCTGCGGTTCCGCGTCCCTGGCCAGACCCGCCTGCACCTTCAGGTCCACCGGGTTCACCGCCACCGCCTGGATGCGCACCCGCAGGTCCCGGGGACCGGGCTCCGGCAGCGGCAGCTGCCGCTCGACCAGCCGACCATGGGGATGGTCCGCGTCGGCCGGGGCCGCAAGGATGGCGCGCATGGGTCGCGGCGGCAGGGAGACTGTGGATCCTGCCCCAGCCCCCCCGCCCACGGCCAATCCTGCCGCGGGGGCCAGGGCGGTGCACGTCAGCACCTAGCTTCGGCCGCGCCGCCCCGGTCGCCTCGACCGCTCCGCCCCACCCACGCCATGGCCGTGCAACACCGCTGGTCGGACGCCGATGCCCACGCCGCCGTGGATCGGTATGGCCAGAGCGGCGTCGCCGCGGAGCTGGCGTTGCGCACCTATTCCGCCCGGCTGCTGGGGGCCGATCCGGAGCTGGACTTGCTTCAAGTGCTGCGCGGAACGCGATCCTGGGTTGGCTACGCTGGCGACGG
>CAYOCW010000102.1:0-7428 GCA_964402615.1 uncultured Cyanobium sp. | reverse complement strand
CCTCAATGCCCTGGCCAGCGTACCCCACGCGCTGGCGGAATTCAGCGTCAAGTCGGTCACGGAAGGCATCGATGCCATGGGGGAGGTGACGATCCGCCTGCGGGCCGACGGCATCCTCTACTCCGGTCACTCCGCTGACACCGACATCGTTGTGGCGGCCGCCCAGGCGTTCGTGAATGCCCTCAACCGGCTGGTGGCCGGCTCCCAGCGCCAGCCCATCCACCCCCAGCTCACGCCCCTGCCCCTGGCCGACCTGCCGCGGGTCTGAGCCGGGCGGGGGAGCGGGCTGCGCCCGTGCCCTGGCCCCGGCGCAGCCCGCACGCCCTTTCCCGATCTGTTTCTGCCATGGCTTCCGCCGGTCCCCAGCTCTGGCTGCTGCGCCACGGCGCCACCGAATGGGCCCGCAACGGCCGCCACACGGGCCGCACCGACCTGCCTCTGCTGCCGGAGGGAGAAGCGGAAGCCCGTGCGTTGGGGCCGCTGCTCGCCCAGCAGACCTTCCGTGCCGTGCTGACCAGCCCCCTGCAGCGGGCGCGGCGCACCTGCGAGCTGGCGGGCCTGGGGGAGCAGGCCGAGCCGTGCGCCGACCTGCGCGAATGGGATTACGGCGCCTACGAGGGCATCAGCACCGCCGAGATCCGCCGCAGCGTGCCGGATTGGACCATCTGGAGCCACCCCTGCCCGGGTGGCGAGAGCCTGGCGGCGATCACGGCGCGCTGCCAGAGGTTGCTGGAGTTGTCCTTGGCGCGGGCCGGAGGCGACGGCTGCGTCGCCCTGTTTGGCCATGGCCACATCTTGCGCAGCCTGGCGGGCACCTGGCTGGGGCTGGGGCCAGCGGGTGGAGCCCTGCTGGTGCTGAACACCGGCAATTTTAGTGTGCTCGGCCAGGAGCGGCAGCAGCGGGCGCTGCTGCACTGGAACGCCCCCGTCAGCCGCTGCGGCTCCTGAGCTGAGGGCCAGAACCTGGAGCCGACGCGCGGGCCAACGCCGTGGGGTGCGCTCAGGCCCCAGCCTCAGCGACCACGGAGCCGGCGGGTTGCGCCTGGCCGGCAAGAGGGTCGCTCAGATTGGTGTCGCTGCCGCAGACCGAGCAGTAGGGATAGAAAGCCAGGTCATGGTGATTGCAACGTTGACAGTGGGTCTGGATGCGCAGGCCGCAGTGCATGCAGTAATCGGGCAGAGGGGAATCCTTGCTGCTGAGTGAGCGTTCGCAGCTGGGGCACTGGCGTCGCGACAGGCTCAGAAGCGCCTTCTCATAGCGGATCTGCTGCAAGCGTTGCTCCTGCGGAGCCTTCTGTTCCGACTGCTTGCGCTGCAAGTAGGCCTGCAGCCAGCGCATCAGTGCCCGCCCTCCCAGGTAGGTGAGCAACGCCCCCATGCCGTAGCGGATGTAGGCGCCGAAGCTCGGCAGGTAGGGAACCAGCTCGACGAAGAAGGCGAACAGGGCGAACAGCTGAAAGCCCCAGACGAAGGGCCACTGCTCACTGCCGCGGTGATGGCGGAAGAGATGCAGGCTCAGGAGCAGCACGGGCAGCACAAAGCCCAGTCGGATCAGGAAGGCGATCCATTCATGGCGACTGCGGGCTGCTGCGAATGCCTGCTCGGAACGGATGTTCAGGGCCTGGATCTGCTGCTCAAGCGGGGCGATCCGACGCTGCAGGTCCCGCTGACGATGCTCCAGCCGCTGGGCTTCCTCCTGCAGCTGCCGCTCCACCTCCAGTTGAGCATCAAGCTGGCGGGCGCGTTGCAACACCTCTGGGTTCTGGTCGCTCTGCTCGGTCGCGGCCCTGGCCGCCCGCCAGGTGTCGAAGCTCTGGCGCTCGCGGCGCAGGTTCTCGATGGCCACGCCGCGGCGCTGGGCGAGAAGGCCCCGCTGCTGCTCCAGCTGCTCGTTCTGGGCCTGCAGGGGAGCGATCCTGGTCTGCAGGGCCTGCTCGGCCGCCTCCTGGCGGAACTGGGCGAGCTGCGGAGCGCTGCTCAGCAGCGGCAGATCGGCGATCAGGCTTGCTCCCACCTGGATCAGGAACCAGGCGAACAGAGCGGCGATCACCCATTGCCCGGCGCGGACAGCACGTTCGGGGCCGCGGGAGGGGTTGAGCATCCCAACCAAATTCTCTTGTCAGTGTCGCAAAGGATGGCGCTGCCGTCCGTGCGCTGGGACGTACGGCCTCAGCCCGGCTGCCCGGGGCCTGCGTCGGCACGCTGCCCCTGGTCCCATCGCCACCGGCAGGCCAGACTTCATCGGCTGCGGCGCCCCGCGCCGCCCGTGCTTCACCACCCCAGAACCCCTCTCGCGAAACGCTCCGTGCCCCTGGCCCCGTCTGGTCACGCCTGCCGCCGCTCCACCACCGCTGCCGCCATCCAGCTGATCGGCCTGCTGCTGCTCGCCCTGCTGCTGCTGCTGCCCTTGCTCTGGCTGGTGACCACCTCGCTCAAGGGCCCGGGCGAAAACATCTTCACCAGCCCGCCAGCCCTGCTGCCGGCCCAGCCCAGCCTGGAGGCCTACGGCCGCCTGTTTCGCGACCATCCGATGGCCTCCTATCTGCTCAACAGCACCGTGGTGAGCGCTGTTTCGGTGCTGGCCAGCCTGCTGTTCTGCTCCCTGGCCGCCTACCCCCTGGCCCGGCTGCGCTTCGCTGGCCGCGGCCTGGTGCTGGCGTTGGTGGTGGCCACGATCCTGATTCCTTTTCAGGTGGTGATGATTCCGCTTTATCTGTTGATGGTGCAGCTGGGTCTGCGCAACAGCCTCTGGGCGCTGATCCTGCCCCAGGCCGCCACGGCCTTCGGTATCTTTCTGCTGCGCCAGAGCTTCCTGGCGGTGCCCGTGGAATTGGAGGAGGCCGCCCGCAGCGATGGCTGCACGCCCTGGGGGGAATGGTGGAACGTGATGATCCCGGCCGCCCGCGCTGACCTGATCACCCTGGCGATGTTCGTGTTCATCGGCACCTGGAGCGATTTCCTCTGGCCCCTGATCATTCTCGACGACCCTCGCTTGTTCACCTTGCCGCTCGGCCTGCAGCAGCTGGCCAGCAGTTTCTCGCTCGACTGGCGGCTGCAGGCGGCCGGCGCCATCGTCTCGATCGTGCCCGTGCTGGCGCTGTTCGTGCTGTTGCAACGCTTCATCCTGCCGAGCGCCACCGCCGACGCCGTCAAGGGCTGAACAGCCATCTGTCCAGGGCCGCTGCGGGACGGGGGGCTTCAGGGCATGTCGTCCGGGGCGGGGCGCAGCAGCGACGGAGCGGCAGAGGGGGGCTCCGCCAGGCGCTCGGGCCCTTGGGCCCGCCGGGGTGCCAGCCGCTCCGCCGGTGGTGGCAGCGCCGGCAACAGCAGGGGCGACACGGGACGGCGACCCTGCGCCTCCGTCAGCGCCTGCAAAGCCTCCAATTGCTCATTCAGCTGCCGGTCCGCAGCCTCCAGGGTTTGCAGACGGGCCAACAGCTTGCGCAGTTGCGCCTCCAGGGCCGACGTGCGCTCCAACGAGCGCATGTTTTCGAGGCTCTGCAGGCGCAGCTCCAGCCGCTCCAGCTGGCGGCTCTGCTCCTGGGCGCGGTTGAGCATCACCAGAAACAGCACCAACAGGGCGGTGCCGATCAGGATCTGAGCCAATCCCACCCAGGGCACGGCGCGGTCGTCGCGAGGCGATCGTCCCCGGCTTCGCGGGGAGGCCTGGGCCGAGTTGGGGCTGGAAACCATCGGGCGCGGCCGGCGGCAGCACGCCGATCCTGACGCGAATCCAAGCCGTTGGCCAAGGCGGTGCGGCCGTCGACCGGCCTGGGCGGCGGCCGCCAAACCGCCGGATCGGGCCAGCCGCCGCGGCCCGCCGCGTCGCTGGCCCTGCCCTGCCCCGACCTCGCAGGCGGCAGAGTTGCTGCATCCCCATCCCCACGCCGCTCCTGCCATGGCCCATCCGCTGCCGGTGACCGCGCTGGGCTACGTCGCCGCCAGCCTCACCACCCTCAGCTTCTTCCCCCAGGCCTACAAGACCGTGCGCAGCGGCGACACCCGGGCCATCTCGCTGCCGATGTGCCTGCTGCTCACCAGCGGAATCAGCGCCTGGTTGGTCTACGGCCTGCTCACCGGCGATGGCCCCTTGATCGTCGCCAATGCGATCACGCTGCTGCCGACGGCGGTGGTGCTGGAGCGCAAGCTGCGCAGCCGGCCCAGTGAAGGGCTGCGGCTCTGGAGGGACTCATGAACCCCTCCCCGGTGGCGCCGATGGCCACTGGCCAGGCGGCCCTGCTGGTGGCGATCGGAGCTGTGCCCGGCGCCTGGCTGCGCTTTCGCCTGATCAATCATCTGGAGCCGCTGTTGCCTCGGCGGCACTGGGGAACGTTTGGCGTCAATCTGATCGCCTGCTTCAGCCTCGGCCTGCTGGTGGGGCTGGAGCCCGGCTGCGGCGCCGGGGCCCAACGGCTGACGCTGTTGCTGGTCACCGGCTTTCTGGGCAGCTTCAGCACCTTTTCCAGCTTCATCGGCGAGCTCTGGGCCACGCTGGCCCGGCGCCAGTGGGGCGAAGCTGTGGCGCTGGGGGGAGGGTCGTGTCTGGGCGGCCTGCTGGCGCTGCGCCTGGGCGTGCTGCTCAGCCAACCCTGAAAACCGCCATGCCGCCCACCCGTCGCCACGCGCTGGAGGACTTGGGGCTGGTGGCCTGCGGCGCCGTGCTCGGCGCCCTGCTGCGCTGGCAGCTGCCGGAACCGCGCAGCGCCAATCTGCTGGGCTGCCTGCTGCTCGGCCTGCTGCTGCCCCACGCCCAACGGCGCCCCCGGCTGATGCTGCTGGCCGGCATCGGCTTCTGCGGTTCCCTCACCACCTTCAGCGGTTGGATCCTGGGGTTGAGTCGCAACCTGGAGGCCGGCGCCTCGATCGCCCTGGCCGGGCAGCTGCCGCTGGATCTGCTGGCCGGTCTGGCGGCTCTGGGTCTGGGCCTGGGCCTGTCCAAGCGGCTGGCGATGTTGGTCAGTCAGGCGCTGAAGGCCTTGCGGGGGCTGATCGGGTAGGGAATGCGTCGATGGCGCATGCGCCGCCAGACCCGCACGAAGGCCCGAATCACCAGTTCCAGTTCGGCGCGGCTCAGGCCGCTGGCCGCCAGCTGGCCATCGCTGAGGCGAGCCTCGACAAGCCGCCGCACCATGGCGTGGGCATCGGCTTCGGTGGTGTCGGGCGGCAGGGAGCGCAAGGCCGCCTCACAACCATCCGCCAACATCAGGATCGCCGTTTCGCGGCTGCGCGGGATCGGCCCGCGGTAGCGGAACCGCTCCTCGGGGACGGACGGGTCGCGTTGTCGGGCCTGATGCAGGAAGTAGCCCATCTTCAACGTGCCCTGGTGCTCGGGGATGAAGTCGGCCAGCGGTCGCGGTAGATGATGGCGCCGCGCCAGCCGCAGCCCTTCATCCACATGGGCCTGGAGAATCGCGGCGCTGCCGAAGGGATCGTTCAGTTCATCGTGGGGATTCACCACCCCATCCTGATTCTCAATGAACCATTGGGGACCCAGCAACTTGCCAACGTCGTGGTATAGGGCACCGGTGCGAATCAGGTCGACATCCGCCTGGATCGCTCGGGCGCCCTCCTCCGCCAAGCCACAGATCATCAAAGTGTGCTCGAAGGTGCCTGGCGCCTCGGTGGAGAGCCGACGCAACAGGGGCCGCTCCAGGTCGGCCAGCTCCATCAGCCGGGCCCGCGTCAGCAGGCCGAAGGAGCTCTCGATCAACGGCGAGAGCAGCAAGCCGCCCAACAGGAGCCCCAGGACCACCAAGGTCTCGCTGAACAGCTCCGGGCCACCGGCGGACGCGCCGCCAGCGCTGTTGAGCAGCCCGAGCTGTAGGGCCAGGGCCTGAAGCAGTCCAGCCGCGAGCGGCAACAGCAGGGCCAGTTGCAGCAGCTGGGCGCGATTGCGCTGACGGCCGGCCAACAGGGCCGCCAGCGCCGCAACGGCGGCGGCGATCAGCAGGCGCAGCACGAGCGAGGCGGGCAGGCCATAGGGCCAAAGCAAACTGGCGATGGCCAGCCAGACCAGGCCGGCCATGGTCCCCAGCCCCTGGGCGATCAACAGCGTGGGCGGCAACAGCAGCGCCAGCGGGCTGACATGGACGCCGAACTGCAGCTTGACCAGCTGCACCACCAGCAGCATGGCCAAGGCCAGCAGGGCCTGGCGCGGTTCGAGGCTGGCCCGCCAGCGCCGCATCACCAACACCATCACCCCGCAGGCGGAGGCGGCATAGAGGAACGCGCGCAGCCAAAGCAGCGGCCGGGGGCGACGGTTGCTGAGGCCGAAATAATCGAGCACATCCAGCGCCTGGGAGCTCAGGGGTTCGCCCTGATGCACGATCAAATCGCCATGGCGGACGTGAATCGTCGGCAAGCCGCGCTGGCTGACGATTTCAACGAGGCGCTGCTGGTTGAGCAGCGAATCCGGGCGCAGGTTGCTGCGCCCCCGCAGGCCATCGGCCAGCAGCCGGGCCCCGAGGCTGCGGCCAGGTTCGCTCAGCCCCTCCAGTTGCAGCTTGGCCGCCTGCTCCAACACCCCGTCGGAAAGAGTGCCGTTCAAACCCTGGCTGAGCATGCGCTGCTGGGCTTGAAGCACGGCGTTCTCCCAGCTCTGCACCTGGTCGGGCATCAGGGTGCTGAGCCAGCGGCGCTCCTCCGTGTTGAGATCGACGGGATCGATGCGCGGCTGCAGGCTGCTGCGCTGTTGCCGCACCTGCTGCAGCCGCCGCTCCAGCTGGCCGCGCAGCTGCAGATTGGCCTGGGTATCGATCACCTGCACCTGGGTGCGAGGCAGGCTCTGGCTGCGGCGCAGCTCCAGCTCGGCACTATCGATCACCCGGGCATCCTTCGGGGCCCGCAGGGTGAACGGAGAAGGGCCGCCGACCTGCAGGCTCGGTTCCATCAGCAGCGGCCAGCTATTGATCATCCCCACCAGCAGGCAGGCCAGCAGCACGGAGACCAGGCCATTGGCGCGCCAGCGAACCAGGGCCTGACCAGGCCGCTCCCAACGGAGTAGGTGCCGCCAGCTCAGGCCCAGACGGCGCAGCGCCCGCAACGATCGAATGCGTGGATGTTGAGGTTAGCCATGGCCCCCCAGCCGCGCATGGGCTGGGCCAGCGCGGCCCGTTGCGGCTGAGGCCAGAAGCCGCGGCTAGGCCCGGGCCATCAGGGCAGTCGAGCGTCATGCTGGATCCGCCTCAGTGCGCCGCCATGGCCACCCTTCTCGACGGACGACGGCTGGCCGCGGGCATCGAGCAACGCCTGGCCAGCTTCATCGCCCAGGTCCGCGCCAGTCATCCCGAGGTTCCGCCTCCGGGCCTGGCGGTGCTGCGGGTGGGTGATGATCCCGCCAGCGGCGTCTACGTGGCCAACAAGGAGAAGGCTTGCGGGCGCGTGGGCTTGCGCAATTTGGGCGCCCACCTGCCGAGCGGCAGCTCCGGC
>CAYOCW010000101.1:0-7513 GCA_964402615.1 uncultured Cyanobium sp. | reverse complement strand
GCCATCAGCCAAAGGCTGAAGCACACCGAGCGCGCCGGCGTACTCGGGACCGATGCGCTGCTGCCCCGCCGCCGAGATCTTGCGCTCCAACCAGACGTTGACCAACACGCCCACAACGGCCGCTACCAGGACGGTCAGCATCGGCAGGGGCAGCCAAAGCGCATGGGCCGCTCCGGGGGGAAGGCCGAGGCCCTCAAGCACAGCGGTGAATCCGGCCTGAAGGTCGAGGCCGGAGCCGGCAATCGCCTGACTCACGTGAATGTCGGTCTCCAAGGACGCCATTGTGGCCACTCAACTTAGGCGGTTGGGGACTGGGTTGGTGCAGGGACCGGCCGGCTTTCGAGGGGAAGCCAGGGGCGCTGGCCAGAACCGGTGTAAATCTGCGAAGGCCTGAAGATGCGATTGGCGCCCAGCTGCTCGCGCCAGTGGGCCAGCCATCCCGCCGTGCGGGCGATGGCAAAGATCGGCGTGAACAGGTCCCGGGGGATGCCGAGCTTGCGATAGACGAGCCCGGAGTAGAAATCAACGTTTGGATAAATTCCCTTCGCACCCAACCGCGACTCGGCAACGGTCTCGAGCCGACGCGCGACGTCATACATCTCATCGTGGCCAAAACGGCTGAATAGATCTTCAGCCAGGGTCTGAAGGATGACAGCCCGCGGATCCTTGACGCGATATTCGCGGTGCCCAAATCCCATAATTTTCTGCTTCTGGGCAATGGCGGCATCCAGCCAGGCTTCAACCCGATCAATACTGCCAATCTGGTCCAGCATGTCGAGCACATCCTCATTGGCACCGCCGTGCAGCGGACCGGCCAGGGTGCCGACGGCCGAGGCCACCACCGCATAAGGATCGGTGAGCGTGCTGGCGGTGACGCGGGCGCTAAAGGTGCTGGCGTTGAGACTGTGCTCCGCGTGCAGGATCAGGCAGGCATCAAAGATCCGAGCCGCCAAGGGGTCTGGCTCCCGCTCGGTGAGCATATAAAGAAAATTCGCAGCGTAGGGTAGATCATCTCGGGGCTGAATCGGATCCTGTCCCTTTCGAATTAACTGAAAGGCCGCCACCATCGTGGGGATTTTGGCAATCAATCTTACAACCGCATCGACAATATACTGTGGATCATATAGAGCCCGACGGGAATAGAAGAGACCCAACGACGCAGCACTGGCCTGCATCGCATCCATCGGGTGTCCCGTGGCTGGGAAACATTTCATCATGTCGCGGATGCGGAAGCTGACCCGACGATGCATCTGCACGTCGTTCTCGAAAGCACGCAACTGAAAGATGGTCGGCAACTCGCCCCAGATCAACAGATAGGCCGTCTCCAGAAAACTGCTGTGGCGAGCCAGCTGCTCCAGCGGATAGCCGCGGTAGGTGAGTAAACCCCGTTGGCCATCGATCTCGCAGATGGCCGACTGGGTGGCCGGCACCCCCTCCAATCCTGGACGGAACAGCGGCGGCAGCGGTGCCGCTGGGCTGGCGCTCGCCCCGTCAGAGGAACTCTCCGGGGTGGAGGGATTGGCGGAGTTGGATCTGGCCACCGTGTCGAGCCATCGACGTGGCTCGAACCTACGTGGCCGGTTGAGCGGCTGCCGTAGCCCTGATGGCCGTCGGTCGACCCTGGCTCGAAGCGCGGCCACGACGGCCTTCAGGCCCCGCCACCCCCCACCAGCATCCCTGGCGTCACCAGCAACCGCAGGCTGGCCAGCGGGCGTGACGCCTCAGGCGCGGCGGCTTGATCCGCGGCTGCCGCTGCCCCAGCCGCTGGCGCCCCGCAGCGCAGCAACGCCAGCCCCGATTTGCGCAGCGCGATCGCTCCTGCCGGGGCGCCGATCAGAGCGCTGGCCAGCTCGCCGAGATCCGGTTCATGGCCCACCAGCAGCAGCCGAGGTCGCTGACCGGCTTGGCTGGGCAGTGACGCCAGCCAGGTGGCCAGCTGGGGCAGGGGACTGCCGCCGGGGGCCAGGGACGCGGCCAGCTCCAGGGCCGGCGCCAAATCAGCCTGAACGGCCAGTTCGGCGGTTTGACGGGCCCGCACCAGCGGGCTGGATAGGAGCCGATCGGCGGCCAAGCCCCGCTGGCGCAAGCGCTCGAGCACTGCAGCGCAGCGCCGACGGCCCGCGGCCGTCAGCGCCCGGGCGGCATCCGCACGCCCCTCTTGGCGCGGTTCGGCGATACCGTGGCGGAGCAACAGCAGCTCCGCAGCGGGCAAAACCAGGGGCATGGCGGCGGTCATCAGCTCAACCCAGCTCCAGCCGAGCCTGCAGCGCTAGCCCCGCGTTGGAGGGCTCGACCGCCACCGCCAAGCCGGTGATGGAGTCCTCCAGGCCACCGCCCGCCAGGGCCGTGAGCAGCCTCCAGGGCTGCCAATCGCGCACCAGGGCGCGCGCCGCGTCGCCATCCAGCGCCCACTGCAAGGGCGCTTCCGGTCGCGCCAGGGCCTCCAGCTGGCGGCGCCGCTCCGGGCCGGCGGGGTCCTCGCGCAGCAGCGCCAAGCTGCGCCCCCACCAGGCCAGCTGCCCTTCGCGGGTCCACCAACCCGCCAGGCTCGCCTGCAGTTGATCGGCCCGATCGCCACCCTGCCGGCCGGATCGCGCCGACATCGCCTGCAGCCGCGCCCATACCAACAAGCTGCGATCGGCCTGTTCGAGGGGGGCGGCGACCAGACCCGTCGCCGCCAGGGGAGCTTCAAGGCTCTGAACGGGGGGGGTGTCAGCAGCGGTGCCCAGCTGCCAACCATGGGGGCCATCGGCCGCCACCAGCAGCCCCTGATCGGCCGCCAGCACAAGGGCCGGCAGCGGGCCGGCTCGGCGACCGCCAACGAGCTGGTGGATCCACGGTCGCAGCGGCAGCAAGCGTTGCCACGCCGCCGGGTTGCGCAGCACCACCAAGCTGTGGATCGGCCCGCGCAGCCCCGCCTCCAACTCCTCCAGCAACAGCCGATCGTCGCCATCGCTCGCGCCGGGCAGTGGCGGTGGACCGCCCAGGCCAAGATCAGCCTGCAACCAAAGGCCCCTGCCCTCGGGCCGCAGGGCCAGCACCAGCCGCCGCGGCGCGGTTGCCAAGGCGCTGGCGACCTCGCTGTCCAGCGGCGCGAGGCCCGCGCCGGGGACGGCCGCCAGGGCTGGCTGGCTGGAGGTTCGGTGCCCTCCCCCCTCGTCTGGAGCAGCTGCCGCAAAGACCGGCGCAGCAGCCCCGAACCCACGCGGCCAGCGCTGCACAGCGGCCGCGTCGCGGGGATGTTGCGGTCGCGGGCGGTCGGCAGACGGCTCGGCGCCCGGCGAGGAGGACCCGGAGGACCGGCCGGCAGCAGGGAGAGAGGCAGCGGGCGGCGGGTCGTCCGAGCCGGGCGGCGGGGCCCAATCCGACGGCGCCGCACGGCTGGGGTCGCGCCTATCGCGGGCGCCAGGCGGGGGTGAATCCTCGCTGCTGCCCGCCGCGCTGTCGCGGGGCGCATCGCTGGCGTCAAGAGCGCTGGAGGCATCCCCGGCGGCCTCAGCCAACGGCGCCTCGATTCGGGGCCCGGCCAGGGGGACCTCGTCGGGAAGCGCCGTGCTCAGGACGCCGGAGGCGCCAGGGCCGAGGGCTGCGGCGCTGGCCTCGGGGCCACCGGCGGGGGGGTCGCTGGCGACCAACGGGCTGATGGCCGAAAGGCTGGCATCCGAGGGGCTGAGGTCGCTGCGGCGGTCGTCATCGGCCGGAGCGGCGCCGTCCCCGACAGCGGCGCCCGCCAAGGAGCCACGAGGCGCGGAGCCGGCCGGTGGAGACGCCCCCTCCCCTGCCGAGCCGGTGCGGTGAGCCGCAGGGTCGATCACGGCGGCGGGAGCGGGGTCGGCGGGGGCAAAAACGGTCGTCTCCACCACCGCGACCTCGGGCTGAGGCAAGGCCTCGGCAGCTCCCGCAGCCGGAGATCCAGGGTCGGCGGTCTCCGCCGCCGCGGCTTGGCTGCTGTTGGGCTGCCGCGGCGCCGCATCGGCGCGGGAGGCGAAGGGCGCCGCCGGGGCCGGATCGAGCAGTGGCCCGGAGGCCAGCGTCGGCAGGCCAAGCCAACGCTCCAGCGCCGGCGCCCGAGCCACCAACAGCGCCGCCGTCGGCCCGAAGCGGAGGGGAGCCTGTTGCAGCTCCGGCATCGCCGCCTGGTTGAGTGCGTCGATCTGGGAGACGTCCAGCGCCTCCTCCAGAATCTGACGACCGGAGGCGATCAGCACCAGGTCATCGTCGATCAGGGCGGTGGCCAGGGGCAGGGGCTGGCGACCGCCGATCGCGCCGCGACCGCTGATCAACCCCTTGCCCCGATAGCGGGACACCTGCAGATCGGTGCCGGCCAGGCTGCGGGTCTGCCAAAAGCGCTGCAGGAAGCGCCGCGCACCACCATCATCGCGGCTGCCCAGGGCTAGCAGCCAGCCCGGCGCCGCCTCCAGCCCCGCGGTCGCGGGCGCCGCCGGCTCAAACAGCGCCAGGGCGATCGGTGCCGCCAGCCAACTGGACAGCTCCGCCTCGTAATCCAGGCCGGCCGCGGCAAAGGCGCCAGCGCGCAAGCGGCGGATGGCGTCCTCCGCCTGACGGCGCTTGGCGAGCGGCGCGACGGCGCGGGCATAGGCCAGCGGCTGACGGCCGTCGCTAAGCAGGTACAGCGCCAGATCGGCCTGCCGCGGCACGAACTGGGCGGCCCGCGGCACCACGACGGTCTGGCGCTGCAGCTGCAGCGGGCTGTCGCGCCAGACGAGCCACCAACCGGCTCCGCCGAGGCCGAACAGGGTGAGCAGGGCTGCGAGCAGCACCGCCAGGAACGGGCGGGCCTTCATGCCTCCACAGCAGGATGGGTCCCATCCTGACGCCAGCCCGTCCTGCCCCCGATGACCGTGCCTCAATCCCTCTCGGTGCAGGAACTGCAGGAGCGCCTGGTGCGCGGCGATGATCTGCTGGTGATCGATGTGCGCGAGGACAGCGAGCTGGCCCTGGCGCGGCTGCCCCATCCGGTGCTGCACTTGCCCCTCAGCCGCGCCACGGACTGGATCGACAGCCTGGCGAACCAGGCGCCGCCCCAGCAACCGCTGGCGGTGCTCTGCCATGGGGGCATCCGCAGCTGGCAGTTCGGCTGCTGGTTGCTGGAGCAGCGGGGCTACACCAGCGTGTGGAACGTGGAGGGGGGCATCGATGCCTGGAGCCGGTTCGTGGACCCGGAGGTGCCGCGCTACTAGCTCAATGGCGCAGACCTCGCCCGAACTGTGAAGGCCGAGCATCCCGCTACCACGGTCGCCGCGGCTGATGCTTACGATCCTGACTCGCTGCTAGCCCCCGCGTTTGGAGTCCCTGCCCCGCCGCCAACAGGAGGTGCTCCAAGCCACCGTGCGTCACTACGTGGACACGGTCGAGCCGGTGGGTAGCAAGGTGTTGGTGCAGCGCTTCGGGCTGCCCGCAAGCCCCGCCACCGTGCGGTCGGCCATGGGAGCGCTGGAGCTGCGGGGGCTGCTGACCCAACCCCACACCTCAGCCGGGCGCATCCCCAGCCAACTCGGCTATCGCCACTACGTGGATCAGCTGCTGCCCTCCCCCGGAGCGGCGGCACTGCAGCTGGAGCGAGAGATCACTGGCATCGCCCTGCAATGGTCCAGCCTGGATGACCTGGTGCGCAACCTGGCCCGCCGTCTGGCCGACCTGACGGGGCTGCTGAGCCTGATCAGCCTGCCGCGCCGGCCCCTGGAGCAGCTGCGGGCGATCCGGCTTGTGCCTTGTGGCGAGCGGCTGCTGGTCTTTCTGGTTCAAGGGGCCAGCCTCAGTTCCAGCCTGCAGCTGCGGCTCGGGGAGGACTGGGAACCCCAGCTTCCGGTGTTGGAGCGCTGGGCTAACGCCCAATTGCGCGACGACCCTACGGGTGGCGTGGCCTGGGATCGCCTGCCTCGGGAGCTGATCGCCAGCGGTGAACCGCTCCGGCTAGCCCTCCAGGCCCATGCCCGTGGCCATGGCCATCCCGCCGGGGTGGTGGCCGCCGGGCTGGGCGGCCTGTTGGCCCAGCCAGAGTTCAGCCACACCTCCAGCTTGCTGCCCCTGGTGCAGTTGGTGGAGACCGGCCCGGAGGCCTTGCTCGGCCCCCAGGATGCGATCAGCGACACGGTGATCTGGATTGGCACGGAGCATCCGCATGCCGCCTTGGACCGCTGCGCCGTGGTGCAAGCCAGCTACAGCAGCGCCGATGGCGGCCAGGGCCAGGTGGCGGTGGTGGGGCCGATGCGCATGGCTTATGCAACGGTGAGAGCCGCCGTGCGCTCGGTGGCAGGCATCTTGCAACGGCTGCTCGCCTGAAGCGTCATGACCTATTGCGTTGGTTTTCTGCTCGAGAGCGGGCTGGTTTTTGCCTCTGATTCACGCACCAATGCCGGGGTGGATTACATCTCCACCTATAGCAAGCTGCACGTGTTCCAGCCGGCACCAGACCGACTGTTTGTACTGATGGCCGCTGGTAATCTGGCGACCACCCAGGCGGTGCTGAACCGCATCCGTCGGGATCTGGCCCCGCCGGGGCCGATTGCCGCCTCCCACAGCGCCGCGCCGGCCGACGATGGGCTGACCAGCGCTGCGACCCAGGGTCCAGATCTACGCACGGCCGATTACCTGTTTGAAGTCGCGGACTACATCGGCCAGCTGAGCGTGCAGGTGCAGCGCACCTTTTCGCCATCCTTGCGGGAAGCCGGGGCCACCGGTGAGGCCAGCTTCATCCTGGGAGGCCAGATTGCCGGCCAGCCCCACGGACTGTTCCTGATCTACCCCCAGGGCAATGCCGTGATGGCCACCCAGGACACACCCTTTCTGCAGATTGGCGAGAGCAAATACGGCAAGCCACCGCTGGACTTCGTTGGCAACACCTCCCTCAGCCTCGAGGACGCGGCACGGCTCTGCCTGGTGTCACAAATCGTCACCCGCCGCTCCAATCTCACCGTGGGCCCGCCGTTCGAGCTCGCCATGGTGCCCAAGGACACCCTTCAGGTGTCGCGGCGGCTGAAGTTCGGGGTCGAGTCTCCCGAACTCAATCGCGTCATGGAGGTGTGGGCCACCGGCATGAAGTCGGCGCTGCAGCGCCTGCCGCGCTTCAGCTGGGAGCAGGACCCGCTCTGAAGCCTGGCGGGTCGCCACCGCGCTGGCAGCCGGCAAAGCCCATGGGCCCCCACCCGGACCTCAGCCGGCCAGCTCGGCCCCCAACCGATCGGCCACGGTGTTCACATCCTTGTCGCCGCGGCCCGAAAGGTTGACCACCACCTCGCCGCCCGGGCCCAGGGCGCGAGCCAGGGTCTCCCGCCAGGCCACGGCGTGCGCCGTCGCCAGGGCGGGGATGATCCCCTCCAAGCGGCAGAGCCGCTGCAGCGCCTCCAGAGCCTGCTGATCGGTCACAGCGGCGTATTCGGCCCGGCCGATCTGACGCAAGTAGCTGTGCTCGGGACCGACGCCGGGGTAGTCGAGGCCGGCGCTGATCGAATGGGCCTCCTGCACCTGGCCCTCGCTGTCCTGCAGCAACAGG
>CAYOCW010000100.1:0-7621 GCA_964402615.1 uncultured Cyanobium sp. | reverse complement strand
CGCTGAAGGACGGCCGCTGACGACCGGAGCCCTGCGGGGCTGACAGCCCCTCGAAGCGACTGATTTCGACTTCTTGCTAAGTCTCAGCGGCTGGAAGCTGTCCACTGGATCCCGGCCTGGGTCAGGGCGGCATCCACAACCTCGTCACCGCACCAGCGGCTGTAGGCCGCCAGGTGCGTCTGAACGCTGTGGCCCATCAGGGTGGCCGCGACTTTCGGTGCAAGCCCCAGGACGACATGGGCACGATGCGCGTAGGCATGGCGCAGGCTGTACGGGACCAGCTTTTCGCCCATGGAGGTGTAGGTGTTCCGCAGCTCCTGCCACCTCCTACGTCGCTTGAGGTAGGTGGCCAGGGCCTCGCCGCTCTCGCCAGCTCGTAGAGGCGGCATCCGTTCAGGATGAAAGCGATTCAGCATGTCCCACCCTGCTGCCCATTCATCGCAGGGCAGAAGGCGAAGGTTCCGCGGTGCGGTTGAGCCGCGGCTCGCAACCTTGCGGTAGCTGCAGTGAAGCTGATCGCCACGCCGCTCCAGGTGACGCAACTCCTCAGGACGTAGGCCAAAGGCGGCCACCAATTGGAACGCCAGCCGCCATCGGGGATCAGGGATGTCATCGACCATCTCGAGGATGTGTTGCACCTCGATTGGGGTTGTGCGGTTGATCTCGACCCTCTTTCTTCCGACGTAGGGACTCAGATCCAGCGGTGGTGCCCAACAGTCCGGTAACCGCTCCCCATCAACCGCCCAGCGGAGCAGCGCCGCGGTCTGCTGAACCTGCATCTGCCGACCTCGGGCCCCAGGCTGCTGAGACCAGCGACTGATCACTGCATCCAGCAGCTGTCGCGACTGGCTTGGTGTCGGATGCCTCTGCATCACGACAATGACTTCGCGCATCCGTGGCTGCCAGATCTTGACCCACGTGCTGCTCTTCAGTTCTCCACTGCTGATCTTGCGTTCGCGGTAGCTCTCGATCAGTGCAGGCCAGTTGATAGGACCATCAGGATCTGGATCCAACGACGGCTCGGTCTCGGCTGGGCAGTTTGCATTGATCGTGTCTTTCTCTGTGTCCTGGCTGCCCACGTGCAGCTGCAGGGCCTGGTCGAGGGGCGTTCCCGCCACGAAGGCTTCTCTTGCTGCAACCGCCGCCGCTGCAATGTCTTCGGCATGAGCCGCTGACCAGGGCCAGCCCATCAGCACCTGGCGCTGCTTTCCATCCCCAGCGCCGGCCGTGACCCGCAGCCTGGCTCTCCCTCTGTAGGGACTGACAGACCACCCTCGCGAGAACCCCCGCGCCTGCATCCTCAGGGCCAGCAGGGCGCTCACGGGATCGGGCTTTCTGGCGGGCGCCGAGCGGGCCATGCGCGGGAGGGGGCGGAACTGCTCACAGGTGTGAGCAGAAGTGTGAGCAGTTTGCCCTCAGAGCTTGGCACGGGTGGCCGGGGGCAGTCAGCGGCTTCCATCCTGAAAGCCCTTGCCCTGGCTGGGGTTTGGGGCAAATTCAAGGCTCTGACTAAAACGCCCCCTGCTGGATTCGAACCAGCGACCGGCTGCTTAGAAGGCAGCTGCTCTATCCAGCTGAGCTAAGGGAGCCTGGCGCTGCCGTTTGCCGTGGCGGGAGCACGTGGACGGTTTGACCGGAAAGCGCAGCAATTATGGCTGTGTCGAGCTTGGCGGAGGCCATGGGGGGGACAGATGCAGGGGCTGATCAGCCGGAGCATGGAGCTCGGTAGCCTGTGCTCAAGCGGTGGAGGCAAGCCCCGAGCCTTGTGCCGGACCTCCGGCTGGTGGAGAGCGGCATCCGGGAGCGTTTGGCGCGGCTGGCAGGCAGCTTCTGCCGGGGGAGCCGTGGGCGGGATCCCTGACTTGACTACCCCGGGGGCTTAGGATGGTGGCAAGTGCCTGCAACAGCCCATGCCTGCCAGTCGGCTCTCCGCAGGGCAACGGGCGGAGATGGTTGAGCGATTCCGCCAGGGCGTCGCCACGGTGGTGTTGGCCAATGCCTATGGCTGCAGCCCCAACACGGTGAGCCGGTTGGTGAAGGCGGCGCTGGATGGTGCCGAATACGAGCGCTTGAAGCGCCAGCGGCAGCGTGGCATGGTCGGCGCCGACAGCAGCGAGACCGACAGCGGCGAGACCGACAGCGGCGGCGCTGACAGCGAGCAGCCGCTCGACCTCGCTGTGTCGCCGCTGGCGCCGACCGCGGCAGACCATGATCTCGCCGCCTCGTCGCCGGCAACGGCTGCCGAGACCGCGTTGCCGGCGTTATCGCCGCCGCCGCAACCAGCTGTGGAGCTCGACCTCGCCGGATCGCCACCGTCGCTGGATGGGGAGGCCGAGCTGGAGGCGGAGCGGGATGCGGAGGTGGATGCGGCCGCCGAGCTCGCGGTGACCGAGCTGGCCGCCGCCGAGCTCGCAGTGGTCGGGCTGGCGGCGGACGCGGTCCCAGCGGCGGACCCGGTCCCAGCCGCAGCCGCGTTGGAACAGCCCCGGCAGGCCTCCCTGCCGGGGCTGCTGGAGGCCAGCCTTGCCTCACCCCCTCAAGAGGGTGGGTCGCCTGCGGACGAAGCGCCGGTCGGTCGGGCCCAGCCCTTGGCGGAACCGCCCTCGGTGCAGCCCGTTTCAGCCCCAGCCGCATCGGTTGCATCCGCTGCGGGCCGCGGCGCGCCGCAGCAGGGCTTCCTCGACGAGCCGGAGGAGGAGCCCGGCGTGTTAGCGATCGAGGATGCCGAGGACTTCGGCGACGAGGACGACGACGATCTCGGCGAGGACGATCCGGACGACGGCGAGGACGCCCTGGCGCAGGCGGGTGTGTTTCTGGCGATCGCGCCGCTTGAGGTTGGTCTGGAGCCCTCCCCGGTCGGGGCCGTGGCCTGGGGCTCCGCCTCGCTGCCGAGCAGCGCTTACATGTTGGTGGAGAAGAGCGTGGAACTGCAGCCGCAGGTGTTGCGCGAGTTGCCGGAGTTGGGTTTGTTGTCGGAGGAGGAGCAGCAGCGCCAGGCCTTGGTGCTGTATGTCAACCCTCGGCAGGCCAAGCGCCTCTGCGGTCGCAACCAGCGGGTGATCCGCATCCCCGATACCCAGGTGTTTGAACTCACCGCCTCGAAGCTGGCGGCCCAGGGGATCACCAGGGTGGTGGTGGAGGGTTCGCTGTTCGCCCTGCCGGGCTGCTGATCGGCAACGGGCCGGTTGGCGTCAGTCGTCCTGCGCGGCGATGTCGGTCGCGTCAGGGGCCAGCAAGGCCATGGCGCTGCCGCCGCTGATCATCCCCGCCACCAGGGCCAAACCGACCAGAAAGCCGCTGGGCAGCGGCACGCTGCGGCCAAAGCCCAAGCGCAGGCTGGGGCGGTCGGCGAGATTTTGGGCCCCGAGGCATAACACCAGCAGCACCAGGCTGGCCGCCAGCCAGGTGGAACACAACAAGCGCAGCCGCAGCAGCATCGTCCCGGTCGATTTCAACTCAGTTTGACCGCTCCGCTGCGGGGTTGGTTGGGGGTTCGGCGCTCGGGGAGAGGGCGGGCCGATGCTCCTCCCGCCCCGGCGAGGGGCCGTCGTCCGGCCCGTCGCCTTGATGCAGCAGGGCGTAGAGGGCGCGTCGCCCCTGGCCGCTGCGGGCGGCCAACTGCCGGCAGGCCTCCGATCGCGTCAGGCCGCCGTCGATCAAGGCCAGCAGCTGCCGCCGCAGCGTGCCTTCCTCCCACAGGACCGCTGGCGCATCGGGGGCTCCGGCCACCACCAGCGTGCATTCCCCTTGGGGTGGCACGGTTCTGAAATGCTCCAGCACTGCGGCGACGTTGGGGCCGAGGTGTTGCTCGTGGCGTTTGGTGAGTTCACGGGCGAGATGCAGCGATCGATCGCCCCAGATCTCCAGCAGGTCCTCCAGCAGGGCCACCAGGCGATGGGGGGCTTCAAACAACACCAGGGTGCGGGGCTCGTGGCGCAGCTCGGCGAGGCGTTGGCGTCGCTGCGCAGCGCGGGGTGGCAGGAATCCCTCAAAGCAAAAGCGTTCGCATGGCAGGCCGCTGCCCACTAGCGCCGTGGTCACCGCCGAAGGCCCCGGGATGCAACGCACCGGCTGGCCGACGGCGCGGGCGGCCGCCACCAGCGCTTCGCCGGGATCGGAGATGGCCGGCAGCCCGGCATCGCTGATCAGCGCCAGGGATTCGCCGCTGGCCAGGGCCTGCAGCAGCACCGGCAGGCGCTGGGCCTGGTTGTGCTGATGGAAGCTGATCAGCCGGGCGCGGATGCCAAGGCGATGTAGCAGCAGGCCGCTGCGACGGGTGTCTTCACAGGCGATGCGGTCGACGCCGGCCAGCACCCGGCGGGCCCGGGGCGTGAGGTCGTCGAGGTTGCCGATCGGCGTGCCGACCAGGTACAGGCAGCCGGGCTGCGGTTCACGGTCGGTGGCCGTGCCCGGCTGGCGCGACTCTGGGGCGGATCGGGCCTGCGGGGATGGTGGACGCTCAGGCTCAGGCACGGACAGGGGCGGTCTGCAACGATCATGACCGCAGACGCTGCTGCCGTCCCCCCAGGCGGATCGAGCCAAACCCGGGCAGGATGCGGGCTTTGGGAGCGGCGGATCGCGGTCGGCCTGAGCTGGCGGCGGCCTGATACCCTCGCAATTGATGTAGAGAGAATGTACATCTCTTGGACATGTCCAGGGCCTTGTTGGCGAAAAACGCAAGGCCAGCGTTGCTGCAGCGCAACCACAACCAAAGCCTGAAGGTTTCGATTTCGGATTTCCGGCACCCACGCACCTGCGTGTCACCTAAAATCAAATTGGTTAAAAGGCGGTACGGGGCGATGCCATGAATCTCATCGGCATGATGGTTGCGGTCAGCTTGATGTCCATCGGCGCCCTGATCACGATGGACATGCTCTCCGGACCGCCGATCGCTCTGTCGCGGCTCTCCGCCCAGGCCCAGGCCGATGGGGTTGTCGAAACCATGCGCTGGCAGGCTTGGCGCGGCAAAAAAGTCGAGCCCACCTATTCGCCTGGCTTTACAGAACCCACGGGCTTGACCCTTGATGGCACAGCAGTTACGATCCCCGCAAATTGTTCCGTCAAGAGCACAGCCGGAAACGAAAGAGTTTTGATAATTTCTTGTTCAGGACAGAACGCTGCTGGTTCGACCAGCGATGTTCGCTTCCGCAGGGGAAGCACCGTCCTGATTGGAGCCGGAGCTGCTGACGAAAACGGTTGTGAATCCGATCTTTTTCCGGTGAAGTGTCCCTAATCTTGGATCCACGACTTGTGTTGGTCTTGAAGGCTGCATCTGCGGTGGCGAACGTTAAACCCAATACCAGCAGATTCCAGAGCCTGAGGTCTCAGCTTCTTAAGGCGTCTTGATGCTCCAGGCTTTGCCGCAGCAAGGCAATGTTAAATCCAGATTCCGCTCAACAACAGCGTCGAGGCTGCGCCGTTCTGTAGACATGATAGATCGAAGCTTGCAACCGCTCAGGTCGCTGTCAATGGCCAGCTATATTCATCGCTACCAAGGGAATCTATCAGCAAGAAGGTTCAAACTTAACTTTGATGGGCGGAGTTGATCCTGGAATGATTTCTAGTGTACAGGGATACCGTGTCGAGCTCCAGGTGGGAGGGTCGGGCGTAAAGCTGAGGTTACCGATCGTTTCACATCCAGAGATGCTGGATAGATCGATGGTCGGTGGTGGCGTGCTGTACCCCGCCCCCGGCCTCTGCGGATCAGCCCAGTTGGACAGGCATTGGTCCAGTGTTGATCGAGGATCCAGGCTAGATCTTGTATAGAGAGGCTGTCGGGCCGTGATTCTCTGGCCGCTTGGATCGGTATCGCGTGGCGCACTGCACTCCACGCGGCGTGGTGATGAAGGAGGCACTGAAATCTGGCAATCAATCACAAGAGGTGAACTGCTTAGGCTTGGCCTGAACTCGTCGGCAACATTTGAGGCTATGGTTGCCATGGGTTCACCAAGATTGGTCGTAGTGATGTCGCTATCATCGCTAAATGTAGTGGGATTTTTGACAACATATTGCCGCACGCCAATTGCGGCTGCTTCCACCGCAGCGTAAATATCCTTATGTCGCTGCGTCTTGATCGGCGACAGCGTGAGGGTAGTAATTGCGGTTGCCATCATGGCGGAAATCACCATGGCTACCATCACTTCCACGATCTGAACCATGCCTGGGCCTCCCACCTTTGCTTCGACTTTAGTCAGCCCTGCTGACCGCTCGGCACAATGGTGTCTCTTTGTCCGGCTGCCGTGCCCATCGCCCTCGACCTGCCCGCCGGCATCGCCCAGCCCGATCTGCTGGACACCTTGCGCGGCCTGGCCTGGGGCGCCGCCGACATCCTCAGGGCCTATGCCCGCGGCCTCCAGCCTCCCTACGGATTCCCGATCGCCTTACAGGTGCAAGACGGTGACGAGGGCCCCGTGAGCGCCGCCGATCTGGCGGTCAACCGCTGGCTGCTCGATGGCCTCAACGCCGCCTTCCCCGCCGCTGCCTGGCAGCTGCTCAGCGAAGAATCGGCCAAGGCCACCCCGCCGGGGCAGCCCTCAACCAGCATCACGCCGTCGCCCGCCGACGGCTGGCTGTGGATCCTTGATCCGCTCGATGGCACCCGCGATTTTCTGCAGGGCACTGGCGAATACGCCGTGCATCTGGCCTTGGTGCGGCGGCAGCGGCCGCTGCTGGGGGTGGTGTTGCTGCCCGAACGGGAGGAGCTCTGGCTCGGGCTGTTGCCTGCGGAAGGCAATGGCGGTGAAGCCTGGTGTGAATGTCGCTCGGGTGAACGGCTGCCGGCACGGCTCAGCGAGCGCTCCAGCCTGGAGGCCTTGGTGCTGGTGGCCAGCCGCAACCACCGCGACCAGCGGCTCGAGCAACTGCTGGCGACCCTGCCGCTGGCGGAACGGCACGCCATGGGCAGCGTTGGCGGCAAGGTCGCCACCATCCTGCGCGGTGAAACCGATCTCTACATCTCCCTCTCCGGTCGCACTGCCCCGAAGGATTGGGACATGGCGGCTCCCGAAGCGCTGCTGCGGGCGGCGGGGGGGCAGTTCAGCCACGCCGATGGCCGCCCGCTTCTCTACAACACGGGGGACCTGCGCCAGGCGGGCTGCCTGATCGCCAGCCACGGCAGGCTTCATGCCGAACTCTGCCAGGCGGCGACCGCAGCGCTGGCCCGCATTGATCCCGGCTTTGCGGTCTGACCGCCACGACGGCCAGCGGGCGCCAACAACAACCGGCAACAAAAAGCGGCCCCCTGAGGGGGCCGCGGATCCTGCCGGCTTGGACCGCCAGCTCAGCGCTCAGGCCAGCACAGGCTCCTGTTGGGGCACACCCCGCAGGGTGAGGTTGATGCGACCGCGATTGTCGATCTCGCGCACCCGCACGGTCACGTGATCGCCCACATTCACCACGTCTTCCACCTTCTCCCCCCGCGCTTCCGACAGTTGGGAAATGTGGATCATCCCCTCCTTGCCGGGCAGGATTTCCACGAAGGCACCGATCGGGATCACGCGGGTGACGGTGCCGTTGAACATCTCCCCTTCGCTGACGCGGCGGGTGAGCCCCTCGATGATGCGCTGCGCCTCCTCGGCGGCCGCACCGTCGTGGCTGGCGATCGTGACGATGCCGCCGTCCT
>CAYOCW010000099.1:0-7623 GCA_964402615.1 uncultured Cyanobium sp. | reverse complement strand
AGCGTGCCAGCGCTTGTCTCATAAGCGTCTTAGGCGAGAAGTGTCGGTCAGTCAGGGGCGATGGTGTGCCTCTGCAGCGAGCGGTATGAGAGCTCGCCCTGGTGCGTGGGGGAGGTGGCGATCGCGGTGAAGGACGGCAAGACCGTGATCCCGATCCAGTTGGCCAAGACCGCTGAGGAGCTGAAACGCAAGCCGTTGCCGCTGCTGCTGCAGGGCCACCAGGCGATCCAGGTGCCTGATGCCGTGAACCCCAGCCCCGAGCTGCTGGCGGAGGTGCGGCAGCGGTTGCGCCAAACCCTGCAGCGCAAGCTCAACTGGAGGGATCTGCAAACCTGGGACGCGACCCTGCCTCCCTATCCGGGACTGCCGGCGTTCGAAGAGGAGCAGGCGCCGGTGTTCTTCGGGCGCGACGTGGCGATCGAGGCCGTGGTGGAACGCCTCGGTGCCCTGGCGTTGCGCCCGCAGGCGTTCTTGCTGCTGCTGGGGGCGTCGGGGTATGGCAAGTCGTCGCTGGTGCGGGCGGGGGTGGTGCCTCGGCTGAAGGGCGACGGCGAAGGGAGTTGGACGGTGCTGCCGCCGTTCACGCCAGGCGATCAGCCCTTCAAGGAATTGGAGCGGGCGGTGCTGAACGCTGGTGGCGTGTTTGACGCCGCCGATCCGCTCAGCAGCCTGCGGGACCTGCAGCGCCAGCGCAACACGCGGCTGCTGGTGGTGATCGATCAGTTCGAGGAGCTGCTGAGTGCTGACCCGAAGGAAGACGGCCAGGCGGATGAGGCTGAGGCGTTTCAGACGTTCCTGCGGAACCTGCTGCGCGTTCCCAAGCCCGGCCTGCTGGTGCTGGCAACGATGCGAACCGATTTTCTGGCGCCGCTGCAGACGCGCTGGCCGGCGCTGACGGGCATGGCGAAGAGCCTCCCCCTGGAGCCGATCGAACCAGAAGACTTCGGCGACCTGATCACCGGCCCGGCGGATCGCTCGAAGCTCACCCTGGAGCCGGGGTTGAAGCAGCGGCTGGTGCAGGAGAGCGGCGGGCGAGATGCCTTGCCCCTGCTGGCCTTCAGCTTGGAGAAGCTGTGGAGGGCCAGGGAGCGGCGGGGTGTCGCCGTCGCGGGAACGCGGCCCAGTGACCAGTGGGACCTGACGCTTGACGATTACAAGCACTTGGGCGGCGTGGCGGGGGCGGTGAGCACCCGCGCCAAGGAGTGCTGGGATCCGCAAACCAGCGGCGCAGAGGAGCGTGCGGCGCTGCGGGAGGCGTTTCTGGACCATCTCGTGAGTGTCAGCGGCGACGGCCAGGAGGCCAAACGGGCGGCGCGGCTTGAGGACCTGCCGCCCGCCAGCCTGGCGATCGTGCGGCGGCTGGTGGATGACCGCCTGCTGGTGTTGAAGGAGGGCAGCGTGGAGATCGCCCATGAGGCGCTGCTGCGCACCTGGGAGCCGCTGGTGCAATGGATCGACGAGAGCAAGGTGGAGCGCCTGCAAGCGCTGCGCGTGAAGCGGCTCGGGGCCGACCTCACCCCCGAAGCCCCGGAGCGCGTGCGACGCCAGGCCCTGGAGCAATTGGCCGCGCTGGCGGCGGCTGGCGCCAGCGAAGAGCGCGCGGTGCGCAAGGAGGGGCGTGAACCGCTGCAGCAGCTGCTGGGCGATGGGACATGCCCCCTGGCCGACCGCGAGGACGCGGCCCTGGTGCTGGCCTTGATCGGCGCCGAGCAGCCGCTGCGGGATGGCCTGGCCGACACGAAGGCGCCGTTGGCGCTGCGGCGGCGGGCGGCGGAGAGCCTGGGGCTGTTGGCCAAGCGCAGTGGCGATCGGGATCAGCGCCAGCGGATCGCCGCAGAGCTGGAAGGCTGGCTGCGCAGCGATGCCCTCAACCTGCTGGTGGTGGATGCGGAGGGCTGGGCGGAACACGACGCCCGCCTGCCGCTGCTGCAGGGCGCCTCACGGGGCCTGCAACTTGCGGCCTCGGCCGATCTGCCGTTATTCGGCAGCGGCGAGGCGAAACCAGTGCCGATGCTCACCCTCACAGCCCTGGAGGAGGGGAGCGGCCTGCGGATTTGCACCGAGGTGGTGGAGGTGCCCGTGTGGACGCTTCCGCTGCCGGGGGGTGAGCAGCTGGAGCTGGTGGTGGTGCCGGGGGGACCGGCGCAGCTGGGTTCACCAGCAACGGAGCACGACCGCCAGGAGGTGATGGACTGGTTCGCCGCCAACCGCGACGGCTGCAAAGGAGTGGATGTGGAAGCGCCGCGGCGGGTGCGGCTGGAGGCGTTTGCGCTGGTGCGCCAGCCGATCAGCCAGGGGCAGTGGCGGGCCGTGGTGGAGGCGGTGGGCCAGATCGAGCGGGAACTGGAGGAGAGCCCCGGCGCGGCTAAGCCCGAGAGCCTGTGGGATCAGCACGGCCAGCCCGGCGAGCTGGCGGTGGACAGGGTCAGCTGGCACCAGAGCCGGGAATGGCTGCAGCGGTTGAATCGTTGGCTCCAGGACCAGTGGCAGGAGTTGGGCGGCAGCGGCGAGGCGCCTCAGCTGGCGCTGCCGAGCGAGAATCAATGGGAGGGGGCCTGCCGGGCGGGGGCCGCCACACCGTTCCATTTCGGCGACACGCTAGATGGGAGCTGGGCGCGGTATGACGCCAGCTTCACCTTTGGTCGTGGCCGCAAGGGAGCGAGAACCAAGCAGCCTGGGCTGAACGGGGCCAGCGGGCTGGTGAACCGCTGGGGTCTGTCCGAGCTGCACGGGCAGTTGGATGAGTGGTGTGAAGACAGCTGGCATCCCAACCCCGTGGGTGAGGGTCATCCGGAGGATGGGGAGCCCTGGCGTGAAGAGGATGGGGATCTCGTGCGCCGAGAGAGCGGCCATCGGGGCTGGAAGCTGCTGCGCGGCGGTTCCTGGTTCAACGATCCCCACTACTGCCGCGCCGCCTACCGGGACAGCACCCTCCCGGTCAACACCAACTCCAACGTTGGTTTTCGCCCCTGCTGTCTTCTTTCCCAAGACTCTCTTCTTAGCGCTTGAGCCCTTGGGCCCTCTGCCCTGCTGCTGTTTGGTTATGCCCTGGCGGTTGGGGCTCTATGGCTGTTCCCTGCCGGGGATAGCGCCGCAGGCGCCTCGATCCTGTGCAGTCGCCCCCCTCCGGCTCTCCCACCCCCATGACGGCTCGGCCAAAATGCCCTGATGACAGCCACTCCCAGCGCCACTTCCGCCATCCCGATCGACCCGCGGATCCGTGTGATCGCCGCGGGGATCGCCGCCGCCATCCCCGCCGCCCAGATCCGCCTGTTTGGATCACGGGCCAGGGGCACATCCCGGCCTGATTCCGACGTGGATCTGTTGATCACCGTGCCGGATCAGTGGCTGGCGGGCCAGGATCGTCTGCGGGTGCTGGGAGATCTTTGGCGGCAGTATTCCAGCCATCGGTTGCCGCTTGACCTGCTTCTGTACAGCGAAGGCGAGGTGAGCCAACGCAAGCCATACAGAAGCGCCATACCATCCCTGGCCTATCAAGAAGGGATTCTGCTGAAGGGCTGATCCGGACGCCCTGCGCTATCTGCGGATCGCCCAGGCCGATCTTGAGGAGGCGCGGCGCATGTTGGCTCTCTCCGGTTTCCGCGATAGCAGTATCGGGTTCCGGCTGCAACAGGCCTGCGAAAAAGCCCTCAAAAGCTGGATCCACTCCAAGGGCGGGCAGGCTCCCTTCACCCACGACCTCGCCGCCTTGATGGATTGGCTGGAGGAATCGGGTGGCAACATGAGCGCGTTTGAGACAATTGCCGATCTCTCTTTCTTTGCTGTTCAGACACGATATGACGACAGCGTGGAACTCCGTTTGCCAGATTGGCAACTCCTGGTGCAGATCACATCCTCTCTGCTCGAGTCTGTCCAGCATGAGCTAGCATGATGAGCCTAATGAAGAGACATGCATCAATCAGCGCCTACGCCGCAAGGATTGCTCAACAATATCATGCACCCCACCCGAAGCATGCGGCTCGGTTTTTCGCGAAAGTGGCCGTGGCCAGGTGATGATGAGCGTTAGACAGTCGCGCTCAACTGAACGCCCCTGTTTTCCAGGATTAACCCCCCGCACCCCACCACGCGCCACCTCGCAATCCCCCTCCCGTCTCGGATCAGATGCCAATAGGCATGCAACATCGCCTGCCCTGCCGATTCGCCTGGATTCACCCCCAGGTCTTCGACCCAAGAACCAGCCCAGCCTCTGATCGTGGCGTCCTCGGCGCTGAGCATCTCCCACCGCTGCCTGAGCAACTCCACCACCGCAAACCACTCCGGCTGGTGCATCGCCATCCAATCGGCCACATGATGCCTTGGGATCACCAGGCTGTGGCCTGTGGTCACCGGCTCGGCATCGGCGATGCAGAGATCCAGCTCGTTCTCCAATAACACCCTTACGCCTCCCCCCAGCGCGCTGAAGATGCAGCCCGCCTCACGTTGGCAGTCGTTCTCCGGGATGCCGCGGAAATCGGTGCGACCTCCCGCGTTGGCCAACAGCCGACGCGCTTGCCAGCATGGCAGCGGAAGCCGAGCGCCTGCAGGTTGCTGATCGGGCTGCGGTGGCGGGAACGGTGGCGGAAGCCGCAGGTTTCTGAACAGTGAACAAGTCACCTCCTCATCCCGCTGCGCCCGGAACGCATCCAGCCGCTGGCGGTAAAGCTGTAGCAGTTCGTCGCGTTCGCTGTTGCTCAGCTCTACTGCTACGCAGAAGCCTGACGGCTACGGAGCTGATCAGCCGGTAGCGGCCCTGCAGCATCTCCATGATGCCGTTGCCAGTGAGCACCCGGCCCACCATCCGCTTGACGCGCTCGGTGTCGTCGTCGATCTGGGTCACCTTCTCAGCCAGGTTCCATCGCTAGGATGTGTACACATCTCTATGTCAGACTGCCATGACTGCCCGCATCGGCATTCGGGAGCTCAGGGCCAGGCTCGCTTCCGATCTCGAATCAGCCACCCCCTTTGAAGTCACCCGTCATGGCCGCACCGCCGCTCTCCACGTGCCCCTGCCCCAGGAGAGTGCGCTCCGTTGTGCAAGGCCCGCAAGCGCCGAGCGAAGCGAAAGCGCCGGTGCTGCTGGCCCATCCGTGGGGACGAGCGAGCCCATTGGCCCACCTCGGCGTTGGGGAATCCATGCAAGAACCGCATAGGTCCTGCGGAGTCCCCCACATCGCCCGATCGCCCCACGGTGAGAGCTGATGCGGGATGGACGAAAACCCATAATGCTGTGGTCGGTCTGTCAATGCACTGGAGAAGCCGGGTGATGCGATGGTGGGGCTGATCGATGAAAGCCAGGGTGGCCACTCTTGCGGCAGAAGCGGCGCAGGAAGCTGGCTCGTCGGGCCAACTGGGAGGGCAGTCATGAGCCCATCGATCGCCAATCTTCTGGAGCACCATGGCGTCGCCCCACCATCGCCACCCCTGGAGAGCTTCACGAAGAAGGAGCTGATGGCTCCGGTGCGGCAGTTGTTGGGGGAGGGCTGAGCGATGGCCAGCCAGCGCTATTCCGTGACACATCACCCGATCGACACCCTGCTGACCTGGGTGAAAAGTGGCGAAATCGCCATACCTGAGATCCAGCGGCCGTTTGTGTGGGAAGCCACCAAGGTGCGCAATCTGCTGGATTCTCTCTATCAGGGGTACCCAGTGGGCTATTTGATTGCCTGGCGAAATCCCACGGTTAAACTGAAGGACGGCACCACCTCTGCCGGCAAGCGCATCCTGATCGACGGCCAGCAAAGGGTGACAGCTCTGATGGCCGCACTGCTGGGAGTGGAGGTGCTCACGAAGGATTATGAACGGGTTCACATTCGCATTGCCTTCAACCCCTTGGCGGCTGATGACGAGCCCAGGTTTGAAGTCAGCAACCCTGCCATTGCCAAGAACACAGCTTGGATCCCAGATGTCTCGAAGCTTTTCCAGGCGGATGCCGATCTTTTTGAACAGACTGATGCCTATATTGCAAGGAATCCAGAGATCGACAGGAAGCTTGTTGGACAGGCGCTGCAAAAACTCCTAAAGATTGTCAACAACTCTGTTGGTTTGATTGAGCTTGCTGAGGACTTGGATATCGAGACCGTGACCGAGATCTTCATCCGCGTCAACTCGGCAGGTGCTGAGCTTTCTCAGGCTGACTTCGCCATGTCGAAGATCGCCGTGAACGAGAGCTTCGGCGGCAACACCCTGCGCAAGGCTATCGAATACTTTTGCCACCTGGCTGTATCTCCAGACTTCTATTCGCAGATCGTGAAGAATGACCCTGAGTTTGCACGCTCAGAGTTTCTTGCAAAGATGGCCTGGCTGAAGGATGTCAACGACGATCTCTACGATCCCACCTACACCGATATGCTGCGGGTGGCATTCACCTCGGAATTTGGCAGAGGCAAGCTCCAGGATCTGGTGGCTTTGCTATCTGGTAGGAACTTCGCCACGAAGCAATACGAGGAAAGCATTGCAGAAGCATCGTTCATCAAGTTGAAGCAGGGTGTTCTCTCCTTCATGAACAGGACCCACTTCGATCGGATCATCATGATCCTGAAATCGGCTGGGTTTGTGACCAGTGACTTGATTCGCAGCCGCAATGCCATCAACTTCGCTTACATTCTCTATCTGAGAGGGCGCAGGGAGAATCTTCCTGCTCCCGATATCGAAAGCCTGGTGCGGCGTTGGTTTGCGATGTCGATTCTCAGAGGTCGCTACTCGGGTAGCACGGAAACAGTCTTCGATTTCGACATTCGTCAGATTGACTCTCAGGGACTACGCGCCTATGCGGAAGCCGTGATTGAAAACGAGCTGCCACCGACATTCTGGTCTGGGATGTTGCCTCAACTCATGGACACATCGTCCTCGACAAGTCCGTATTTCATCGCCTATCAGGCGGCCCAGGCTCGGCTCGGTGATCGTGGCTTCCTTTCGGCTGGCATCACTGTGCGCGACTTGCTCCTCAACCGTGGCGACAAGCACCATGTGTTCCCCCGCAAGCATCTTCAGCGCGCAGGAGCCTCGAGGAGCAGCTACAACCAAATTGCCAATTTTGTCATGGCCCAAAGCGAGATCAATATCGCGATTGGAGACAAGGCTCCTGAGGTCTACTTCGCTGAACTGCGAGACCAGGTGAACGGTGGCCCGAAGCGCTATGGCGGCATCACGGACCTGGCTGACCTGCGGGCCAATCTGGAGATGAACTGTCTGCCCCTCTCGCTCCTGGATGGCGCCCCCTTGGATTACGCCGTGTTCCTGGTGGAGCGACGCCGCCTGATGGCCGACAAAATTCGTCAATGGGTGGAGCTCTTGTGAGCACCAACTTCGCCCAGCTGCGCCTTGACGATGAGCAGCTGTTCCGGCTGGGCTCGCTGGCGGAGCGGTATTTCCCCGACGACCCCAACACGTCGTTGCTGAAGCTGCGGCAACTGGGGGAGTTGCTGGCCCAGCAGGTGGCCTCACGCTTCGGGGTGGAGCTGCGGCAGGAGGAAACCCAGCAACAGTTGTTGCGGCGGCTGGAGTGCGATGGCGTGCTGGAGCGGGAGGTGGCCGAGCTGTTCCATGGCCTGCGCCGCAAGGGCAATCTCGCCAACCACGATCTGCACGGCGATCACGCCACGGCGCTGAAGATCCTGCGCATGG
>CAYOCW010000098.1:0-7682 GCA_964402615.1 uncultured Cyanobium sp. | reverse complement strand
TCTTGCCGAGGGCGATGCGCATCTGCCAGCCGCCGGAATAGGCCGCCACCGGCTGCTCCACGCCTTCAAGGCTGAAGCCGAGATCGGGCAGCAGGCGATCGATGCGGGCATCGAGCTCGTAGCCATGCAACGCCTCGAAGCGGCTCTGCAAGCTGCCAAGCCGGTCGATCAGGGTCTGCAGCAGCTCCGGATCGGCGGCGGCGGCCTCGCCGGCCAGCTGGTCCTCCACCTGGCGCTGGCGCTCCAGCACCTCAGCCGCCTCCCCGAAGGCTTGGAACAGCTCCTGGCGCACGCTGCGCTGCGGGTCGACCTCAAACTCCTGGCGCAGGTACACAATCCGCGGCGCCCCCTGGCGAATCACCTGGCCGCTGGTGGGGTCCTCCAGCCCGGCGAGGATGCGCAGTTGGGTGGTCTTGCCGGCGCCATTGACGCCCACCAGACCAATGCGATCGCCGGGCTTGACCTCCCAGCTGACATCGCGCAGCACCTCTCCGGTGGGATAAATCTTGCTGATGCGGTCGAGTCGCAGCACGCGGCGAAGCAGTGGGCCGGCGGCGGCGCCGATCGGAACCCCCTGACTTTAGCCAGCACCCCGTTGCGGCCTTGCGGAGCGTGATCCCGCAGCCGTGCCAGGCCGGAGCGACGTCCGCCCGGCAGCCCTTCAGACTCAGGACTCGCCGCGCCGCCGCCGCGATGATGAAGCGCCTCGAACAAGTCGTCGCCCTGGTGGTGGCCGCCGGTCTGGCGATCGTGAGCTACTGGCTTTTCTTCAGCTGGGCCGGGGGCGGCGACGCCCACCGGCGCCAGCAACCCAACCGTTCCGCCGTGCCGGCGGATGGCCGGCGCGGCTCAGAGGCCGCCGCGGGCCTTGAGCAACCACAGGTTGCTGGCGAAGTCGTCCAGTCCCGCCAAATGCTCCCGCACCTCCTCAGGGGTCACGGGCAGCCCCTGAGCTTCGCCGAGGGCCACGATCTTGCTCAGGGCTCCGTTGGGGTCCTGCAAGGCCTGGCGAAACAGGGACTGGGTGAGCTCGACATCGCGGCTGATCGACGCGTAGAGCGCGGCGGCATTGCTGGCGGTCATCTCGGCTGAGCAATCCTCTCTTAGATACACCTTGGCCGCGCCAGATGCGCATCACGATGACGGAGTGCTGATCAGCGCCAGCCCGCCAGCGGCCGGATCCCGGCCGCCTCATGCATCGAGCCCCCCGATCGCGGCCTGGTTCAGGCGGCGTGGGGATGGATGTCTGCGCCGCAGTCGAGCGCTGGAGCCGCCTCGATGCTGCGGGCCTCGACGCAGAGCAGCCGGCGCAACTGCGCGTAGTTGGCGGCGAGGTCGCCCTTGCCCTCTTGCTGGGCGGCGTATTCGGCCCGCTGCAGCACATGGTGCAGATGGGTGAGCAGGTAGGTGCTGATCACGGCGGAGACCAGCACCTGGCCGGAGGCCGCCTTGACGCGATCAGCGGAGCGCCGCGACCGACTGGCGCTGGCCGAGGGACGGGGGGAGGAGCTTCGGGACATGGGAAGCAACAGGGCCGGGATGGGCACCGGATGGAGAGGAGGCGATCGGAGCGGGGGCCGGCCTGAAGCTGGATGGTGGAACGGGGAACGGAAGCGGGCCGGGAGGCGCGGGCGGATGCTGAAGCGGACTGCAGAGCAGCAGGCGGGAATGGAGCGCTGTCGCCAATTGCGGACGGCTCTGGACGGGTGCGGCGGCCAGCGAGGAGCGGGCGGCTGGGAGCGGAGCGATGCTGGGCTGGAGAGCCGAAATCCGTGCGAATGAGCGGGCTGGGCTGGTCTGCGGGAAGCCGTTGTCGCGGTTCTCAGGAGGAGGCTGGCGAACCGATTGGTTCAGTGGCTGGGGAGCGCGTGCCGGCGGGTGGCCTGAATGGTGGCAACCTCTGCGTTCAGGGGAGCAGGGAGCGCCTGTGATGCTGGGGCTGACGGCAGGGGAAGGGCGTAGGAGGGCGCGTGAAGGACTGGGTGTGCCGGTGGAGCTGCGATCTTCCTAGAGACCCCTCACGCCCGCATGAGCACGCATTCGACTCTCCGATATTACCCCTGCGACACTCCGTGGATTGGCTCCTGTTCAGCCAAGCGGCGGACAGCGCTTTCGGATTCGGTCGCCAAGGGCAGACCCGCCCTTCAGGCGGCTCGCCGGAGCCCAACAGACCGAGGCCGACCGCACCAGGCCCCAGCTCGGCTCCATGGCCGCCGTCAGGGCACATCTTGCTTGTGACTTACCACACCTTATAGGGCAAGAACTTACCGTTCATAGTTACCTTGACACGATCGCCTTTTGGATCTTCGACCTTATCGACCTGCAACGTGAAATCGATCGCCGACATGATGCCATCTCCAAACTTCTCCTGGATCACATCCTTGAGTGGCAAGCCATACACCTGCAGGATCTCGTAGAAGCGATAGAGCAGCGGATCGGTCGGCAGCACAGGATCGAGGGCGCCTTTGAGCGGATAGCGGGTCAGCTGGGGTGCCAGATCGGCATCGAGCTCCAACAGCTCCAACAAGGTGGCGGCCTGCTCAGCTGTGGCGGTGGCCTGGCCATAGCACAACGCCGCCACCCACACTTCATCGGCCCCCAACCGTTCCCCCAAGGCGGCGAAGCTGAGCCCGAGTCGCTGCTTGGCGGCCAGCAGAACGGGTGTCAGCGGCGACAGGGCCATGGGGGAGAAATGGCAAGAAGGCATGGACCTTAGGGAACCGGGCCCAGAATCGTGGTGACCATGGAGACCAATCGCTGTGCCATGGCTGGGCCGGGCGTGCCGATGGCGCGGCTTGGCGGCAACCAGCGCTGGTTGACAGGATGGCCATCGGGTCGCTCCCATCGAGGCGATGCGTGGAGCAGCCACGCTCAAGCCGGGCTTGGCCCGAACAGCTCAGCGATCGCTTGGGCCAGGGTCTCGTAGCGTCCCGGAGGCATGATGTACTCCTCAAAGCAGGTTCTGCAGGCCTGCCGCATCGGCTCCAGTTGGCGACGCATGTGCGCAATGGCCTGACGGAACTCGGACGCATCCGATACCATCAGGCCACAACCAAAGCGTTCCAGAAACTCAAAACTCGGTTGGCGGTTAACGATCACAGGCACTCCCATCGCCAGGAACATGCAAAGACGATTGGAACTGATTCCCATTTTTTTAAACTGCGAGCCTTGATGCCGATAAAATGCCATACCGATATCAAAAGCAACGGCAGACTTCCAGGAGCTCTGCCAAGACAAACGCTCACTTTCAACATAGAGATTCAGATTATTTTGCATGTAGCGAAGCAGATAACCTTCAAAAGGGCGATAGCCAACAGGTTGAATAACGGCATAAATGCTCTTGTCTTCTGCCATGGCTTCCAGGAGCAGATCAGCACCCAGGTCAAGATTAAAGTTGCCCGAGGCGCCAACCACGAACGCAGGTTCGGGGATCCCCCACTGACGCCTGAGCTGCTGGCGATAATCAGCGGGAGGCTGGGGCGGGCTGTGATAGCAGCCGGGATAAACAATCAGACGCGCATCTTTGGGTAGCTCTGCATACTCCCGCAACAGATCGAGTCGCGCCTCGTCATTGACGATATTAAAGCGGGCCTTACGGTTGGCCCAGCGACATAGGCGCTTCCACGATTCCGGGCGATTGCCATAGTAAAAATCAGATTTTATCTCGTCGGCCAATACGAAGCTCGGTCGGCGGTGCAAGGCGGCCAATACGCCCACAATCGCGATCGGATCCTCGCTGGTTCCCGAGAAAGTCCGATAGGACTTCCAGCGATGCCGCCAAGCATTGTTGGCCAACCATTTCCAGGAATAAGACACAGGAGCTGTGCGAACAGCCCCTCCATAATCTGCCCCTTTGGCCATCCCCGGAGCAAAAACATCAACTTCAACTCCCTGTTCCAGCAGTGCCGTAATAATCGCCGTATTTGGTGGGGAGTGGATAAGTTCCGGGGAGTTGAGAAAATGAGCCGCACGTTGCGACTTGCCAGATGCAGACCGAGCCAGAGCCAACGGTGTTGTAGCGACGAGACTGTAAGTCCAACTCTACAACCGTTACTCCAGCCAAGCAAACAAGTCGCGGTTGTCACGCACCCAGCGGATCAGATGTCGCACCCCTGCTTCGACCTGGATCTGAGGTCGCCAGCCCAACTTGTCCTCCGCTTTCGTGAGATCGCAGACGAAGGCCGGCTGGTCACCGGGCCGCGCCGACGCCATCGCCGGGCTGAGCTGGAGTGAGAGCTCCTCCTCCAAAAAGTGAATCAGATCCTTCAAGCATAGGGTATTGGCGGGGCCACCGCCGATATTGAAGGCCTGACCACGGATCGATTGACGCCGCTCCCAGGCAGCTTCGTAGGCCAGGACGAGATCGCGCACATCCAGCACGTCGCGGGTCTGCCAACCATCGCCATAGAGCGTGATCGGCTTGCCCAGCAGCGCTGCGATGCTGAACCAGGCCACCCAGCCCTGATCCTCAATGCCAAACTGACGGGTCCCGTAAATGCAGGACTGGCGGAAGCTGCAGGTTTGCAGCCCGTAGATGCGGGCGTAGTCGATGGTGTACTGATCAGCGACGCCTTTGGAGCAGCCGTACGGGGAGTGGAAGTCAAGCGGCTGATGCTCAGGAACTCCGCCCTCCAGGTCGCGAAAGCGCCAACCATGGGGGCCGAGCACCACGGGCACATCTTCAAGGCCGCCATAGACCTTGTTGGTGGAGGAAAACAGAACGAAAGCCTCGGGCACCTTCAGCCGGACAGCCTCTAAAACATTAAATGTGCCAAGGGCATTGATTTCGAAGTCCTCGCGTGGATTATGGTAAGATGTTGTTACGGCAACCTGGCCGGCAAGATGCAGCACCATCTGCGGCCGGCAGTCTAGCAAAATATCTTCAAAATCACTGGCATTGCGAATATCTACGTTGGCAAAGCGAATCTCGGGATGCTGCTGCATCAGCCAGCTGAGATTCTGATCCGTCCCACGTCGAGACAGATTATCGACAACGGTGACCGACCAACCTCGGCTGGCGAAATGGGACGCAGCATTGACCCCAATAAAACCAGCTCCACCCGTGACCAAGATATTGGGCATTAGTGCAAAACGAGGTTGGCCTCGATCTCAAATTTCAAGGTTGACTCTAAACGATCGCACCGTGATCGCCGCAACGGCATCCTGAGCTTCTGGCACAAGGGCCACGCAGAACCTTGGTATTCGTGCACCGAGCCGATGGCGATGGCGATGGCGATGGCGCACAGCGGCTGCACGGCACCGGGGCAGCCCCTAGAGCCAGTGGCGCGGATAGGGCATGGCTCCGGGCACCCAGCGGCTGAAGCTCCAGGCCAGCAGCGTCAGCGCCAGCGAACCGAACAGCACCGGCGAGAGCAAGAAGCTCCAGGGAGCCCCCACAAACACCACCAAAAACGCCAACCCCCCGGCCGGCGGATGGAGACAGCGCAGCAGCTGACCGAGCAGCACCGTGCTGGCCACCGCCGCCGCCAACACCAGGGCCGACTGGCCGAACAGGTGGTGCAGCACCAGCCCATTGAAAGCCCCCAAGCCGTTGCCAAGCAACAGGTTGCGGGGCTGGGCCAGGGGGCTGCTCGGGTAGCCGAACAGCAGCACGCTGGAGGCGCCGAGCGGTGCCACGATCAACACCTGGCCGCTCCATAAGGTCAACAGACCCAAGAGCGCCACGGCCGCCAGGGCCCCAAGCCACATCACCCGCAGATGGGCGCGCTGGAAGCGCGGCTGATAGCGGCGGCCGCGGCGACGCTCCCGCCGTAGCAGCAACAGCCAACGGCGAGGGCGGGTCCGCCGGCGGCTGGAACGCACAGCCTCGCCGGCGGCGGCCATCAGCCCGGCTCCCGCAGCCGCGGCAGCAGTTGCACCAGGTTGCAGGGGCGGGTGGAGGCATCAAGCTGGGCGGCGATCAGCCGGTCCCAGCCGGTTTGCACCGCATCCAGCGAGCCCGGCAGCACAAAGATCAACGTGCCATTGGCCACCCCCGCCAAACAACGGCTCTGCAGGCTGCTGGTGCCGATCGTCTCGAACGAGAGCACCCGAAACAGCTCCCCGAAGCCATCGATGCACTTGTCCAACAAAGGCGCCACCGCCTCGGGGGTGCCATCGCGGCCGGTGAGACCGGTGCCGCCGCTGCTGATCACCACCTGCACGGCCGGATCGGCGATCCAGGCGCTGACCAGCGCCCGGATGCGATAGCGATCGTCCGGCACCAGCTCCCGGCAAGCCAGTTGGTGACCGGAGCGTTCCAGGCGCTGCTGCAGAGCGTCGCCGCTGGGATCATCCGCCAGCGAGCGACTGTCGGACACGGTCAGCAACGCAATCGCCAGGGACACTCGAGAGGAGCTCGTGGTTCCATGCTAACCACCTGGTTCCAGCGCCCGACCGTTTCCCGATGTCCACCCCCGCCACCGCCGCGGAGCCGGAGGCCAGCTTCGCGGTCGCGCCGGGCCCGAGCCTGCGGGTGCGGCTGTTCGCCGCCCTGCGCGAGCAGGCTGGCTGGAGCGAACGGGTCGTGCCGCTGCCCGCCGACCTGACCCCCGTGACCGCCGCTGCCATCTGGGATCAACTGGAGCTGGGCCCCTGGTCACCGCGCTGGCGGGTGGCGGTGAACCAGGAGTTCGCCCACCTGGACCAGCCCCTGGCGGCGGGGGATGAGCTGGCCTTCCTGCCACCGATCAGCGGCGGCTGAGCGATGGGTATCCAAAGGCTGCCGAATGGCGGACGGGTCGGCCCGGCGCTGGCGTGGCAGCTTGAATGCGCCATGTCGCCCCCGGCTTGATCGATGCCACCGCGTCCTGCCGCCGCCATGGCGTCGTGATCCCCTCAGCGGGGCGGGCCATCCACCGGATCGAGCTGCGCCCGCAAGCCTTTGATCCCTACCGGGAGCTCGCCGACTGGCCCGCCGCCAATGGCGTGACGATCGCGCCGGCGGAGGCCGTCTTCATCGGCCGGGTGCGGGGGCTGAGCGCCGCGGGCCAGACGCTGGAGGCCTTGGAACTCGAGCACTACCCCGGCATGACCGAGCGCCAGCTGCGGCGCCTGGCCGAGGCCCACGGCGGCGATCCGGCGCTGCGGCAGCTGCTGGTGCTGCATCGCGTTGGCCGCATCCCAGCGGGCGACGCGATCGTGCTGGTGGCGGTGCGGGCCGAGCGGCGCGGGCCGGCCCAGCGCTGCGGCCAGGCCTTGCTGGAGGCCCTGAAGCACGACGCCCCCTTCTGGAAGCGCGAATGGCACCGCGACGGAGGCGGCAGCTGGATCGAGGGCAACACGCCGCTCTGAACCCCGACGCAGCCGGGGCTGATCAACACCCGCCGGCATCCTCCCCAGCCGCGCCCGACCAACGAAGCGCTGCTCAGAACAGCGGCAAGCGCAGCAGCTGGGCCCACAGCGGCGTGCCCGCCGCCAAGGCACCCGACTCCGCCGGGATCTCCAGCAGCAGGTCGGCGTCCTGCAGCGAGCCGATGCGGGAGGAGGCCTGGGAGCCGCCGACCCGGGCCCAGAGACCGCCGTCTACCGCCACCACCAATGTGGCGCGGGCCAGTTCGGGTCGGCCGGCACTGCGGCGCAACGGCGCCTCCAGGCGCACGCACAGGCGCGGCAGCAGCTGCGGCTCCGCCCCCTCCAAGCGCTGCAGGGCCGGCCACAGCAGCTGCAGCGCCGTGATCGCC
>CAYOCW010000097.1:0-7848 GCA_964402615.1 uncultured Cyanobium sp. | reverse complement strand
ATCGGTCCAAGTTCGGCTTGTCCGTCCCCGATCTGCTGGCCACGGTGGAGACCTTGAGACAGGCGGACCTGCTGCCCGATCTGCGCTTGCTGCATTTCCACGTCGGCAGCCAGATCAGTGACATCGCCATTCTCAAAGATGCCCTGCAGGAAGCTGGTCAGATCTACGTGGAGCTGACCCGACTGGGAGCGCCAATGGGTTGGCTGGATGTTGGTGGCGGCCTTGGCATCGACTATGACGGCAGTCGCACAGCTAGCGCTGCATCCACCAATTATTCCCTGCAAAACTACGCCAATGACGTTGTTGCTACCGTGCGCGAGTGCTGTGAACCCCATGGGATTCCTCTGCCCACGCTGGTGAGCGAAAGCGGTCGGGCTCTGGCCAGTCACTTCTCGGTATTGGTCTTCGATGTGCTGGGTGCCGGCAGTCCCCCTGCCGCACTGCCCCCCGTCTCGGACCCGGAGCCATTGATCCTGTGCAACTTGCGCGAGACCCATGCCGTCATTCAGGCGACGCTTGCCACAGCGGCTGATGCCGAGCGCGACCACGCCGAGGCTGATGGCCATGTGGATGGCCACGGCAGCTTGGAGCGTTTGCAGGAGGCCTGGAATGATGCGATCAAATTTCGTGCCGATGCCCTGGTCGCCTTTCGGCTGGGCTATCTGACCCTGCCGCAGCGGGCCGTCGCCGAACAGCTCACATGGGCCTGCGGCCAAGCGATTGCCGCTCGCATCCAGGACCTGGCTCCGGAGCACGCCCAAGCGGTGCCGTCGGAGCTGCGCGCCTTGCCAGCCAGCTTGGCTGGCACTTACTACGCCAATCTCTCGGTGTTCCGCTCGGCGCCGGACACCTGGGCGATCGATCAGCTCTTCCCACTCCTACCGATCGAACGGCTGCACGAGCGGCCGGATCGGCTGGCCAACATCGCCGACCTCACCTGTGATTCCGATGGCAAGTTCGCACGTTTCATCGATCATGGCCGTGTCAAAACCCTGTTGGAGCTGCATCAGTTGCGGCCGGGAGAACCCTATCGCCTTGGCCTGTTTCTGGCGGGCGCCTATCAGGAGGTGATGGGAAACCTGCACAACCTCTTTGGGAGCACCAATGCCGTGCATATTCGCCTCGCCGATGGCGGCGGCTACCAGGTGGATCACGTGGTGCGAGGCGACACCAGCGCCGAGGTGCTGGAAGCCATGGAACACGACCCCGAGCTGCTGTTGGAGCGGCTGCGGATCGCCAGCGAGGCCGCCATCGCCAAGGGACAGTTGCTGATCGCCGACGCCCGCAGGCTGATGGCGCACCTGCGCTCCAGCCTCGAGCAGCCCACCTACCTGCAGGATTGATCCAGATCGCGCCGCGGCGAGCCCGGCCCGGAGATGGCTCAGCCAGGTGCAGCCGGTTCGGCCAGCGAGGGCTTGATGGCTTCGTCACGGGGCGGCAGGGGCGTGAACACCTCCACCTCGCCATAGCCCCGCACCGACTGCCAGCCCAGGGAGCGGCAGTCAGCCCTGCGGCTGTCGCCCTGGCTGGGCCCGGCGGTGGCCGCATCCGCTTCTGCCGCATCCGCATCCGCTTCTGCCGCTGCCGCCGCCAGCCCGGCCGTGCGGGCATCGCAGAGGATGTCCGCGCCCAAGCTGCGCGTCAACGATTCCAGCCGCGCCGCCAGGTTCACCGTGTCGCCAATCACCGTGAACTCCAGGCGCCGCGGGCTGCCGATCTGTCCCACCATCACCTGGCCGCTCGCCAGGCCGATGCCGCTGCCCAACTCCGCCACCCCCTCCTGGCGCCACTGGTGGTTGAGCGCGGCCAGGGACTGCCGCATCGCCAGGGCGCAGCGCAGTGCCGCCGCGGCCTCCAGCTCCAGGCCCCGGCCCAGGGGCGATCCAAACACCGCCAGCACCGCATCGCCGATGAACTTGTCGACGGTGCCGCCATGGGCGGTGATCACCTCCACCATCGCCCCCAGGTAGGCGTTGAGCTGGCGCACATGCAACTCGCTCTGCCCCGCCTGGCTGCGCTGCCGCGTCAGGCCGGTGAAGCCCTGCAAATCCGTCATCAGCACGGTCACCTCCAGCAGACGGCCCCGCAGGATGCCCCGCGCCGACGCGGGGTCCGCCAGGATCTCCGCCACCACGCCCGGGGCCACATAGCGCTCGAAGGTTTGCCGCAACCGCCGCCGCTCCAATCCCTCGCGCAGGTAGGCGTCGCTGCCATGGAGCAACCCCAGCAGTGCCAGCCCGACGCTGGGGGAGAGCAGCGGCAGCCACAGGTGCGCAAACCAGAACGCCAGCAGGGCGCCTCCCAGGTACAGCGCCACCAGAATCAGCAGCGCCAGCAGCCGCCAGCGCAAGGCCGTCGCCCGCCAGGCCAGCAGCAGCAGCGCCAGCGGTGCCAGCGCCGCCAGCAGCGCCCGCTGGACCGGAGCCGCGGGCCAGGCCCGCAGCCCGTCGCCGTTCAGCGAGTTGGCGGTCGCGGTAGCCAGCAGCTCCAACCCCGACAGGGACCCGTAGGGTGTCGGGTAGCCGTCATCCCCCTGGCTCACCACCGGTCCCAGCAGCACCAGGGCCCCGGGCAGGAGCCGCCGCAGCGGCTGCTGGCGCCAGCGCTGCGGATCGAGCACCTCCCAGGCGGGCAGTCTCGGGAAGCTGCCCTCGGGCCCGTAGAAGGTCAGCTCGCGCTGAGGGTCGTCCTGCCGCGAGCTGCGGCCCGCCAGCTGCAGCAGCGTCGACGCCAGGGACGGGAACGGCGCAGCCCCCTGGGCCGGCAGCAGAGCTCGGCCGTAGGCGTCGGGATGGCGCGAGGGGCGCTCCGGCGTGCGCGGCAGCATGTTGGTCAGCCCCAGGGACCGGGCTCCCCCCAGGGCCGGCAACAACACCTCGGGGCGCACCAGGGTGAGCGAGCCGGCCCCGCGCAGATCATCGGGTTCCAGCATCTCGGCCGCCAAGGCGACGCGCCCCGGATGCTGCCGCAGACTGGCGGCCAGGGCCTCGTCGTCGTTCGGTCCCCTGCCGCTCTGGCCTTCAAACACGACGTTGATGGCCACCGCCGCCGCGCCGGCTTGAAAGAGCTTGTCGAGCAGGGCTCCGTAGGCGGCGCGCGGCCAGGGCAGGGTGCTGGTGCCCCGGGCCCATGCCGGCACCGGGCGGTTCTGCTCGAACCAGGCGCCTTGCTGCAAGGTGGCGTCGTCGATCGGCACGAGGATCAACCCCCGCGGCGGTTGCCGTGCCCCCCGGAGCCGCTGGAGCTGATCCTGCAGGCCGAGCTCCCAGCCCTGCCAGCTGCGATCGGGCCAGCCAGCGGTCCAGGCCACCAGCACCACCACCAGGGCGGACAGCAGGCGAGTGATGCGCTCCTGCTTCATCGCTCCTGCAGGGGCGAGGGCGATGGCGCCCCCCAATTCTCAGCCCGGCCGGGCGGTTGACCGGCCGACATCGGGCTGAACGCCAGCAGGACCGCGAACCGACAGCAACCCATCAAAACAGCCCGGGGAGTCCGAACGAGGGGATCGACGGCAGCGATGGCGCCGCGGGAACGCTCACCGGCAGGGATGGCAGGTTGACGCCAGGCAGCTGGCTGCGGATGTAACTCTCCAGCGAGCCGTAGGCCGGCAGGGGCAACCGAAAGCCATTGAACAGAGGTCCGCCGAGAATGCTGGTGTAGTCGCCTGCTGTGAGCCTCAAGATCGCCAGCACAACCCCTTCGGCTGAGAGGCGCAGCCGTTGGCCTGAGGCGACGGTGGTGGCGGGCTGGCCGGTGGGGGCGCCGTCCCGAGCGGGTTCCACCGCCACCGTGCCTTCCAGGACGGAGATCTCGGCCTCGCCGTTGTCGTTCACCTCCAACACGTAGTTGGTGCCGCGAGGGCTGAGGCGAGCCGAGCGGGTGCAGCCCGTCTGGCGACCAGACACCAGGATCTGCCCCTTCTCCAGCAGGAAGCAGCCTTGGCCAAGCTTCATCTGAGAGAACCGGTTCATCCGGCCGACGGCGCCGCTGTTGAAGCCGATCTGGCCGCGGCTATCGCCGGTGCTCAGCTGCTCCGGCGCCCGTGCCTTGTCTTGTTCACGCGCCTGCTTGCGATCGATGTACAGCTGTTGGCCATCCAGGATTTCCTGCACGACCGCCGTTTCCGAGGCCCGGGCTGACAACCCGACCAGCAGGATCAGCAGAGCCCAGGGCCATGGCGAACGCAGCATGCGGCGGCCGACGGGGTGGGGCATGGGTTCGGGCGCAGAGGGTGAAGAACCGTGTAGGCCGGCGGCGCGCGGGATAGCCGCGCAGCAATTGCATTCATTTTGGGTCCATCGCTTGGCCTGGGGCAGGGCTGCGGCAGCTGGCAGCCGTCGGGCCTGGGCTCAGCGGGCGCAGAACCGCACCGTCAGCGTGAGTCGCGAGCGGGGCGTGGGCAGCTCCGCCGGATCGAACGGTGGTGGTGCCGCTTCCGCAGCCATGCGCAGCGCCACCGGACGCAACTCGCCAGCATCGACCTGCACGTCCAGGGGATCCAATCGGGATCGGCCGATGCTGTCGGCCACCTCCCGGGCCTGGTTGAGCGCATCGCGGTAGGCCTGGCGCAACAGCTGCCGCCGCACGCTGGCCTCCTCGGCCTTGTCGGCCTGGCCGCTCACCGGCGCCAGCCGCACCCCGGGCAGGGCTCCAACGCGGCGGACCAGGTTTTGCAGCTGGCGCGGCTCCAGACGACCGCTCACCTGCAGGCTGGCCTCCATCGCGCCCGGCCGACCGCTCTCCGGCGGGCGTCGCCAGGTGGAGGGCGAGCTGACGCGCAGCTCCTCAACCTGCAGCCGCTGCAAGGCCTGCCGCACCGCCGCCAGCCGCGCCTGCAGCTCGGCCAGGGCCCCATCGGCACTGGCGGCCTGGGCCTCCAGCCCCAGGGAAAATTCCAGCCGGCGGGTGGTGCGCTCGAGTTCGGCGCTGCCGCGGGCCTCCAACAGGGTTCCTTCACAACGCATCTGCACCTGCGCCTGGGCCCGGGCCGCGGGGGCAGCGGTGAGGGCAAGCCAGGCCAGCGGCACCCAGCAGAGGCCGTGGACGATCCCGACGCCACGGAGGCGGGGGAGGGGGCGAGAACCTGGGCTCATGCTAAAGCGATCCAGCTTGGCCCCAGCCTGGACCGCGTCCGGCCAGGATGGCGGTGCGCCGCGCTCGGGGAAGGTCGATGTCCGCCCTGCAGAGCTGGCTGCTCGCCCTGATCGGCCTGGCCCTGTTGCAGGCGTTGGCGCTGCTGTGCCGCCGCCTGCGCGGGCCGGCGCCACCGCTGGGGCTCTCGCGCACGGCGCTGCTGGCCTGGGCGCTGGTGCACAGCCTGCCGCTGGGCTGGCTGCCGGCCGATTGGCGGCTCTGGGCCACGGTGCTGGACAACCTGCTGATCGCCTACGCGGTGATCCCGTTGCTGGGTTGGGCGGCGTTGGAGATCCCGGCCCGCCTGGGCTGGTGGCGTCCGCCGCCGACCCTGCTGTTGCAGCTGCTGGGCCTGGGGCTCGGTGCGCTGGCCACGGTGCTGATCGTGCAGCGGCTGGCGCAGCTCAACCTGCTCGGCCTGGTCACCACCTCGGCGGTGGCCACCGCCATGATCGGCTTGGCGGCCCAGGAGGCCCTCAAAGATCTGTTCGCCGGTTTGGAGCTGCAGCTGGGCGAAGACTTCGCCCCAGGCGACTGGATCGAGCTAGAGGGCGGCCCCCGCGGCACGGTGGTCAACGTCACCTGGCGCGATACCTGCCTGCGAGATCTGGATGGCAAGCAGGTGGTGGTGCCCAACAGCATGATCACCGCCAAGGTGGTGACCAAAGTCGGTGTCGACGACGCCGTGAGCACCCGCTTCACGGTCGGCCTCGACTATGCCTTCCCGCCGGCCCGCGCCCGCCTCCTGCTCGAAACGGTGGCGCGCCAGCATCCAGGGGTGCTGGCGGATCCAGCCCCGGCAGCGCGACTCCTGGAGTTCCAGGACAGTGCCATCGCCTATGAACTGCAGGTCTGGAGTCATGAGCTGCGCGGTCTGGGACCGCGCAACCTGCGCGGCCAGCTGCTGGAGCAGATCTGGTATGCCCTGAGCCGTGAAGGCCAGTCGATTCCCTACCCGGTGCGCGATCTACGGCGGCAGCGGCCTTTGGCCGCGACGCCGGCGTCGGAGCAGCCCAGCCTCGAACGCATTGGCGCCGCCCTGGCGGACAACCCTCTGTTCGCGGAGTTGGATGGCCAGCAGCTGGCGCAACTCGTGCGCGACAGCCGCGTCGAGACCTATGGCCCCGGCGAGCTGGTCGTGCGCGAGGGGGCGGAGGGGGATTCGCTTTTCCTGGTGCTGAGCGGCCAGGTGTCGGTGTGGAAGCGGCTGGAGGATGGTCGGGTGCTGCCGGTGGCGGATCTGGGGGTGGGCCAGGTGTTTGGCGAGATGACCCTGTTCCTCAACGCTCCCCGCAGCGCCAGCGTGCGGGCCAGCCGGGAATGCCAACTGCTGCGGGTTGATCGGGGCTCGATCAGCGCCCTGCTGGAGCGCCAGCCCCAGCTGCTGGATAGCTTCGCCGCGCTGGTGGCCCAACGCCAGGCGGAGCTGGAGACGATCAGCCGCCAGGCCGGCCATGAAGGGGCCCGGGATCTGCTGAAGGTGATGCGTCGCCTGCTGGGCGGCGCACTCGGCGGCAAGCGTGGCGGCTGAGGGGTGAGAACCGCGGCGATCGAGCAGGCCGAGCCTCAAGCCAGCCAGGCCGGCAGGCGCTCGATCCGCAGCAGGACCACCACCCAGATCACCTTGCAGAGCAGGTGCAGCGTCTGATCGATGGCCAGGTTGTAGCTGCCGCGGCACTTGCCGATGTCGATCAGAGCATGCACGGCCCATTCCGCCAGACCGAGCAGGGGCAGGCCGCTGAGCAGGGCCACCAGCAGGCCGTGGATGGCGGCGTGGGAGGCCAGCCACCAGCCCCAGCCCAGGGTGACGCCCCGGCCCGGGCATTTCTCGCTGGCCATGCGATCGCCCTGGAGGCCGAAGTCGCCCAGGAAGTGACCCATCGCCAGCAGCGCGAACAGGTTGCAGCCGCTGAGCAGGAGATCCAAGGGGTCGGGAGGAGACATCGCTTGGTGTCACTATTGCGCCGCTGCCATGGATGGGCTGGAGCTACGCGGTAAGGACCTGCTGCAGTTGTGCTCGCGCCTGCTCCAGGGCCGCGTCCAAGGCGGCTCCATCGCGCCCGCCCGCCCGGGCCAGGTTGGGGCGGCCGCCGCCGCCGCCGCCGCAGGCCTTGGCCACCTCCCCGATGAAGCTGCCCGCCTTCGCTCCCCGGGCGATCACGGCCTTGCCAAAGGCCGCCACCAGCACCACCTTGCTCCGGTCGGACGGATCGGGCAGGCCGCCCAGCACCACGGCGGCAGCAGCGCCGAACTGATCGGCCAGGTCCTGGGCGGCAGCCTGCAAGCTCTCCCCATCGGCGCCATCGAGGCGCGCCACCAGCAGCTGGACGTCGCCCAGCGTGACTGCCTGGGTCGCCAGGGCCGACGCTTTGGCCCGGGCCAGCTCCTGGCGAGCGGCGGCCAGGGCCTTGCCGGTGGCTTTGAGCTCCTCTTGCAGGGCCGCCACCCGCTCGACGATCTCGCTGGGCTGGACCTTGAAGCCTTCGCCCAGGGCCTTCACCACCGCATCGCGCTCCTGCAGGTAGGCCAGCACCGCAGGGCCGGCCACCGCCTCGATCCGGCGGATGCCAGCGGCCACGCCGCCCTCGCTGACGATTTTGAAGAGACCGACTTCAGCGGTGTTGGCCACGTGGGTGCCGCCGCACAGCTCCATCGACACGCCGGGCACATCCACCACCCGCACCACATCGGCGTACTTCTCGCCGAACATCGCCA
>CAYOCW010000096.1:0-7863 GCA_964402615.1 uncultured Cyanobium sp. | reverse complement strand
CCCATCAGGCAGTCGTAGTAGAAGCGGAAATCCGGGGCGATGGCACCGGGATCGACATCAAAGAGATCGTCGGAGCAGTAATGGAGCCCGAAGGCGTCGCAGGTGTAAAGAACACCGGTGCCGTGGTCGAAGGAAAAGATCGTGTCCGGCCAATGCAGGTTGGGAGCGCTGAGAAACTCGATGCGATGCTGCACTCCGCTGTCGGGGTTGGTGCCCAGATCCAGCACCTCACCGCTCTTGACGGCGCGGCTGCGGAACGGACGATGCACCTGGTTCTCCAGGAACTGAATCGCCACCTTCGAGGCGACGATCTCAAGGTTGGGGTTGAGGTCGATGAGATGGCCGATCAGGCCGGAATGGTCGGGTTCGGTGTGGGAGACGATCAGCTGATCGATCGCCCGGGGGTCGATCTGGGATTGCAGCAGCGGCAGCCAGCTGTCGGCAAATTTGAGATGGCTGGTGTCGACCAGGGCGGTGCGTTCACCTCGCACCAGGAAAGCGTTGTATGTGGTGCCATTGCGCAGGCCGAACTCGATATCGAAGCGGCTGCGGTCCCAGTCCAGGGAGCGGATGGCGGTGGTGTCTGGGGCGATGGCCTCGGTTTGCAGGCTGAGGCGCGGCGCGGTGCTGAGCGCGGTAGCCGTCATGGCGTGGTGGTCCTTCGGCGGCGGTGGATGGAACTGTAGGCAGGGCCCGCAGACCACGGGGCCAGATGCGGGGGGCGGAGCTGTCGAGGCCCCGCCCCCCGGCCGGTTGCTCCAGTCCAGGGGTCGGACTGCGAGGTTGTGCTGGACGCCACCACAGCCCCTGCGTCTCAAATGGTAAAACCGTGAGAAGTTCTGATTCGTGGAGCTTTTGTCCATGATCACGCCCTCTTCAGATCTCGATCGGTTCCGCCGGGCCTTCTACCGAGATCGTCCGCAGTTGCTGGAGACGGCGCACACGTCTCGCTACCGCCCACCCGACCCGGCGACCGCTGAGCTCAGCCTGCTGAACGACGACAGTGCAACCGCGTCCGTCCTGGCCGAGATCTTGGATCTCAGCGGCGATGGCATGAAAATTGCGATCGGTCCCGGGGCTGGCATCCAGGTGGGCCAGATTTGCCTGCTCAAGCTCCAACAGGAAACCGGTGACAACTTTGAGCTGAGGGGGCAAGTGCGCTGGGTGGAGACGAGCACCTATATTTTAGTGTTTGGAATTTTGCTGCTGGCGACCAGTTAAGGTTGACGGATTGATATCCTAGATCTTTGGCTTCATCGTGCAGAGATGTGAATCAGGATGAGCTGAATCCGGAGTGGTGATGTACGGCGCGATGCCATCGATCGTGATGTGTGGATCGTTTCGCCCCTGCAGCCGAGCCCTGGTCAAGCGTCGCTCGGGGGCTGCCAGTCATGGTTGCCATCGGGGTGCTCGGCGACCATTCTGCCTGCTTTCAGAGCCACCACCAGTTGGCAAAGCTGGCCGCCTGGCCACAGGCCACGCCATCGCCATCCCGCAGCGTCCAGAGCCGGGCCGCCTCGATGCGAAAGCGGCGCCCCCGCCGGTCGACGCGGATGCCGCCATAGCCCCGCAACGCCTCCTGAGCCCGAGCCTGGGCCAACGCCCGGGCCCGATCCGCCCGATGTTCCGGTTCGGCCGTGAGGCGTGAGGGCAGGCCGACCATCTCCCCCCAGCGATGCCTCCACAGCGCCAGGGCGCTGCGATTGGCGTAGATCAGCCGGGGGTCGTCGCCGCCGTCATGGGCCAGCACCACCCGCGATGCCATGAACAGCTCCTGGGCGCGTTGCCGGGGGCTGAGATCGGCCCGCAGCCCTGCCAGCAGCGGTTCGCCGAAGGCCTGCGCGTACCCCTCCAGGATCCGGGCGACCTGAGCCAGCGCCGGGGCCGCCAGCCAGGGGGACTCCTCGCCGGGGCCGGGGCAACGGTGGGGGTCGGCGGCGGTCGGCGGCGCAGTGGGACCGCCGCAGGGCTGTGGCTGTGGCGCCGGCGCGGCGCTGAAGCGGTTGGACATGGGAGCGGCAAGGTGGGAGGAAGCCGCCGCGCAGGGCAGCTGGAGCTGCTGACACCATCCCAGACCCGACGGCGAGGGGAGGATCATGGCGGCCTGCAGCACCGCGGCCTTGCCTGTGATGTCGCCCTCGCCCCAGCCTCCCCGATCGGTGCCCGCGCAGACGCGTCCGGCCCCGCTGGGTCCCGGGCCCACGCCTCAGCGCCTCCCGGCCGCGTTCCGGATGCCTCAGCCGCTGAGCCGAGCCCTGGGATGGTTGACCCTGCTGGCGCCGCTGCTGTTGGCCAGCGCCGCCTGCCAGCCCGCCCAGCTGCGCCCCAGCTGGAGGGTGTACCCCCTGGCGCGACAGGCGGCGAACGATGGCCTGGCGGTGGTGAACCAGCCCGATGGCTATGGCCTGCACATCTGGGTCGAGACCGACACCAGCCAGGAGGGGATCTGCCGGCCCCGCTGGAATCCCGCCGCGGCGCGGCTGTTCAATGGCAATGGCTCGGCACCGTTCAGCTCCGGCCTGGCCACGCCGGCGGAGTTCTACGCGGCGGTGCAGCGGGGGCCGGTGCGGCAGGCGCTGCACCGCCAGACCGAGGCCCTCTGCCGCGCACGGGCGCCGCGCCGCGAATTCGTCTGGAGCGAACCGCCGCGTCGTGCCGCCGATTACAAGCCGCCGCCGCTGGCCGCGCTGGAGGAGCGCCATCTGCTGAGCGATCCCGAGGCGGTCCAGCGCGCCGAGCAACGGCTGCTGGGGGCGCCACCGGGTGAACAGCCGGCGTCCGCGCCAACGGCGGCTCCCGGGCCGCAACGGTCGCGCTGAGCGCGGCGCCGCAAACGGCCACGCTGTCCTGCAGGCTTGCCCCGAGCCGCCGGGCCATCACGACCCTCAAGGGTTGGCGCGGGCCCGCGCTTCAGCGGCGGCCCACACCAGCGGCTCGGCCCGCTTCCAGTACCGCGAGAAGCGGCGCAGATCGAGCGGCGCGCCATCGGGCTGGCGATCGTCCAGCGGCGCGAAGGGCTCCGGTGCCAGCACCTCAACCGGCAACCGGGTCGCCAAGCGCGCCCGCAGCCGCTCAAAGCGCGGGTCCACCGCTTGGCTGGTGATGATCCGGGCGGCGCCATGGCGTTGGGCAAAGCCGACCAGCTCCTCGACCACATCGCCGTGGCGCAGGCTGACGGGCAGCTCCAGCAGGCACTCCATCAGGAACCCCAGCCGGGTGAGGGCCAGGGGTTGGGGAGCCGGCTCCCCAGCGCCCCTGCCGCCGCCGCTGGTGGCGGTGCGACCCGCCAGCAGCTCGCGGTCGAACACGAACACAGCGGGAGCGCCGGGATAGGCGCGCAGCGCCGGATTGGCCGGGCCGAGGGCTTCGCCATGGATCCACAACACCACCGGGCCGCTGGCTGGCGCGAGGCGGGCCGCTGCCGCGCCGCCGCCGGGGGCCAGCGCCGCGGGATGGCCATCGGCAACCGCGGCGGCCGGGGTGGCGCAGGCGATGGCCGCCGAGGGCGCAGCGGCCGTGAACAGCCGCTCCTGGAGCTGCTCGTAGCTGGAGGCAAAGGGACAACCGCCAGGGTCGTCCGGGCCGCCGCGCTGGAAGCAGGGGCAGCTGGAGCAATGGCCGCCACCACCGAAGCGCTCCAGGTTGGAGCGGTTGAACAGGTAGGGCTTGGAGCTGAAGCAGCCCGCCACCCATTGCCAGCTGAGGTTGTTGCTGGCGGGATCGCCATCGAGCAAATGCCGCAGGAACCAGCGGGCGCCGGCCTGCCAGCGCACCCGCCGCCAATGCACTACGTAGGCCGCCAGCCAGAGGCGCACGTGGTTGTGCAGCCAGCCGAGGCGATGCAGTTGGGCCACCCAGGCGTCCACGCAAGCCAGGCCGGTGTGGCCCGCGGCGATGTCATCCGGCAGCAGCGGCGCGTAGGCGCTGGCCGCGAGACCGGTGCAGAAGGGTTCGCGATCGTCCCAAATGGCATCGCCCCAACGCCGCCAGAGCCGCTGCCAGTAATCGCGCCAGCCCAGCTCCGCCATCAGCCGCTCGCCGGCGGTCCGCGGCAGGCCATCAGCGGCGAGGCGGGTGGCGACGGCGTCGCGCACCTCCAGCAGCGACAGCACGCCGTGGCGAATCCAGGGAGACAGCGCCGTGACCGCCCCGTCGAGATGGTTGCGGCTGCGGCCGTAGCGCAACGGATCGATCCCGGCCAAGCGCCGCTCCGCCTCCCATCGGCCACCGCGCCAGGGGCTGAGGCCCGCATCGGGATCGGTCGCGGGGGAGGGCGGTGGTTCGGACCCCACAACCAACAGCTCCCGGCGCAACCAAGCGGCCAGGGAGCGGCGATCGCGGAATTGGCGAGGCAGGTCGCCGGGGGCGGCGCTCCAACCCAGCGGAACCCCCTGCAGGCCATCCGCCGCCGCCGGGGGAGCGCCGACAGCGGCGGCGGCGTGGTGAGGCCAGGGGGGCGGCGGGATCTCCTCGGGCATGGGGGCCATGGGGTTCGGCCTCCAGGCCTAAGCCATCGGCCCGGCGGCGCTGGTGGCCGCAATTCACGCCGCCAGCGGCAGCCCCGTGGGGTCCGAGCAGAGATCTGGCTCAAATGCGGCTATATTCCCGTGGCTGGCTTGGCCAATAGCAACAGTCTTCCCCTGTGAAGCGCCATGCCAGCTCAAGTCCTTTTGGTGTTTTAGTTTTTGTCATGCGCAAGTTTATTTCCTTCCAGCTGATTCCTTATTTGAAGCTTTTAGCCCTGACGCTTTCCTACCCTGGCTGGATTTATTTAGCCCCTACAAGCGCAGAAGATTTCTAAAGTTCGCCAAGCTTGCCTGGAATGATCTGCCGGTTGTATCCCTTGACGAGCTCTTTCCCGAGGAAATCTCGGATGATACTTCTGTTCGGTTGAAAGCCCTCCAGCAAAAACCTCACAACTGCTCCACGACTGAGCTGCTGATCCTGGCCATTTCTGCGAAATTAATCAATGCGCGTAAAGCCTATGAAATTGGCACCTACGATGGGCGCTCGACGCTGGCCATCGCCTGCAATATCGCCGATCAGGGGATTGTCCACACACTGAACCTGCCCGATGACTACTTCGATCGTCATCCCTCGGATCAACATCGCGTCGATATTCAGTTAAGTGCAAAAGTAAAGTCTGGCCATCGATTCTTGTCTCAGCCGGAGGCGTCTAGCATCGTTCAGATGTGGGGAAACTCACTGGAGTTTACGCCGGTCGACGAGGCCCCCTATGACCTGATTTTTATCGATGGAGGTCACGGCTATACTGAGGTTAAGCATGACACGATCCAGGCGCTTAAGTTGATCAATAAAGACAACCGAATCATCATTTGGCATGATGCTACATCCTATGGTGTTGGCCAATGGTTGCCTGAATTCAGGTCGCAGCGCCCAGAAGTGGTTCGCATTGATGGCACGGATGTGGCCGTGCTCAGATTCATCCACGGAAGGCCACTTTCCTTTCGTTCTGCATGCTAAGCATCGCTCCATCACAAGCTGCTCTGTACAGTCCAGGTAGGCGCCGCCCGGTCAGTCCCCCTTGCTCTGACCATCCGGTTTGTTCGCAGTGCAGTGCAGAGACATCTTGCCGCAATCTGAAATCTGAGTAGAACATGGGTCCACGAGGGAGGTGGTGGCCATGGCGTGGGGCAGTTTCCCTTCTTGAAATACCTTCCTCGGGGGCTGGATGCCTGGGTGAAGAAGCACCTGAGCACGATCAAGGTGAAATTCGCAGCTAAGGACACGGTGAAGGATCGTCGCGTTCACCTGAGCCTGCCGGTGATGGTGGATAAGACGACGCTGGAGCCCGAACTCAGCCCGGAGCGGCTCAAGCAGCTGGGGGCTGTGGGACGCCTGGTGCTGATCAGCGGCGAGGGCGGCGTGGGCAAGACGAGCCTGGCGCTGCGGATCGCCAGCTGGGCCCTCGATGGGGAGCTCACCGAACAACCCGTGGTGCCCGTATTGGTGGCAAGGGATCTGGAGGAATGCGAGACCCTGCTGCTGGCCTTGCTGAAGCGCAGCTGGCTGCTGGAGAACTTCGCAGAGGGGATGATGCTGCACCTGCGACCGCAGCGGCTCACGGCAGATCGTCTCTGGCCCTTCTTTGACGCTTACCTGCAAACGAAGAAAGATGACGAGCCGGCAGTAAAAGAGTGGGATGACGACCTTCTGGCTCGGTCGTCGGACCGTCTGCGGCAGATCACAGCGGGCCTTGTGGATGAGCAGCGAGGGATCACCGTTCTGCTCGCCAAGCTTTACATCGATGTGGTGCTGGCCGAGCGCAAAGGCGAGGGTGTGGGGGTGCTGCCCAATTCGGTGCCGAAGCTGATGCTCACCGATGTGAACCAGATCAACGCCACCATCCCGGAAGCGGAGCGCCAGGACGAGGTGCTGGTGGTGCGGCCGAACGACAGGGGATGGACGGCGAGGCGGCAAGCGAGGCGGCACGCGCGCTGCTGGACTATCTGGCGGTCCTGGCTTGGCTGCGCCAGCTGGATCGCGAGGGTCCCGCTGCCTGGGAGACGTTCTTGGCGCACACCCTGCCGGCGCCGGGCAGCGAGCAGGCCGACCTGGCCCTGGGTTTCCTGCGCGCCTTCTGCTCCTCCAACTGGGTGAGACGGGCGGAACGCGTTTCCACCCGGGTGATTCAGATGCTCCGGCTGCGCCCTCACCGCAGGTGGTGTCGCCTCCCAGTCGTGATCGGAAATGCCTGGTGGAGGCAAGGCATCTCAGACTATCTTGCATTGAGATCGATGCACAACAACAGGCTCCTCGGGCCTCCAAGGAGCACGTCCAGGAGTCGTAGCAACAATAATTGTAGTGCCTAAAAAGAGTGGAATCATTGGCATTCCACCCCAGCGCAATTCTCTCGAGAATCACGAATCAGAGAATGTCACGTCAATCGGCTTCCTTAACAGCCGTAACATTGCTCACAATTAGATCTACGTATCCAAAAGCGTCTGCCCAGCCCTTGAGGATGATTGTTCCTTCGTGCGGGTCATCGTTGGCCCACTCGATACTGCCACCTGCGCTAAAACGTGTATCAATTTTCTTGCTCATGCTTTGCTTTCTATACCCCTGTGGGATAATAAAAATCACGTGCTTTGTGCCCCTAGCTCCAACGGGTTTATGGCGGCGATCAATCTCGAGGTGCGCACTGCTCTTGCCACCCTGAGTAAGGCAAACTACGTGAGCGGCTTCGATCTCACTTTGGAGTGATTCGAGGAAAGACGTTGTGGTTGACAATGAAGTTGTCACGGAATTCTCCCATTGGGACTTTGCCAACCTAGCAAGAGCAGAGAGGGTCACTAACTCAGGCATTAATTATGCTGCATTAATGCGGCTCCTATCCCTATGAGCCCGGGCTGCCATAGCATCGGCTCTCGGATGCGTTACCGATGTCATGGCTGGGCCAGGGCGACCAGCTGCAGCGCCAGCCGGGAGACAATGGCACCGCGACCGGCGGGGAGCGGGGCCACTGGCGAGTGCTCTCACTTCTTGTTAGGCGCCATCGAAAACGGAGCCCGAGGCGACACGAAAACAGAGCCTCCGTAGCGGAAGCCAGGCGGCAGCAGAACAGAAGCAGATGGAGCCGCGGGTTTTGGTGGGAGGTGGCCTGCCGAGCTGGCGCGACCACACCCTTCCATTTCGGCGACACGCTGGATGTCAGCCGGGCGAATGACGACGACGGCTCTACCTATGGCGCAGGCCGCAAGGGTGCCTACCGCCCGCGACCGCTACCGGTGGGCTTCTTTGGCCTGGTGAACCGCTGGGGCCTGGCGGAGCTGCATGGCCAGCTGCACGAGTGGTGCGGCGACCAGTGGCATCCCGACCCGACGGGCGCGGGATGGCCCAGCG
>CAYOCW010000095.1:0-7901 GCA_964402615.1 uncultured Cyanobium sp. | reverse complement strand
CTGCTGCTGAGCGACTTGTTGCGCCATCGGGTCCGCTGCGATCGCGGCCTCGACCATGGCAGCGGCGTGATGGGCTGGATGCATCCGCCCGTGCATCGCCTGCTCGGCTGGGTCAGCCGCCCCGCTGGCTTCGGGCGGCGGCGCCTGGTCTGGCGCCTGGACCAGCTCCACGATCTCCACCCCCTGGAGCTGAGCGTGGTGGGGGATCCCGCCGAAACGGATCCAGAGATCCTCGAACGGTTGCCGACCCTGTTGGATGCGGTCCTGCTCGGGCAGGGCGACCGTCCGCTCGGCACCTTGGCGGATGCGGCGGTGGAGTTGCGCAGCGGTCGCATTCGTCATTACCTGGTCAGCCGCAGCGACCCGCGCCTGCCCGGCAGCAGCCGCTGGCGTCTCAGTCCCGATCGCATCCTCGATCAGCAGCCCGGCCGCGTGTTCACGGCCCTGCGGGAGCTGGATGAGCTGCCCCTGGCCCGGGCCAGCGTGCGCCAGTCGCTGCTGCAGCGTTCCAGGCGCTGGCGGCAGCAGGTGGGGGAGGAGACCGCGCGGCTGCGGGATCAGATGCACCAGGTTGGGGAGCGCTTTGAAGAGCGGATGGAAGGCTGGCTGGAGGAACCCCTCGGGGAGCTGGCGGGCGACGAGGACGGCAAGCCGGGCGTTTCGGCTTGGGGCGAGCCGGATGACGATCCGCTGGAGCACTGGCCGGACCCCGTCGATCCGCCCTCGCCCGACCGGCGCGGGCTGGAGTCGCGTCACCGGGACGCCGCCAGCCCGCGCCGCCATGCCGGGGCCGAGCACCAGGCTCGCTACCGGGGCCGCGACGGGGACGACGACCCCTGGATCTGATACTGGATGGGCAGCCTCGCTTGGTGCCAGCCGATGGCTTCTGCCGCAGCCTCCTCGTTCCCGTTGGCGGAGGCCTTGCGCCAGGAGGGGCTCTCCGAAGCCGACCACGCCGAGATCGTCCGCCGGCTGGGCCGTGAGCCGAACCGGGCCGAGTTGGGCATGTTCGGCGTGATGTGGTCGGAGCATTGCTGTTATCGCAACTCCAAACCGCTGCTGCAGGGATTCCCCACCAGCGGACCGCACATCCTGGTCGGTCCGGGGGAGAATGCCGGAGTGGTCGATCTCGGCGAGGGCCAACGGCTGGCCTTCAAGATTGAGAGCCACAACCATCCCTCAGCGGTGGAGCCCTTCCAGGGGGCAGCCACCGGTGTCGGCGGCATCCTGCGGGACATCTTCACCATGGGTGCCCGGCCGATCGCCCTGCTCAACGCCCTGCGCTTCGGGCCGCTCGACGATCCCCGCTCCGTCGGCCTCATGGAGGGGGTGGTGGCCGGCATTGCCCATTACGGCAACTGTGTGGGGGTTCCCACCGTGGGCGGTGAGGTGGGCTTCGATCCCAGCTATGCCGGCAATCCCCTGGTGAATGCCATGGCCCTCGGGCTGATGGAAACCCCGGATATCGTCTGCTCCGGTGCCGCCGGCGTTGGTAATCCGGTGGTCTATGTGGGCAGCACCACCGGCCGGGATGGCATGGGTGGCGCCAGCTTTGCCAGCGCTGAGCTGAGCGAGGCCTCCCTCGATGACCGCCCGGCCGTGCAGGTGGGTGATCCCTTCCTCGAGAAGGGTTTGATCGAAGCCTGCCTGGAGGCGTTTCAGAGCGGCGACGTGGTGGCCGCTCAGGACATGGGCGCTGCCGGTCTGACCTGCAGTTGTTCCGAGATGGCCGCCAAGGGTGGTGTGGGCATCGAACTCGATCTGGATCGCGTGCCGGCCCGCGAGGCGGCGATGAGTGCCTACGAGTATCTGCTGTCCGAATCCCAGGAGCGCATGTTGTTCGTGGTCGCCGCCGGTCGCGAGGAACCGCTGATGCAGCGCTTTCGGCGTTGGGGTCTGCAGGCCGCCGTTGTCGGACGGGTGCTGGAGGAGAACGTGGTGCGGGTGCTTCAGCATGGCGTCGTTGCGGCCGAGCTGCCCGCCAGCGCCCTGGCGGAGGACACGCCGATCAACCACCATGCGCTGTTGCCGGATCCGCCAGCGGAGATCCAGGAGCACTGGCGCTGGAGTGAGGTCCAGCTGCCTCCGGCGCAGCCGGGCGGCATCACCCCCGCCGGTCGCGAGCCGCTCTCGTGGAATGCGGTGTTGCTGGCGCTGTTGGATGACCCGACGATCGCCAGCAAGCGCTGGGTCTGGCGCCAGTACGACCACCAGGTGCAGGCCAACACCGTGGTGCCGCCCGGCGGAGCTGATGCCGCCGTGGTGCGGTTGCGCCCACAGCAGGGGGAGGGGTCGCGCAAGCCCTGCCAGCGGGGCGTGGCCGCCGTGGTCGATTGCCCCAATCGCTGGGTGGCCCTCGATCCGGAGCGAGGGGCGATGGCAGCCGTGGCGGAAGCGGCCCGCAACCTCAGCTGCGTCGGTGCCGAGCCGCTTGCGGTGACCGACAACCTCAACTTCCCCTCGCCGGAGTCCCCCACTGGCTACTGGCAACTGGCGATGGCCTGCCGTGGCTTGGCGGAAGCCTGCCGCGAGCTGGCCACCCCGGTCACCGGCGGCAACGTCTCGCTGTACAACGAGACACGCCTGCCCGATGGGCGGCTGCAGCCGATTCAACCCACTCCCGTGGTGGGCATGGTGGGGTTGGTGCACGATTTGGGCCGCCTCTGTGGTCTCGGTTGGCGCGAGGCTGGAGCCGGCATCTGGCTCCTGGGCGTGCCGGTCGAGGCGGATCCTGACGACGATCGCCTCGGCCTTGCTGGCAGCAGCTATCAGGTGGTGATCCATCAGCAGCTGACCGGTCGCCCGCCCCGTTGCGATCTGTCGCTGGAGCGCTGTTTGCAGAGCTATCTGCGCCAGGTGATCGCCGCCGGCCTGGTCGGTTCTGCCCACGACCTCTCCGATGGCGGGCTGGCGGTGGCCGCCGCCGAATGCTGCCTGGCCGGAAATCTGGGCGCCTGCTTGGAGCTGCCTCCCTCCTCGGCTCGCCTCGATCGGCTCTTGTTCGGCGAAGCCGGAGCCCGGGTGCTGGTGAGCGTGCCGGCCGCCCAGGACAGCGCCTGGCGCCTGGCGCTGGCCAATGCCGGACCGGAGCTGCCGGCCACGCGGCTGGGCCGTGTCACGGCGGAGCCCCGGCTGCGCGTCGAGCAGGCGGGCTGGACGTTGCTGGATCAGTCGCTCGAGCGGCTTGGTCAGGCCTATGAGGATGCCCTGCCGCGGCGGCTGGCCCAGGCCGGCCCGCCGCCGGAGCATTGATGGATCGCTGCCGAGGCCCCGCCATGCGCAATGATGAAGCGAATCTGAAACCCCGAGGGGCGGTGCACAACGCTCAGCCACGCCCCATCCCGGAAGACGGGGAGGGGTTTGATGACCAGGCAACAGATCGGCCCGCCGCCGATGACCTGGGACCCGATCGCCCTGAAGAGGCCTGCGGCGTGTTTGCGGTGATGGCCCCCGACCAGTCGGTTGCCAATCTTGCCTATTTCGGTCTCTATGCCCTGCAGCATCGGGGCCAGGAATCGGCCGGCATCGCCGTGTTCGACGGCCCCAGCGTGCGGCTCCACAAGGACATGGGCCTGGTCAGCCAGGTGTTTGACCAGGAGATCCTCAGACGCCTTCCCGGTGATCTGGCCATCGGCCATAACCGCTATTCCACCACCGGCAGCAGCAAGGTCTGCAATGCCCAGCCGGTGCTGCTGCAGACGCGGCTGGGGCCGTTTGCTCTGGCCCACAACGGCAACCTGGTCAACGCCGCCGAGCTGCGCCAGTCGCTCGCCCACCTGGCTGACGACTTCACCTCGACCACGGACTCAGAGTTGATCGCCTTTGCTCTGCAGGAGGCAGTGAACGGCGGCCTCGACTTTGTCGAGGCGATTCAGGCGGCGGCCCGCCGCTGTCGCGGAGCCTTCAGTCTGGTGATCGGCAGCCGCCAGGGCCTGTTTGCCCTGCGCGATGGCCATGGCATCCGGCCGTTGGTGTTCGGTGTCCTCGGTGATCCCGAGCATGCCCGGTGGGTGGTGGGTAGCGAGACTTGCGGCCTGGATATCATTGGCGCCAGCTATGTGGATGATGTGCAACCTGGCGAGTTGATTCACTTTTTGCCCGGCGTCAGTACGCCGGTCAGACGCCGCTGGATCGACGAGCCGGCAAAGCTGTGCGTGTTTGAAATGATCTATTTTGCTAGGCCTGATAGTCGCTTCTTTGGTGAATCTCTGTATAGTTATCGTGTCCGTATCGGGGAGGTTCTGGCCCGGGAAAATCCGATCGCTGCTGATATTGTAATTGGTGTTCCCGATTCTGGTATTCCTGCTGCAATTGGCTATTCCCAAGCTAGCGGGATTCCCTTCGGGGATGGTCTGATCAAAAATCGTTATGTGGGGCGTACCTTCATCCAGCCCACCCAGGCGATGCGGGAGGCCGGAATCCGGGTCAAGCTCAATCCCCTGCCCGACGTGCTGGCTGGTAAGCGGGTGGTGGTGATTGACGATTCGATCGTGCGAGGGACGACCAGCCGCAAGTTGGTGCAGGCCCTCCGCGATGCCGGCGCCACCGAGGTGCACATGCGCATCAGTTCACCGCCCGTCACGCACCCTTGCTTCTACGGCATCGACACCGATAGCCAGGATCACCTGATCGCTGCCCGCCTCACCCTGCCGGAGATCGAAGCACATCTTGGCGTGGATTCGCTCTCTTATCTGACCAAAACTGGGATGGTGGAAGCGGCCCGCACCAACGCCGGTCATTTCTGCACCGCCTGCTTCGATGGCCAGTACCCGATCGAAATGGACGACGCGGTTCGCCACTCCAAGCTGATGCTCGAACCCGCAGGTTTGGCCAGGGGTTAGGAACAGGAGTTTGGTGGCCTCAGCCGATGGTTGGCCTGGAGATCCACCACAGCCTGCAGGCGTTCACGACGCCGATCGAGGCGTGGCTGCAGGCGGTGCCGAGGCGGCTGAAGGGCGGCTGATCCGCACCAGCCCGCGGCTGCGGCCGGAGTCGGCATCGGGGCGTTGCATCGCCTGCAGCAGCAGGCTCAACGGCACCCAGGCGGACGGATAGCGGTAGCGCGCCACATCCAGGATCAGCACCCGGTCGCTGCCTTCGTCGAAGGCCGCCAGCGGCGAGATGTGGCCGCCACCGGCCTGGCCGATGGCGCGGCGGTCGTAGTTCGCCAGCAGCCGGTCATCGGGATCGGCCAGGCTGCGGCGCAGCAACTGGCGCAATGTGGTGAGGTTGAGGTCGCTGGCTTCGATCGCGACGGCGATGACGCCCCGGCCGGCCAGCAGCTGCCGCAGTTGCGCCAGGGTCATGCCGCGCTGCCGCACCATCGTCGCCTCCGGTCCGCCGCGGCCGCCCTCGAACAGGTTCTCCTGGGTCCAGAAGCGATAGGGGCCGTAGCCGCTGGCCGCAGGTGCCGGAATGGCCAGGCTGTTGAGCACCATCACGGCGCTGGCGACGCCGCAATAGCTCAACGTCGCCTGGGTGAGGAACTCCTGGCTCAGGGGGACGTAGTCGGCCCGCAGGCGGCTGCGGAACAACAGCTGTTGCCCCTGTTCGGAGAGCAGGGGCAGGGGGGCCAGGCCCGCCGCCAGCCGCGTCACCGGGGCGGTTGGCAACGCCGATGCCGCTGCTGCCGGGATGCTGGCGGTTGGGGGGGCTGCCGCGGCGGGTTGTGGAGCGTTCAGGCTCGCTGCGGCGGTGCACACTCCCAGCAGCAGCGGCGCCAGCAGGCTCGGACCGAAGACGCGACCCGGTCGCGTGCGGCCGGGAGAGCAGAAGCTCATGGCAGGTTGAGGGGCACCAGCTCGCGCACCGCGTCGCTTGCCGCCAGGGCCAGATCCAGCCCTGGTCCTTCGCAGTCCTCGCTGGCCAGATCCCGGGGCCGCAGCCGCAGGTTGCGGCTCTCCGAGCCGCGCAGACGGACCCCCAGCACGGCTGTCGGCTCGCCGCAGATGTCCACCAAACGGTCGCTCCGGTCCGGCAGCCGCAGGCCGATTTGCCCCAGGTCGCCGCGCTGGCAGGAGCGCAGGCTCGCCACCCGCAGGCGTTTGAGCCGTCCAGTGCGGCTGATCAGCAGCACCTCACGGTCGGTCGCGACACATGCGGCGCCCACCATCGCTTCGCCTGGCAGCAATCGCAACAGCATCGGCCCCTGGGCGACTCGGCCCAGCAGCGGCAGGTTGGTGTCGTTCACCGCCAGCCGCAGCAACCGCCCGCTGCTGCTCGCCACCACCAGCTCCTGGTCGTCGCGGCAGATCACCACCCGCTGCAGCAGCACTCCGTCTTTCAGCTTCAGCACGGTGGCGGCCCGACCGGAGAGCTCCAGGAACTCCTCGATCGGCAACCGCTTGAAACGGCCGTCGCTGCTCAGCAAACCGAGGCTGGCTTCCGGGGGATGGGGCAGGGGCACCACCTGCACCACCTGCTCCCCCTGCAGGCTGTCCGGCAGGAACTTCTCCAGGCTGCCGGGCTGCTGGCCGGCGAATTCCCAACGCAGCAAGGCCACCCGGCCGGAGGCCGTGAAGGCCAGCAGCGATGGCTGGCGGGCGGTGGGCAGAATCAGCCGCGCTGGCGGCGGTTGGTCGCCCAGCTCGGCGGGCTCGCTCAGGTGCAGGCGCCCCAGCGCTTGCGGTGTGACGATGCGGACGCTGCCATCGGCCTGGATCAGCAGCTGGCTGTCGCCGGCCAGAGCCTCGAAGGCCTGCTGGCGTTGCAGTTCGGTGTTGGGTCGCACGGCCGCGGCCCGTTGGGCCACCAGTTCGTCGCCCCCCTCCACCAGGCGGGTGCGGCGCGGCGTGGCGAAGCGCTTGCGCAGGGCCTTGAGCTCCCCTACCAGCGTGTCCAGCAGGGCGCCGCGATCGTCGAGCAGATGGTGCAGGCGGGCTCGCTCCTGGCCCAGGTCGTCGGCTTCCTTGTGCAGACTTTCCTGCTCCAGGCCGGTGAGACGCCGCAGCGGCATGGCCAGCACCGCATCGGCTTGGCGTTCGCTGAGATCGAGCTGCACCTGCAGCGCGGCCCGGGCGCTGGGCGCATCGGTGGCGGCGGTGATCAGGTCGATCACCTGGCGCAGGGCAGCCAATGCCTTGATCAGCCCTTCCACCACCTCCAGCCGCTCCTCGCAACGCTGCAGGGCATGGCGTGTCCGCCGGACCAATGTGCGTTCGCGATAGTCGAGGAACTCCTGCAGCAGCCGCCGCAGGGTCAGCTGAATCGGCTGGCCGTTGACCAGGGCCAACAGGATCGCCCCGAAGTTGGATTGCAGGGCGGTGCGGCGCTGCAGATCGGTCAGCACCGCCTCGGGGTTGGCATCACGACGCAGCTCGACCACCACGCGCATGCCCTCGCGGTCGCTTTCATCGCGGATGTCGGCGATGCCGCCGATCTTGCCGTCGTTGACCTGTTCCGCCAGCTTTTCGATCCAGCCGGCCTTGCTGAGCTGGTACGGCAGCTCGGTGATGATCACGGCGCTGCGGCGATGGCGCCCCTTGCCGGGCTGCACCTCCTCGAGATGGGCGACACCGCGCATGGGGATGCTGCCGCGACCGCTGAGGTAGGTGTCGCGGATGCCGCTGCCGATGAGCACCTCGCCGCCGGTGGGGAAGTCGGGTCCCGGCACCAGCTCCAGCAGTTTCTCGTCGCTCAGGTCGGGTTGGCGAACCAGGGCGATCAGGGCATTCACCACTTCGCCGAGATTGTGGGGCGGGATGCTGGTGGCCATGCCAACGGCGATGCCGGTGCAGCCATTGAGCAGCAGGAAGGGAAGCTGGGCTGGCAGCACCGTTGGCTCCTGTTGCGAGCCGTCGAAGTTGGCGGCGAAGTCGACGGTGTCATCGCCGATCTCATCCAGCAGCGCCTGGTTGGCAATCGGGGCCAGTCGGGTTTCGGTGTAGCGCATGGCCGCCGGC
>CAYOCW010000094.1:0-8055 GCA_964402615.1 uncultured Cyanobium sp. | reverse complement strand
CCACCTCGATCACGCCGTAGCCGACCCGGGCCAGGCCGGGATCAATGCCGAGGATTCGCATGGCGCGAAGGTTATGGGGTTCCGCCGCGATCCGCCAGGGGGGACGAGCTGAAGCCGCGCCAGCGCCGGGAGCGCGCGACCTGCGGTTGGATTCCGTGTCGCTGTTGACCGTTTGTGGCCGTTTGTGGCCTTTCGCTGGTTTGGTCTCAGCGTTCACCAGACAGTCCCGCTGGTGTCGCGTAGCTTGAGACTGATGCGCCAAACAATGCGATGGATCAACTGACTTCCGAGGGGCAGAGGGTTGCCCATGAACTAGCGCAGCGCACGGGCTTCAGCCAAAACGCCGTGATCCACATGATGGTGGCCATGCGGCAGGGTCGCGGTGCAATGGCCCAGTTCAACCACCCGGAATTTGCCGGTTCCGGCCAGTGGATGCGCGGTGGCATGTTGATGCTGGGCGATATGTTCAACCACGCCCTCAAGGCCAGGGTGGATGAGCTCTGTCAGGCGATCTCCAGCCAGATGGCCAACCAGCCGGAGCTGTTTCCCGTCGGCAGCTTTCAAGCCCAGAGCCAGAGCGGTGGCGGTCAGCAGTGGCAGGTTGGAGCGGCACAGCCGCCGCTGCCGGTTGGGGGTGAGCCCCTGTTCAGGCCCGACCCTCGCGACAGCTGGTGGCCTCCAGAACTTGGCAGTCCCAGCGCGATCGGCGCCCAAAACGAGGTGCGTTATGCCCTCTTTCCTGCGCTTGGGCGTCTGGCCGTTCAAGTGAATGGACAGGTGAGCGTCTACGACACGGGCGGCCAGCACATCGCAGGCGTGGCACAGCAGCAGGCTTCAGGCGGCACCGTGGCGTTCACCACCCCCGGCGGCAGCATCAGCTTGGCGAGCCTGCGCGCTGTGGCGGGAGCCGGCAGCCAGCAGGCGCAAAGCTCCGGCGCTGGCAGCCAGCAACAACAGCAGCTGGGCACGGGTCTGACGCCCATGGCCGAGATGGCGCCCATGACGGGCATGGCGCCGATGACCTTCAGCCCGATGACCTTCAGCCCGATGGCCGCTGCGGAACCCTGGTGGCCCGCCGAGCTGGGCAGCCCCGCCGCCAGTGGCGCCCAGAACGAGCTCCGCTATGCGTTCTTCCCGGCAGCCCGGCGCCTGGCGGTGGAGCGCCAAGGGCAGATCAGCCTGCATGACACCGGTGACCTGCAGATCAGCGGCTGCTCCCAGAGCAGCGCTGCAGCCGACGTGCGCTTCCGCATCGGTGCCGGGGGGGAGAGCATCGCCCTCGACAGCCTGCCGCCGCTGCCGCTGCCATCCCAGCCCCTTGCGGCGCCCGGGGACGCCCCCGGCGCCCCCCCTGTCCCTGGGCCTGGGCCTGGCCAGAACAGCTCGCAGGCCGAGGTGCTCGATGCCCTGGCCAAACTCGGCACGCTCAAGGAGCAAGGCATCCTCACCGAGGCGGAGTTCAGCGCCAAGAAAGCGGAGCTGCTGCGCCGGCTGTAAGTGCGGCGCGGCACACCAAGGCGGATGCCGGGGCTCCGCTGAAGCCGGCGTCGGGCCGGCCAACCAGGGGAGGGGCAGCGTCGCTCCCCCCGGGCGCATCGCGACGGGCTTCACCCGCAGCGGGCCCGTGGCCGGCATCGGCACGCAGCCTTCCGAGCTCCAGCGCAGCGGGCGTGTGGATGGTGCTGCAGGGTGAGGTGGGTGGCGACTTTTCCTGGACAGGTTGGCCCCAGCGCCCGGGGCCGCCAGCGACGGTGGCGGGGGCGGTTGAGCCGGGGCAGCCGTAGCGGTGCCTGCGGCAGAATGGCTCAGCCGTGCTCCGCAACTCCATGCCGTTGTTCAGCGCGACTCCGTTGTCCAGCGCGACTCCGGGCGGCGCCAGTGTGATCGAAAAGGCGCCGGAACGGGTTCGCAAACCGTCGCCGCGCTACCGCGTGCTGCTGCACAACGACCCGGTCAACACCATGGAGTATGTGGTGATGACCCTGCGTCAGGTGGTGCCCTCGCTGTCGGAGCAGGACGCCATTGCCGTGATGTTGGAGGCCCACAACACCGGCGTGGGACTGGTGATCGTTTGCGATCTGGAGCCGGCGGAGTTCTATTGCGAAACCCTCAAGGCCAAGGGGCTGAGCAGCACGATCGAGCCTGAGCACTGAGGCGATGCCAAGCCGCGACGCTCCAGGCCGCCGAGCCGATCGGGCCGAGGCGGCAGAGCGGCTGGCGAAGCGCCGCCCCAGCGTGCATTGGCGCGGAACCGTTCTCTACCCCACGCTGCTGGTGTGCCTGTTCCTCGGCGGCCAGGCGGTTTTGGGACTGCTGGGGGTGCCGCTGCAGCACCAGGCCGCGCTCGCCGCCCTGCCGGCGCTGGCGGCCCTGCTGCTGAGCCTGCCGCCGCGGCTGCGACGGGTGTGGGGGAGCCGCGAGCCGTGGCAAGAGCTGGGGGTGCGCGGCACGGTCCCGCTGGTGGCCGGAGCCTTGTGGCGTGGGGTCGGCCAAGCGATCCTGCTGCTGGCGCTGGTCACGGCCTGCCTGGGCCTGGCGGCGCAGCTGCACTGGCAGCCGCGGCTGAGCCTGGAGCTGCTGCTGAATGGCCTGCTGTTGGGGCTGGGGGTGGGTTTTGCGGAAGAGCTGTTGTTTCGGGGCTGGCTTCAGGGGGAGCTGGCGCTGCTGCTGGGAGCCCGGCGGGCCCTGTGGCTTCAAGCGGCCGTCTTCAGCCTGGTGCACTGCCGCTTCAATCTGCCGGCCGGCCTGCTACTCGCTCTGCTGGGCGGCCTGCTGTTGCTCGGACTGGCCCTTGGCCTGCAGCGCCGCGCTGATGGGGGGGTGCTGTGGGGAGCGATCGGCCTGCATGGAGGCCTGGTGGGGGGCTGGTTTCTGCTCAGCCAAGGTCTGGTCGTGCTCAAGGCCAATGCACCCGACTGGCTGATCGGCCCGGCGAATCCGATTGGATCCGTGCCGGGTTTCCTGGGGCTTGGACTGCTGATCGTGGCCAGGCTCCGGCGTTGACGAGGAGGTGCATAAAGCAGCCAGTCCCAATCAATCGCATCGAGGCAAGATGAGGGAATCGTAGATCGATCAATCACCATCTCGGTTCTCAATGCAAGCCAGAACGCCAATCAAAACCATCGAAGCCAGAGCTTCTGCCGGAGTTTGACAAGCAATGCGCAGGTGATTCGCCAAGAAAAAATCCGTCCTGATCGTGAAACACGCCAGGACGGATTGGAGAAGAAAGATCGTGTGGCAGACGTTCAGGCTTGAATGAAGAAGTTGGTGTTGCTGATTCCACCAAGGCTGACAGTACCCAGGTTAAGGGTTGTCCGACCAGTCGTATTCGACCAGTCGGCATCATAAATCAAACTCGCGACATTGCTGCCGCTATCAGCAACCAGGATATAAGCAGTGGTAAGGTTGGCTGCGGTGTAGCCGCTGATGGCAGCAGTTGTCTGACCGTTGGTGATCTTGGTGAGTTTGCCGCTGCTGCTGGCAGCATTGGTGACCGGACCGGTTACAATATCGCTCAAGTTAGCCTTAGTGATATAGTCGGCAGCAGCAAGCAGACTGTTCACACCAGTGTTGGTGAACGTCGTGCTGGTCACTTTGGAGAGTGCGATCGTGTCGTCGCTAGCCGTGAAGTCGGTAATCGTATCGCTACCAGAGCTCAGCAACCACTGGAAGCGATCAGCGCCAGCACCACCGGTGAGCGTATCGTTGTTAGCGCCACCATTCAGCGTGTCATCTCCGGCATCACCGAAGAGGACATCGAAACCCAAGCCGCCTAGAATCGAATCATTGCCAGCACCTCCAATGAGGGAGTCGTTGCCGTTGCCGCCCAGGATGTAGTCAACCTCGCTGCCTCCGGTGATCGTGTCATTTCCATCATCGCCGTTCAGCCAATTGCGATCGCTGGTGGTTGAAAAATCGATGGTGTCGGCGACTTGGCTGCCTGCCGAAAGGCGATCAAAGATGACAACAGTCCCTGTGAAGTCAATCGAGAAGGTGCCGCCGCCAGAGGCAACGACTGAATAGGCACCAGCGGTCGTCGAAACGTACTTCAGCGGCAAACCAAATGAGGTGAACTTGGTCACACCGGTGAAGGTTGGAGTGCCAACGATGGGATTAGTACTGGTGTTTGTGACCCGGATCCCAAAGCCGTTGGGAATCGTGAAAAACTGATTGTTATTGCCAAAAGCAATTGCCGAAACGTCTCCCTCCAGGTCAAGAAAGGAACCCAACCTGAACTCGTTCCCAGTAAGAGTGGCTGTCACGCTACCGAGCTTGTTGCCTTCAGAGCGGGTCGTCGTGTTGGCAGTACGGGTGAAGACGTTGTTGGTTAGCGTGTATGCCCCCCACTTTTGAGTGGGATTATAGCTAAGGAAATTAAACGAAGAGGCAAACCCAGCCTCATCAAAGCGATTGCCGGACAAAACGACAGTGGCATTATTGTTCCAGCTGCGCAGGAAAGCTGAACTGCCTGATTGGCCGGTAACCGCAACCGACGAACCTTGCAGGGTAAAATCGACCTGGGTGGGCTGGCTCGAGCTCGACGAGAGCAGCGAGATGTAAACACCGCCGTTGCCGTTGCCCCAACCTGTCGAGGTTCCGGTAAAGGCAACGTTGTCGATCAGGATGTTGCGAGCAGCCTGGCCAAAAGTGCTGTTGTAGGAAAGTATGGGGCGGCCGTTGGAAGCGCTTGAATAGTTCAGGGTCAGGTTCTTGACAGCACCCGGGGCATAAAAGCCATCAACATTCTGTTGATAGATGCGGGTATCTTGAATGGTGGCGGAACTGGCCAGAACCGTGCTGGAGCCTCGGACCGTGTAGCCACTTTGCAGGATCGTCGGAGGAGTAAAGGGAGATGTCTTGCCCAGGGTGGTGACTGTTGGGAAGGAAACAGCTCCCTGCAGGACTAAATCATCAACGGAGGTTGCCGCTTGGATTGCCGTCCGTAACTCGGTGCTGGAATTGACGTTGATGGTTGCCATGATGGTGAGAAAAAACTGAAATCCAGACTTAACAAGCCGCCGGGGGGCGAACTGCTTGACGCGGGTTGGTTGGAAAGCGTCAAAGCTAGTGGCCCCATAGTAGCAAAAACCCCCAGGGATGCCCTAGCAAGCCAATCAGCATTGCTTATCGGTGTTGGAGGGCATGTTCAGGCTCGGGCCGTAGCCAGAGCCGGCTGGCCTCGAACCGGCGCTTGCAAGGCGGCCTGCAGTGGAGCGCGGCCATGCTCGCGCTCCAGCAGGTCGAAGACGGTGCGGCCGAAGTCGGCCGGGTTGCGTTCAAAGGCCTCCAGGCAGATGCGGCCGAAGTGGCGGCCCATGGGCTCTGGATTCCAGAGCAGCTTGCGGGCGGTCCAGGGCAACATGCTCATCGGATTGTAACCCGGCCTGATCAGGCCCTCGTCAAACCCATATTGCTCCAGGTGGGTGTGGGGCTGCAGACCAATGAAGAAAATCGACGGTTCCACCTGGTCGACGCCAAAGATCGCCTCCAGGGCGCGGTGATAGGCAATGGTTTGGCGAATCGTCTCTGGTCGTTCATCGATGACGTTGAATGAGTAATTGACAGACACATGCTTGCTGAATCCTGCCCTCGCCAGGAGCTGGCAATTGTCTAATACCGTGCGTAAATTATAGCCCATGCGCATCTTGCGAACCAATTCTTGGGAGCCGGATGTGATGCCAATCTCGAAGTAGTCCATTCCAGTGGCAACCATGAGTTCTGCCAGCTCGGCATCCAGGTTGTCGGCGCGGATGTAGGCCGCCCAGCGGATATCGTGCCACCCCTCAGCCAAGATGGCCCGCAGCAGCTCCTTGGCATCGTCGATGTAGCGACGGGCCGGGATGAACTGGGCATCGGTGAACCAAAATCCGCGCACACCGCGGTCATAGAGCTGGCGCATCTCGGCAATCACCTCCTGGACAGGGTTGAGCCGCACCGCCTTCCCCTCGATCACCGTATAGACGCAGTAGCAACAATTGTGGGGGCAACCGCGCTTGGTCTGCACGCCGACATAGAAGTCGCCGCCCTCCAAATACCAATCCAGTTGGGGCCAGATCCGACTAATATAACCATAATCGCAGGCGGTTTTGACGACAGGCGCAGGCGGCTCGTGGATCAGTCCCGGTCGCGGAGCGTCGCCGGCGATGAAGCAGCGCTCCCGGGCCAGGCTTTCGCCCCGGATCAACTTTTCCAGCAGCCGCTCCCCTTCCCCCACGGATACCACCGTACCCGCTGGCAGGGAGGCTCCCAGCTGTTCATAGAACACGCTCACGGCGCCGCCACCCAGAACGGCGCGAGCATCGGGACGGAAACGTCGTGCGCGCCGCAGACCCCGGCGCAGCAACCGCAAATTGCGCCACAACTCGCCGTAGTGGCTGGTCATCAGCCGCAGGCCGCCCAGGGCGCCACGCAAACGTCGCAAGGGATTGCTGGCGTAGAACACCTCAAAGGAGTTCTGCAGTGGATTGCCGCCGCGGCCATCCACCGGCGCATAGATCTGGATGTCGCGCCAGGAAAACACCAGCAGGCTGGGCTGGAACGCGGCGATCGTGGCCAGTAGCACTCGCTCCGCATCCATCAGGGGCAGGGCGGCGAGGTCGAGCAGCCGCTGCTCCAGGTCGGGGAAGCACTTGTGCAGATGATCCGCACCAACAGCACCCGGTGGTCGCTCACGGTTCAAGCGGTCGTTCGGCAGGTTGGGACGCTAACAACCGCGCCTCCAGAGCGATGGCCCGCTGGCGCAGGGCCGGTGGCAGAAAGCCGAACCAGGCTCGGTGCACGCAGAGGCGGGGCCGCAGCTGGTAGCCCGCCGCCGCCAGGGTCGCGGCCAGCTGGCCAATTCGGGGCTGGGAGTAGCTGGGATTGATCACGTCGTCAAGATCGATGCCGCCCAGGTCATCGATGCCGGCCTCCAGCGCCGCAACCAGCGCTGCCGCGGGCCAGAGATTGGCGGGAAGCTGCAGGTGCACTTCCGCCGGCAGCAGGGCCCGGGCCGCTGCGATCGTCTCCAGCAGGTCGGCGACTGTGGCCGCGTCGAGCACCTGCGGCCGGGCGGGACGCCAGGGCTGCAGGATCACCTCCTGAAGGTGGCCCCAGCGCCGCTGCAGCTGGGCGAGCAGCTCCAGCGCCGCGCGGCGGTCGGCGCCTGTCTCGCCCAGCCCGAGCAGCAGACCGGTGGTGAAGGGAATCCCCAGCCGGCCCGCCTGCTCCAGTTGCTCCAGGCGGCAGGCGAGCCGCTTGCTGGGCGCGCGCTGGTGCAGGGCGTCGTAGGCCGGTCCAAGGCCTTCCAGCATCAGCCCCATCGAGCCGTTCAGGCGCCCCAGCAAGGCCATCTCCCGCCGCGACAGCGGGCCAGCGTTGGTGTGGGGCAAGCGGCCGTGCGTCAGGGCCAGCTGACAAAGGTGGCGCAGCCGCCCGAACCAGCGCGGTCGCGCCGGGGATTCGGGCGCCACTTCGCCGCTGAGCAGCAACACCTCCAGGGCCTCGGGGCGCTGGCGCAGCAGGCTGGCGGCCGCTTCAGGGGCGATGCCGCCAGCCAAGGGGTCGTCAGGCGCGACGGGCAACCGGAAGCTGCAATAGCCGCAGGCGTTGAAACAGGCCCGGGCCGGAACCAGGGTGAGGCTTGGACTCCAGGTGACCACCCGAGGCCCGATGGCCTGGCCGTTGGAAGCGGCCATGGCGGCAAAGGCTCAGTCGAACAGCCATTGTTTCAGCCCAGCTGAGCTCGGGCTGAGCGGCAGGCCAGGGACCGGCTGCCGTCGAGGCAGACAAGGCCAGACCACTGTCGTGGCAAGCGGTTTGAGCAGTTTGGCGGCCTCGCCGAGCACCGCCCTCAAGCCTTCTTCATGAAAGCCCCTTCACAAAACCGCAATGTTCCGTTACAGTCGTGTCAACGGGGGCCAACCGGCGTCGTCGGTTCAGCTCACCGCTCATTGCCTCCGTGCTCATTCCTGTCCAGGATCGTCCGTTCTCGGCTGAGTCCTGCGACACAATTCTTCCGCTCTCATGACCGCCACCCTCCAACAGCGCTCCGGCGCTTCGGCGTGGAATCAGTTC
>CAYOCW010000093.1:0-8257 GCA_964402615.1 uncultured Cyanobium sp. | reverse complement strand
TCCCATTCTTGGGGCGTTGCTGCTGCAAAGCTGGTGAGAGCCAATGAAGGGGTGAAGGAAGCCGAGCAGACGATCGCTGCGGCGGAGAGCCGCCATCGCCTCAGCACCAGCTGGGCGGTGATCTGGGAGGCGTTCGTGCTGGTGTTTCTGGCCGAGCTGGGCGACCGCACCCAGTTCACCACGATCTTCCTGGCCACCGCCCCCGCCTTCAGCTTTGCCGGTCTGGTGGCAGGAACCCTGCTCGGCCATGCCCTGGTCACCTGGCTGGCGGTCGGAGCCGGCAAGTGGATCGGCGGTCGCCTCAGCGAGAGACTGCTCTACCGGTTGAGCGGCGGCCTGTTTCTGCTGTTCGGCCTGGTTGCGCTCAAGCATGCCCTGGGTTGACCGAGTCCCCTGCCGAGCAGCAAGGCTGATACTTGGCGCGCCCTGTCCCGGGCGCCCCACTCGCCCCGCCGTTGGATCCCCAGCTCCCGCCATGCCCCGCCCCTATCAACCCTCCCTGTTGCGCCTGCTGCATGGAGCGACAGCGCTGCTGGTGGCGCCGGCCTGGCTGTCGGGATTGCTGGTGTATTCGAGCGCTGACGGCCGGTTTGGCCGGCTGCCCTTTCGCCTTCCCGGCGAGTGGATCGACCTACACGGCACGGTGGGCGTTGTGCTCTGGCCGATCGCCCTGCTGTTCGGCCTCTATGCCCTCAGCCTCGGCCGGGCCCGGCTGCGGCAGCCCGCCAACGCCCTCGCCCTGCTGGCCCTGGGCCTGGCGGTGGGCAGCGGCAAGTTGATGGAGGAGGACTGGCTGCGCGATGGCCAGTTCGACCACCTGGTCTACAGCGTCCATCTGCTGGCGTGGCTGCTGCTCGCTGTCGCGGTGATCCTGCATGTGCTGTCGGTGTTGCAACGGGGCGGTTGGCCCCTAGCCGGCTCAATGGCCAGCGTTCAGCTGCGTCCGGGCGACCTGCCGGGCAACTGGTTCGACCAGATCCGCCGCGTCTTCAAATCCCGGCGCTGAGCTCAGACCTCGATCGCGAGGTCTTCCGGGCGGCGATCAATTCCGCTCCGGATCAGCCAGGTCTGGGCAACCAAACCGTTGCGGAGCACCGACGCCAGGTCGGAGGATCAACAGAAACCCGAAGTCAAGTCAACGACAAGGGCGATGCAGGCTTGCGCCCGCGACGGTGATCCGGGTGGGCCCTGGCCGCCGCGGCTTGGGTACAGCGCAGCCGGACCTGCTATGGCCTCGCTGGGGTTGGGCCGCCGGCGGCTCGGGCACTGGCCTGCTGCCGCAGCCGTTCGATCAGCAGCAGCTGGCGGGTCTGGCAGTGATGGCGCCGGGAGCTCACCAGCTCATCCAGCGCCGCGCGGATCTCCTGGGGCGGCAGGCTGCTGGCCAGCTCGCTGTGCAGGCGATCCCAGGCCTGAGTTGCCCCAAGGGCTCCTGGGCCGGAGGGGTCCTCCAGCGGCTCGGCATCGGAGCCGTGCCCGGCCGCCAGGGCGCGATCGACGGCGGCCAACACGAGGTCGCGGCGCCAGGAGAGGAAGGTCATCGGGAACCGGAGAGCGGACGTGCCGACGCGCTGCCGGCAAGGACCACTCCGAAGCTGCTGAACCAGCGAGTCCCTGGCAAGCGCTGCCACCTGGTTGTGGGGGTTTCGGCATTTTGGACACCGCTGGCGCCAACGCACAACACCGATCCGCGCCCGCTTAGCCGCCTGGCCCTGCCCCCTGGGCTGCGCCGCGGCGTGGCGACCTCGGCCCTCAACCAGCGCTCTGCAGGCGCAGCTGATCCAGCTGGCACTGCATCGTCGCCTCCACCAATTGGGAGCAGGCCTGCACATAGCCGCGATCGCGGCTGGCGTCGACACCACGGCGCTCCAGTTGAATCGGAGCGCCGATCGACAGGCGGATCGGCGCCGGCAGCGGCAGGTTGGGGATCGGGCCCAGCATCAGCCCCCAAGGCAGGCCCAGATAGAGGGGCAGCACCTCGGGATCGATGCCCAGGGGCCAACGCAGCCAGCCGCGCCGCTGCAGAGCCCGGGCGAGTGGATACAGATCCTCGAGGATCAGCAGGGTGTCGTGACTGCCCCAAGACACAACGGGCAGCAGCGGCAGGTCGAACTCCAGGGCCAAGCGCAGAAAACCGGTGCGCCCCTGCAGATCGACGCGATCCCGCTGCCGATGGGGGCGGCAGGCCTCCTCGGCGCCGCCGGGATAGATCAGCAGGCTGGAGCCCCGGGCCAGCGCCGCCCGAGCCAGGCGGGGGTGGGCTGGAATCGCCCCCACCCCGGCCGCCAGGTGCGCCAGCAACGGGTACACCCGCCACAGCTTGGGATGGGCCAGGCCCCGGATCGGCCGTTCCAGCCCCTGCCGCTGATACCACTCGTGGATCGCCATATGCATGTCGGGAGCGGCCAGACCACCGTTGTGGGAGCCGATGAACAGCACCGGACCCTGAGCGGGCACGTGCTCCCAACCCTCGCTGGAGACCTGGAAGTAATGGCGGTGGGCCCAAGCCCACAGTGGTGTCAGGAATTGAATCAGCTGAGGATCGGGGCGATAGCGGGCCAGCTCGCGGCGGGCCCGCTCGGCGTCGGCGGCCGCGGAACGCCGCGGCGGCGGAACAGCGCCTCCCGCCCGGAATGGGGCCGTGGGGTCAGGGCTGGCGGAGACCACAAGCAGGAGGCGAACTGCGCTGATTGTCACCGGATCATCGCGACGGGAGCGTGCAGGGCTTCGGGTTGCAGCCGGAACCGCCAGCCGCGAGGGCGGCGCAGCGCCGCTGCAAACGGCGGCGGCAACCCTCCTGCAGCGCCGGGGGCAGGTCGCTGCTGAGCAGCAGCCAAAGGCGCTGCCGCAACGGCGGTTGATCCGGTAGCACCTGCCATCCCTTGCGGTCCAACCAACCGGTAGGCAGCAATGCCGGACAGAGCGGCAGGGCCAAGCCCTGGCTGCGGGCGCGCCGCAACCAAGATCGGGGCACCAGACCGCTCGCTCCCAGCACCTGCAACGCCAGCCCGCGCTGGCCCAGCTCCGCATGCAACGCCGGCGCCGCGCCCGCCGGTGGCACCAGCACGGCGCCGGCGGTCGGTGCCGCGGCCACCAGCCACAGGGGCAGCTCCCCCAGCGGGAACCAGGTCAAGCCCGCGCCAGCCAGCAACGGGAGCCGCGACGGATCGTCGGAGGAGCCCCAGGCCAGGGAACTGACCAGGCCGCCATCCAGCACAGCGTGATGGACCAGCTCCGCAAGGCGCTCGCCCGTGAGCCAGGCGGCGGGCCCCGGCAACAAGCCCGGGGCGGGATTCAGCAGGCCTTGATGCAGCGGATCTACCGCCAGCTGCAGCCAACCGTCGGCGATCCGATGGGCCCGCAGCGCTTGGCGCAGATGGCCGAGGCCGGGGCCATCGCCATAGCGCAGACAGCTGCTGGGGCCCGGAGTCAATGACAGTTGCAGCCGCAGGCTGCGCAGGCTGCGGCTGACGCTGGATTGATGCAACCCCAGGGCTTGGGATGTGGCCCGCTGGGATCCGGTGAGCTCCAGCAGGTTCAGCACCTCAATGGCCCGCAGCAGCTCGGGAACCCGATAGGGCCGCGGACGCGGCGGCGAGCGGCGGCGCGAGAGAGAGGGGTAGGGGCCTGGGGCCGATGGCGACCGCACAGCGGCCGGGCGTTGGTTCAGGGCGACCATGAACTGGCGGAGCAGCTGCGACCAGCCTCTGGACAGCGAGCCCCAAAAATGCGGATTTAGGTGCGAAAAACGAGCGGTGCCACGACCAGCGCGATAGCGCCCGCAGCGGGCGCTATCGCGCTGGAACACCAGAGCTGCTGAGGGCGGATCCAGCGAGGCGGCGCCTCAACCAGCCGGCTGCAGCCACTCGCTGATCACATGAAAACCGTTCAACTGATGGGCACCAAACGAGCGCAAAAACGGCACATCCGCCGCGTCGCGACCGCGACCGATCAGCACCCGACCGCGTCGAGGCACATTGTGGCGCGGGTCGAACACGTACCAGCGATCACCGAGATAGGCCTCGAACCAGGCGGTGAAGTCCACCGGTTGTTGCTGCGGCTGATCGGGATCGGCCACCAAATACCCCGTGCAATAGCGGGCTGGGATGTTCAGACAGCGGCTGAGGCTGATCCCCAAGTGGGTGAAATCACGGCAGACACCACTCCCCGCCGCCAGCGTCTGGGAGGCGGTGCGATCGGGGGCGGTGGCGCCGTAATCGAAGCGAATTCGGGCGTGAATCCAGTCGCAGATCGCCTGCACCCGCGGCCATCCGGCAGCCCGATCGCCGAACTGGCTCCAGGCCAGGTCTGCCAAACGCTCCGTGTCGCAGTAGGGGCTGGGATTGAGGTACCGGTAGGCGGCGATCGGCAGCACACCCACCGGGCATTCCGGAGCGGTCGGCAGCTGACGGTCCGGCAGCCCGGAATCAGCGAGGCGTACCTCGTAGCAAAAGTTGGTGCGGCCTGGAGCAGCCAGGAAGCGATACCAACGGTTGCCATCGCCATCCACCAACAGTTCAGAGAGGCGATCGGGGGAGAGCCTCGCCAACTCAGGGCCGCGCCGATCGATCAGACGCGAGGCGTGGGGGTGCACCAAAGCCAGCATCACCGTTTGCAGCTCGCAGTCGAGCTGCAGGTGGCAGCCGAGACGGATCTCCATAACGGGGACGGCAAGGCAGGGAGGGGGCAGAGAAGAGTGTGGCCGAAAGGATCCCCGGCGGCTGTCGTCGGGATGTGCGGGCGAGCGATGGCCCCCGGCCGCGCGCCACTCCTGCCGGAGACCAGCCTTCAAGGGCAGGAACAGCGAGCCAGCTCAGGCCCGGCAACGGTTGCGGCATCACCGCGCCACCGCGATGGGGTGGGGGACCGCCGGTGCGCGGGTCGCTCACCGACCCAGGATTGCCGCCCTGGTGCCGAAAAGCGGAGGCACTTGCGCTGCAACCGCTCCGCTGGCGGAATGACCAGTCGGAAAACCGGCGCGCTGCTCGGCGGCCCGCCACGGCGGTCAGACGCCGCGGACCTCAGCCGCGAACCGCTCCGAGCGCGGCGCGGCCCTGAAGAGCTCCCGTCCGGGGACTAGCAGAGCCCAAGGAGGGGCATTCAGGCTTTGAAGACCCGCTTCAATCAGGCTTGATGGAGGCTGACGGACTTGCCTGCCACTACCGCAACCGCCGCGACCGGATGGTGATCGTGCGCTGCGGCGACACCGCCAGCATCTCCATGGAGCGCGTGCTGTTCCCGTTTGAAAGCCTGGGATTCATCAGCTGCCCTGGGCAACACCTGCAGGTCTGGGGCTCCCGGCCGGGAGGAGCCGAATTGATCGACTGCCTGGCGGTGGAGGACCTGGTCGATCCCTAGCCCCCGCCGGCTTCAGCGCAGGCGGGTGGCCACGTGCAGGTGCTTCAGCCAGCGGTTGACGCGGCGACGCAGGCGCGGCGGCACCTCCTGCACCAGTTGCAGCAGCTCCTGGGCCGCCAAGCGATGCAGCAGGCGCACATCCACCCGCCACAACGCCTCGGCCTCACGGATCAACAACGCCCACGACCGGGCCGTCTGCCAACGATGCAAGCGACCCGGTGGAGAATCCTCCGGGCGCGCCGACGAGAGCGTCGGGCGGCGAGCCATGGCCGGGACGATGGAGGCAGCCTCCAGCCTGGGAACGCTGCGAGGCTGCGCCCCGGATCGCAGGAAGACCTTCCGATCCTGGAAGCGATTCGGTAGATCCGCTGTCGTTTCCCTCCAGAGGGTCAGAGGGGCTGGGCCACCGGCAGGTTTGTCTCCACGGGACGCACCGGAAACGGCAGGGACCGGGCTTCGCGCTGGCTGAGCCGACGCGTCCAAGCCCGGGGCACGGGCTTGTCCCAGCGGAAGCCAGCCTCGCGGGCCAGGTGGCGATCCGCATAGCTCACCTCCGCCCGCATCAACAAGCGCGGCTCCAGAGCGGCCGCCAGCAGCCGCTCCAGATCACCGCAGCGCTGCAAGACCTGCACGAGATACGTGCAATCGGTCAGGGCTCGGTGGGCAGCCCAGACCGGTACGCCATAGGCCAGCGCCAACGACTGCAGCGAGGGGGCAGAACGCAAGCCCAGGGCCGCGGGCCAGCGAATGTCGTCCATCGAACAGATCCAGGGCTTGTCGATCCGTGGCAGCGCCCCCTTCCCGAACCATTGGCGATCGAAGCTGCTGTTATGGGCCAACACGGCATCGGCCTGATCCGCCATTGCCTGAAAACAGGCCAAGGCTCGTTGCCAGGGATGGGGCAGGCGGGTCACTTCGGCGGGGATCCCGTTCACCGGCTCGGCCGGATTGCGATCGCAGGGCAACAGAAACGAGACCTGGGTGAGCACCGCCCGATGGGACACCTGAAACAGCACGGCACCAACCTCGATGCACTGCCCATCCTCTGGACTCAATGCCGTGGTTTCGGTGTCGAGAATCAGCAGGCTCTCCGGAGGAGCGGGCAGCGGCTCCTGCGGGATCTCGGCAACAGCTGGGGCGAGCACGGCTGGAACCGCGACGGTGGCCGCCGCCATGGCAGGACGACCAGCCGCTGCGGGGCTCGGGCGTTGCGACAGCGGGGGCGCTGTCGGAGCCGCATGCCGCGTCTGCGCAGTCCCATGGCTTTCAACCCGCTCCCCGAGGCGAACCTCCCGGGGAGGAGCGGCAGACGGCAAACTGGCGGCGAATTCATCAGCAGCAGGCTGAGCGGCCTCTGCGTGCGCAGCAACATGCCGGGATGGGGCATCCAGCGCCCCGAGCGCTCCCAGCAGATCCGTCTGTTGCCAAGCACCGGTTGTCACGGGACAGGTGAACGCGGCTGTCTCCATGGTCTCAGCACGCTGGCGGGCCGCAAGGGAACGCAAGCGACAATCAGGCCATCTAACGTCAAGTTCCTGGATCCGCTGCAGCATGGCCCTAGCTCCTGGAGACCGCGCCCCCCACTTCGCTCTGCGAGATGCCGATGGGCAGGAGCACAGCAACGCGCAGCTGCAGGGTCGCCCGCTGGTGCTGTTTTTTTATCCCAAGGACGACACGCCAGGCTGCACCGCCGAGGTCTGCGCCTTTCGTGATAGCTATGCCGACTTCCGGTCCCTGGGGGCTGAAGTGTGGGGGGTGAGCGGCGATGCTGCCGCGAGCCATCGACGCTTTAGCCAACGGCACCGCCTGCCTTTCCCCCTGCTGGTGGATGAGGGGAACCGCCTGCGTCAGGCCTTTGGTGTGCCGGCCGTGTTGGGATTGCTCCCCGGCCGTGTCACCTTCGTGATCGACGGCGAAGGCGTGATCCGCTTGGTGTTCAACAACCTGCTGGATGGGCCCGCCCACCGGCGTGAGGCCCTGATTGCCCTGCGCCAGCTCGGCAGCCCAGGGAAGGCGAAAGGTGGAGTTGATGGCTGAAGCAGGACGAGCAGCAGCTGACGGGAAACCACCGGCACTTGGCCAAGGCTGGCAGCAGCGCGGTGGCCTTTGGCTGTTGCCGTCTGCGAGCGCCACTCCCCGGGGACTGATTGAATTCATCGGCGGCAGCTATCTGGCCAGCAGCCCGCAGCTGAGCTACAAGCGATTGTTGGAGGCGCTGAGCAGGCGGGGCTGGAGGGTCCACGCCTGGAGCTATGTGCCCGGCTTTGATCACCAAAGCCAGGCCATCGAAGCCTGGCGGAGTTTTCGCCGGGTTCGGGTCGTCGAGGGATTGGTTGAGACGGGGCAGCAGAGCAACCTGCAGCAGCCCTTGGCCTTGAGGCTGCTGCGCCTGGGGCACAGCCTCGGCTGCAAGCTGCACCTGCTGGCACCTGATGCAGGACGCCCCATCCAGGGGCTGGTGGCGCTGTCATTTAACAACTTCAGCGCCGAGCGCTCGGTGCCTTTTCTGGCGGAGGTCGGTCAACAGCTGGGCTTCCGCAGCGAATTCAGCCCCTCCCCCGCCGAAACCCTGAGGATCGTGAGCCAAACCTGGCGCCAACCTCGCAATCTGTTGGTGCGATTTCGTCGCGACCAGTTGGACCAAAGTGCTCGACTGCTAGAGGCCCTGCGACAGTGCCCCAACGACGCCAGCCAACTGCTGGAATTGACGGGCGACCATCTCACCCCCGCCAGCGCCGGGTTACGCCGCAACCTGCTCGGCGATTGGGCGGATGACCCGGCACGCCAACGCCAAATCGAGCACTTAGCCGACCAGATCAGCGCCTGGGGCTAACCTACCGCATCCCACTCACGAACAGATAGCAACATCAGAATCGCCATCAAAAAGCCGCCAGCTCAA